>DATAQW010000196.1:0-3636 GCA_036264445.1 Pseudacidobacterium sp.
CGGCTGCTTGATTTCTTCTTTGCAGGCATTCCTAGTTACCTCTAAAAAATGGGAAGCAAAAGATACCGCAGCGGTTGCGCGATTCACTCACTCCGCTTCAGTCTCTGTTTCTGTCCAGTCAACAGATTCAGTCCAGGGAAAGGCGCGCAATTCTTCGGTCAACGCGTTGAGCAAAGCAGCATCTCGCGTACCCGATTCAAGTACTGCCTGAACAATCGAAGTCGCTGTGTCTTGGACATGCTCGGCACGCAGCTCCC
This sequence comes from Pseudacidobacterium sp., assembly GCA_036264445.1. GTDB lineage: Bacteria > Acidobacteriota > Terriglobia > Terriglobales > Acidobacteriaceae > Pseudacidobacterium. The sequence goes on from DATAQW010000196.1 coordinate 258, forward strand.
GCAGCATAAGCGAGCGTTCGGCAATCGCGCGTGTGAGTTGATATTCAGCATCCGTCTGGCGTTCTGTTTCGCAGATCAACCTCAGACGATAAAGTGTGTGTGTATCCAGCACTGCGAGCGAGCGCCGATCGATATACCGCGAGAACGGCCGCAGCACTGAATTGATTCCGATCAGAAGCGCGGCAACAAAAACAGCATCGAGCATTTCTCCCGCGCCAGCGCAGGCTCCCACAGCAGCAGAACACCAGAGCGTCGCCGCCGTGTTCAGCCCGCGCACACTGCCACCGTCTTTCATAATCGCGCCAGCGCCAAGGAAACCCACGCCAGAGACAACATACGCGATCACCTGCGTTGTGTTGGGAGCAACCGTCAAACCGAGATCGACGAAAGCTGCAGCTCCAAGGCAGACCAGCGTATTCGTGCGCAGGCCAGCGGCGCGCTGTCTCCATTGGCGTTCCGCGCCGACGCAGACTCCAAGAATCAAGGCCAGCAGAAGACGCGGAAAAGTTGTCTGGTGCAAGAGCGGCACCGGGTCAGTCCACCAATGGAGCCATGGATTCTGCATGAGTACGCAGCCATTCTATCTTGCCTGAAAAGAAGGCGTTATCGCTTAGCTGTACGCGTCCGTCCAAACGGCGTATAGTCAGAAACTAGGTTCGGGTAGCATCCCTGCTGGGAGCTGCACTGGAGACAGTCAATGAGCGTAACCAACTTCTGTAGCGCAGATGCGCAAAATGCCTCGGCACCTCGTGCCAAGGTCACCTTCCAGACACTTCAGGAAAAGAAACAGCACAATAAGCCAATTACAGCCCTCACCGCATACGACTACGCGACAGCGCGTCTCGTGGACGAAGCTGGGGTCGATCTGATCCTCGTCGGTGATTCGCTGGCGCAGGTCGTTCTCGGCTATGACACAACGCTTCCTGTTACGGTCGACGAGATGCTGCATCACACCCGCGCCGTGCGGCGTGCCGTGAAACACGCCATTGTTGCCGCGGACATGCCTTACGGTTCGTACCACATCAGCGCGCAGGAAGGTGTAACCAACGCCGCGCGTTTTATGAAAGAAGCCGGCGCAGAGGCTGTGAAGATCGAAGGTGGAGCAAACCGTGCGGAGTTAGTCGAGCGTCTTGTTGGCGCGGAGATTCCCGTCATTGGGCATCTTGGGCTTACACCGCAATCGGTGCATCGTATGGGCGGATACAAAGTGCAAGGCAAATCAGTAGCCGCTGCTGATGCTTTGCTGAAAGATGCGCTCACTCTCGAAGCTGCCGGGGCGGTTCTCATCGTCCTCGAAGGCATGCCGCGCGAAGTGGCGCAATTCATCACGCAGCGGCTGAATATCCCGACCATCGGCATTGGAGCAGGCCCGGATTGCGACGGGCAAATTCTCGTCTTCCACGATCTGGTGAATCTCACCTTTTCAAAGCCTGCAAAATTTGTCCGTCAGTATGGAGATGCCGCCGGCCTCTTCCGTTCCGCTATCGATAGTTACGTGCGCGATGTGGAGCAGCGCGAATTTCCCAGCGAGAACGAAAGCTATCACTTGCCCAAAGAGACGCGTGCTGCATTTGAAGCCGCATCGCCGCTGCGGCGCAAAGCATAACTGCCATGCTGATCTTCAAATCAATACATGAGGCGCAGTCTTCCTGTGCGCAACTGCGCGGCGAAGGCCGTGTGCTGGGCCTTGTTCCCACGATGGGAGCACTCCACGAGGGGCATCTTTCGCTGGTGCGCGCAGCAAAAGCCGAATGCGATGTAGTAGCCGTCTCCATCTTTGTGAACCCGGCGCAGTTCGGGCCAAACGAGGATTTCGCTAAATACCCACGCACCTTTGAGCAGGACTGCATGCTGCTCGAACGCGAAGGCGTTCACATCGTATTTGCGCCAACGGTTGAGGAAATGTATCCCACCGGCGCAAGCACATTTGTGCTGGTAGAAGGCGTTAGCGAACGCCTCGACGGAACTTCGCGTCCGGGACATTTTCGCGGCGTTACCACCGTCGTCAGCAAGCTCTTTCACATCCTCTGTCCGCATAAGGCTTATTTCGGACAGAAAGACGCGGCCCAGGTTGCCGTCCTGCGCAAGATGGTGCGCGACCTGAACTGCCCGGTGCGTCTTGAAGTCTGTCCCATTGTGCGCGAGACAGACGGCCTGGCAATGAGCTCGCGCAACCGCTATTTGTCACCCCAGGAACGCAGACAGGCATTAGTGCTTGGGCGCGCTCTCCACCGTGTTGAAGAAGTTGCCGCGAAAGGCGAGACTTCTTCGCAGAAATTGATCGAAGCAGCGCGAAGCATCTTTGCGGAAGAATCGCAAGTCAGGATCGATTATCTTGCTGTGGTCAATCCTGACACGCTTGAAGATGTATCGGACGTTCGCGCAGGCGCTTTAGTGGCCGTGGCCGCGTTCGTGGGCACAACGCGGCTCATCGATAACATCCTGCTTCAGTCTCACAAATAACTACTGCGGCTTCTGGGCTGGCGCGCCTGCTGTAGGATGCGCTTCAGGCTTAGGCTTAAATGGCGCAGGCATGGTCTCGCCGCGATGGCATGTCCCACACGTCACCGTCTTCATTTCAGGTGTTGCGTCGGGGTCATTGATCGTCGATACATATTTTTGGTTGATCGTCTGCGTCATGGCGATCATGGTGCGGGCGATGCCTTTGTCTGGCTTAGTGTCAGCGGCAAAATTCGGCTGATGCGTCTGCGGATTTACCTCGTGACAGAAATTGCAATGCACGCCCAGCGCTTGGGAATAGCCGCGCATCAGCTTCATCAGGTCTTCCGGCGCGATGTCCTTCGGCAATACCTGAAGATTTGTGGGCTTGGGTAATGGACGGCGTTGTGCGGGCGGATGCGCAGCCTGTGCATTCGTCCCGGAAGGCATGTCCTGAGCCATCAGGGGAAGCACGGCCCCTGTCAGCACAAAAATAGAGAGAAGACGTTTCATTCGATCTCCGATCGAAATGGATCTAATAAATTGACGTTAATGCTGCCCAGTATACGGATGAAACTATAAAAAGATCACAAACTTCGTGAAACAAATTGATTGCCTTCAATCACAAAGCGCGCTGGACGCTCTGCAGCATGGCGGATGCCGATGCGGGGCGTAACAGCGATCTCTCCCGTCCGGTAACCGTCATCTTCAACGCGCAGGCAGGATGATGCGCTGGTCACATCCAGTCCATTGTGGGCAGCACGGGTGATGTCGAGTGCCTGGCATAAACGCCCAGGCCCGGAGGTTAGTAGCTGCAATTTTGGATCAGGTGGAAGCTTGCGAAGTCTGGTCATCGTCGCCAACCCCTCGACAGGCTCAAGCGCGCGAATCAACACACCTCCGGCCTGCCCGTCCGGCTCGCAGGAGACATTCAAACAGT
>DATAQW010000199.1:0-2446 GCA_036264445.1 Pseudacidobacterium sp.
CTCTGGAGAGAGCCACCCAGGAAGCGCAACACGCAGCGCCCCTGCGAGAGGACGATCTTGCAGCCATCGACACGATAGCCAGCTCATTGGCATTGCACGACGGAAGAAATGAGGAGGCAGCTTCTGCGATTAATCAGGCGATCGACCACTGGAAGCATGCTCATGGGCCCGGCTACTTCATGCTCGGTACTGGATACATCTTGCGCGCGGAGGTGTTGGGGAAGTCCGGAGACTATCCGCACGCGCTTGCCGACGCGCGCCAGGCACTTGCAATCGCTGAAGCGACGATCGGCAGGAATACCTTCGCCTACGCGACAGTGGAGAACGCATATGCGCAGATCCTTCGGGCTTCAGGGGCAAAAGAGGAAGCAGCGCGGCTTAGAAAAGAAGCTACCGGCGCGCTGGCCGACTTAGAACTGCGGTCGTGTAACGGATGTACCATAAATGCAAGCGGGTTCCGGTGAACCAGATGACAAAGAACTTCAACGCTCACGTGGTTATTTTCTCGGTGGCGGCCGTGCTCGCGCTAGCGACCGCAAGCGAGTGTCATTCGATAACCCATCTTCCTTCCTTGCTGTATGGCACGCTGCTTTGGGGCTGGTGGGCATTGATTGCCAGCCTGCTGTGGCGGTTAGGACAGAAAATACATTGCGTGCCGAGCCTTTCCCTGAATTCGATTTCGATTCATCTGTTGGTCGGCACTGCGCTTGGTATCGTGCACCTGCTGCTCCTGGGAAGCCTGGGATTTACCGATGTAGGATGGCGCGGGACTGGAACCTCCCTTTCTGTATGGACAAGCTTGCTCAACATCAACCGCCTGGGCATGGAGTTGTTGCTCTACGGTTTCGTGTTCGGGATTACGGGAGTGATCCAATCACAGATTCGTGCCCAACGCGAGGCAATGCAATCGCTTTCCCTGCAAAAGCAACTCTCTGCTGCGCATCTGCAAGCACTGCAGATGCAAATGGAACCGCATTTCCTCTTCAATACGTTGAACGCGATCACCACGCTGGTCGAACTGGGCAGGCAGAAGGCAGCGGCAGAGATGCTCCACCATCTCAATTACATTCTGAAAAGTACGTTGGCCCGGACGACTCCGGAAAAGGTCCCCTTGTCACAGGAGTTGGAGTTAGTGGGGAATTACCTGGCCATTGAACAAGTCCGTTTTGCGGATCGATTGCGCGTACAAATGGATGTAGACCCGCGGGCGCTGGACGGCCTGGTCCCTTGCTTTCTGCTTCAACCCATTGTCGAGAATGCGATCAGGCACGGTATTGCGCATTGCGAGAACGAAGGTTTGGTGGAGGCATCGGCTACGCGGGTGGGCGATTTTCTGCATGTGATGGTGCGGGATAGTGGGCCAGCACAGGTGGGCAGACAACACAATGGGCATGGCATCGGACTTAGAAATACCCGTGAGCGGCTGGCGCATTTCTATTCCGACGATTACCGGATGAGTGCGCAGCCTCTTCATGCTGGTGGGTTTGAAGTGGCCATTACCATTCCGTACGAACCCGTTGGAGTATGAAACTCAGAGCCCTTATTGCCGATGACGAACCGCTGGCGAGGGAGCGGCTGAGATTTCTGCTCGCCGGCCAGGATGAGGTCGAAGTGGGCGGCGAGTGCCGCAATGGGCGAGAAGTGATTGCCGCGCTGAGGGAAAGCCGGTTCGATGTTCTTTTTCTCGATATACAGATGCCGGGAAAGGACGGATTCGAGGTCATCGAACAGATCGGCTCCGTGCACATGCCGGTTACGGTATTTGTAACCGCGCACAATCACTATGCTGTACAGGCGTTTGAGGTGCATGCACTGGACTATCTGACCAAGCCGGTCGAGCCGGAGCGGCTGCATTCGACACTTGCGCGGGTAAGGGAACGGATTGCTTCGCAAGCTGCATTGGTGACCCAGGAGCGGTTGAAGTCGGTCTTGGCCAGCCTTGAGAACGGCGGTGGACCGCGGCGGGATTTTCCTCGGCGGCTATTGGTTCACAATGGCAGCAAAGATTCTTTCGTCAACGTGAACGAGATTGAATGGATTGAAGCGGCGGATTACTACGCCTGCCTGCATGTGGGCAGCAAACGCTTCATGTTACGCGAGACCATCAAGCAGCTGTCCTGTACTCTCGATCCGGCTAAATTTGTGCGCATCCACCGATCGGTCATCGTCAATGTGGATCAGGTGAGCGAAATCTTTCGCGAGGGGCAGAGCGAAGGCTCGGTGGTGTTGAAGACCGGTCAGCAACTGAGAATGAGCAAAGCCGGTTGGCAAAGCCTGGTCGCCGTGACCCGGCGGTGAGATTGAACGTTTTCTCCTTATTGATGCCTGCAAACCTAATGTCCGAGTCGCCACCCTTGACCACTCGATAGTCGACCATCTACCATGGCTACTCATTGAGGGTAGACGGTCTTCCATGGCTACGGAAAGATGCTTTGTACGAAGGAGA
>DATAQW010000200.1:0-4934 GCA_036264445.1 Pseudacidobacterium sp.
AATCGCGCCGTGCCCACTGGAACTGGCTTTTGCTTATCCCCGCCCTGGCATTGATGTTCCCTGGAACGTATGCCCGCCACTCGCCCGAACTCTTCGGATTCCCCTTCTTTTATTGGTACCAGATGGGCTGGATTCTGCTGACCAGCGTGATTACAGGGATTGTTTATCTGGTTACGACCAGGCGCTCCTGATTTTTATTTTGCATTGCACGATTTATGGAGCTATACTTCTCCATAAATGGAGGTCATCTTTCGATAGACCTTCAAAAGGAGAAAATCCCGTGTCAAGGCAAGATGCCGGCCATGCCTTCGCGTATCCGGCGACACTTTATGCACCCCCGGCCCTGCCTGATCTTTCGCAAAGGGAAGAGCGCCGCCGCCTATCGCCTGCAGGATTGCGCGCGTTTTTTAACATTATGGAAAAGTGGCAGGTGCGTGATGAAGATGCGCGTCAGCTGCTGGGTGGCGTATCGAACGGCAAGTATTACCAGATGAAGCGAGACCCGCACCAGATTCTCGAGCAGGATTGCTTGCAGCGCATCTCGTATCTGATCGGCATATTTAAGGCTTTGAATATTCTCTACGGCACAAAGTTGGCTGATCGCTGGGTGCAGCTTCAAAATACGAACCCGATTTTTACCGGACGCACGCCACTGGCATATATGCTGCAAGGCGGGACTCCGGCGATGGAAGTGGTGCGCCGTTTGCTGGACGCCAGGCGCGGTGGCTAAACAGAGTTACATACCTCCTCCAAAATGACACGGGCCAAGACAGCATCTCTTCCCAGTTTTGACGATCCCTCCGGAACACTCGCAGCGGTGCGCGCGCAGATAGAGGCGCATCCGGAAGTGCCATTCATCGAAGCTCCAGAACAAGACCCGACCCTGCCGCCGTTGACTCAGTTACGACGTTTCGATACACATCGTCTGCTTCCGGCAAAATACGGCGCGAAACTGGAGTCAGTACTGACGCGCATTGCCGATGACGATGAGCACCTGCAGCACATCTTTGAACTGGATAACGCAACCAATGCGCGCCTTGAAGCCGAAGAGAACCTGCGCCCAGGGATCACGCCTCGCGAACTGGTCTTTCACGTGCCGCACTACCGCATCGTCAACGCCGCCTTTACACATCCGCACCCGCTTGGAGCGCGTTTTTCCACATCTGAGCGAGGCGCCTGGTACGCGGGCTTCGAGCTTGCGACGTCAAAGGCAGAGATCATTTTTCATAAGTCCATAGAATTTGCCGAGGTCAACTGGACGGAGCGCGAGTCGCTGCAATACGACGAATATCTGGCGGACTTTACCGGGAGCTTTCATGATCTCCGTTCTGAAACAGAGAAGCCAGGCCGCTTTGCTGCGTGTCTTGACCCCAATAGTTATGTGGAGTCGCAGAAGTTGACAGGCCGCTTAATGCAGCGCGGCTCACTTGGAGTCGTCTACCCCAGCGTGCGCCGTCCCGGAGGCACCTGCATTGCCTGCTTTCAGCCAAGCGTGGTGGCCAATGTTCGCAAAGGCAACCGCTTTCGCCTTACCTGGACGCCGAACCGCGCAACTCTGGTAAAAGAAGGTTTTTGAGTATTACCTTGACGCCAGCCTTACTCTACCGAAAAGGTGTTGGATCAATTTTCTGCTGATTCCAGATGCCCCGGTTCATCCGTCTAACTAGGTATTCTGTAGGTATGCACGTGCGCGTACTGCTCTTTGGCGTCCTAAAAGACCTTTTTCCGGAAACTATCGAATCGTTGGAACTGCCCGCAGGCGCTACTGTCTCCACGCTGCTTGACTATTTTCGTGCGCACACGGCGCAACATCCGGAGCTGTGGGAATCGTTGGCAGTGGCAGTGAACCAGGAATATGCTGCGTCTGCGCATCCCTTATCTGACGGTGATGAAGTCGCGCTGCTTCCTCCAGTAAGTGGCGGCAATCTGGCGTCGCACGTAGCTCTGATCCATGAGCCAATTCAGTCTGAAGCGCTAATAAGGCGTCTAAAGCAGGGGGAAGACGGCGCGGTGGTTGTTTTTGACGGGATTGTGCGCAACAACACACGAGGACGGCGCACGCTTTATCTCGTTTATGAGGCTTATGAGGAGATGGCCCTGAAGCAGATGCAATCGCTTGCGCTGGAAGCGCTGACGCGCTTTTCTGTCCGTGACGTGCTCATGATACATAGACTCGGAAAGCTTGCGGTTGGCGAGACGAGCGTGCTGATCGCCGTAGCTTCGGCGCACCGTCCAGCAGCTTTTGATGCCTGCCGCTGGCTCATCGATACTCTTAAGAAAACCGTGCCTATCTGGAAGAAAGAGCATTTCGAGGATGGAGTCGTCTGGGCCGACGGCGAGCCGTTTCCGGAGGGATTACGGGGGCCTGTCGTGCCATGAAACAACTTATCGCAACGGCATTGTTTCTCGCAGTGACGGGCATCCTCAAGGCACAGAACGTGCCGCCGATTCGCGTGGATGTGCACCTGGTAAATGTCTTCGTCAATGTGACAGATACAAATGGCGCTCCGGTGGGCGGCCTCATGAAAGATGATTTCACTGTGGCCGAAGATGGCCATCCGCAAAAAATCGCAGTTTTTGAGAAGCAGGCAGACATGCCGCTTTCTATTGTGCTTGCCATTGACACCAGCGGCAGCGTGGCCAAAGACCTTGCGATTGAGAAACGCGCTGCGCACAATTTTGTGCATTCGCTGCTGCGTCCTGTAGACCGCCTCGATCTGATCGATTTTTCTTCGGATGTCAGGGAAGTCGTTCCTTTTACGAACCGGCTTAGCAGCATTGACTATGGGATCGAAAATCTTGCGACCGGCCCGGCAACAGCGCTCTATGATGCAGTGTATCTCTCCGCGCAGAACCTCACGAACCGTCCGGGAAGAAAGGTGCTGGTTGTGATCTCTGACGGAGGGAATACTGTGAAGGGCGTCGACTATGCTGCGGCGCTTGAGCAGGCCGTGCGTTCAGAAACGATGGTCTACAGCATTATCGATGTGCCTGTCGAAGCCGATGCAGGGCGCGATACGGGCGGCGAGCACGCCATGATTACGCTCTCACAGGAAACAGGAGGAAAGTATTTTTACGCCGATGCGGCGCACTTGCCTGAAGCTTTCCAGAAGGTTTCGGATGACTTGCGGACACAATATCTGTTGGCATACTACCCTGAGCATCGCCGCGCCGATTCTGATTTCCGTGCGATCAATGTGACAGTCAAGCAGCCCGCAAACGCACATTACACTGTGCGCCACCGTACCGGATACTACGCAACTCCCGGCCAATCGATACAATGAGGCATGGTCATTCCTCATTCGTTCCGCCGAAGGCAAAAGTCTCCGCCTCCCGGAGATACCGGTCAGGAAGCGCTATACCTCCGCTTCCTCAGCGAAAAACAGGTGCCCATTGCGGTGAAGTTGCGTGATGGCGAGACAGTCACTGGATGGATCGAGTACTTCGATGACCGTATGATCCGTCTCACACGCGAGGGCAAGCCGAATCTTTTCATTTATAAACATCAGATTCGCATGATCACGGAACAAGCCGGCCGTCACGGCGGGCGCGTACGTAATACACGCAAAGCTGCGGAGGAATCCGAAGATCATGTTAACGGAGATCAGAAGTGACGCAATTGCCCTCTGATATCTCTCTGAAGTTTGCCGGCCCTGCGTCTGAAATCGCGCTGGAAGCGGGCGCGCTACTCCGCGACTTTTACCATCGTGGAGTAGCTACCGAATATAAGGGCGATGTTGACCTGGTGACAGAAGCCGATCGCGCGTCGGAAAAGCTGATTGTTGAGCGTCTGCATGCGCGTTTTCCTGATCATGGTATTTACGGCGAGGAAGGAACGCGTGATCACATTGACCGGGAATATCGCTGGTATGTTGATCCGCTGGACGGGACAACGAATTTCGCACATGGTTTCCCGGTCTTCTGTGTTTCGCTGGGACTGGAGCATCGACCTGCAGGACTTGCTCCGGACCAGGATGGCACCCTTACCGCCGGCGTTGTCTATGATCCTACGCGCGATGAGCTTTTTGTCGCGGAGAAAGGCAAAGGGGCATATCTCAACGGCAAAAAGATTCACGTATCGCGGACGGACGATCTGGCGGAGAGTCTGTTGGCTACGGGATTCCCCAGCCGCTCGCGCCATCAGAACCCGAATATACATTTTTATCAACAGATTACGCTGCGTTCTCATGGCGTCCGCCGCGCCGGATCAGCTGCAATTGACCTTGTCTACACCGCATGCGGACGTTTCGATGGCTACTGGGAGTTCCATCTGAATCCGTGGGACACCTCGGCCGGAGCATTGATTGTGCGCGAGGCAGGCGGGACGGTAACAGCTTTTGATGGTGGTCCATTCAGGCTGAACAGCAGGGAAGTCCTGGCGACGAATGGACTGATCCTGAATGAAGTGGTTACGCTGTTTCAGGATATGTTTGCCGGCCGCGATTTGGAGCCAATTCCAACGCCGAAGGAATTTGCGGAACGGCGGGCTGAACGCGGGCGTTGAGGCCTCTTCACTTCGTCGCTGCCCGACTCTGGTCGGGATGACAATTTCTCACTAAATTTGGGAATCTGGCTTGCGCCGAAGGCGCGTCCGGACGGCGAGTCCCTGATACAATTAGGTCAATCACCAGCAACCGGAGAAAGCTTTCATGGCTTATGTAATTGCGGAACCCTGTATCGGCACAAAAGACACCGCCTGCGTAGATGCGTGTCCGGTAGATTGCATTCACCCGAAAAAGGACGAAGCTCCTCACGCCGATCAGCAACAGCTTTATATCGATCCCGTCGAATGCATTGACTGCGGCGCCTGCGTTCCAGTCTGCCCAGTGTCGGCTATTTTTGCCGCTGATGATCTGCCGGAAAAATGGCAGGAGTACACGCAGAAAAACGCGACCTACTTCGGACGCTAAGTTTCTTCAGATTTTGCAGCAGCG
>DATAQW010000210.1:0-3058 GCA_036264445.1 Pseudacidobacterium sp.
CCCATTGCCGATATCCATGCCAGGCGAACTGGTAACCACACCTTCATCATGCGGCTCAATTGCTACAATCGGTTGAGTCATCGGTTGCGACTGATGGCTTAGGTGTGGCCTGTTCGGATCACTTTGTTGCCCGACAACAGATAAAGTTGCTGCTAACATCGCCAAGAGAAAGGCATGTTTAGACGCACGAAAAGAAGAGAGACAGCCAGAAAAGGAAATCATTTCGGAGTTGTTACGTTCAATTTAGAAAATTATTTGACACAACAATACACGACTATTTGCTGTCATTCCAATCTCTTTCTAGGCGCTTAGGGCCAAATCAAAAGAAGGGTAGAGCACCCCCTCGCTCTACCCTCTTTTTCTGCACCATGGCCGAACCCTCTCCATGGCGAGAACAACCTAATAACGTTCGCGCCTTGCCTCGTCCGCATCCTCCGCCAAATCGTTCAGGTATTGAAAAAATGCAGGCACCTGCCCAATAAACAGCCCATCGCCTGTAAGTGCCTTCAGCGCCCCTGCTGCCGCGCGCCTGGTTTCCGTGGGACGAATGATCGAGCACACCTGTTTGAATCTCTTGCTAAGGAACACCGTAGGCTCAGGCATGATCAGGTTCGCCTGCAGGTCTTCATTGCCGGCAAAAGTGCTGATATCAGGAAAATCAACGGTGTCGCCGCTGACCGGATCCTTTACTCCAGTCAATGGAGGACAATTCCCTGCCTTGTCATGCCATGTCTGGAAATGCATGATCTCGGTCCCGCCAATGCTCAACAAAATGCGCAGGACTTCTGTGCTGGTCACCCGCTGAGCCAGCTCAGCATAAAGACTGGTTCCCCCCTGCTCGATAAATGCGAAATGAAACCCAGCTGTATTGGCGATATATTGCGTAAGATCGGTAACGCCGTTTGGCGATGAAGTATCCAGTTGCGCTTCGTTGTTGTTTCTGGGAATGGCGGTATGCTTCTTCGTTCCAATCACCTCGATGGCGTTAGGAAAGGTATCTCCAAAATCCGGGTTCTGAGTGCGGCTGCGATATCTTGTCCACCACGAGGTATCAACAGTAAGTTCCGTCAGGTTTGTAATCCGTCCGATTTGCTGCGCGCCCGTGGCCTGGCTGCTGGGCAAAGTCCGGAACTGATCGAGATTGACGGTATCCGCACCCTTTGAAGCGAGAAATTCATTGATAAATGCCGCGTGGCTGAATTCATCCTCAGTGTTGTCGTGAATGTATTGAGCCATGTCGCCATCGAGGTTTGAAAGGGCCCTTGTATAAGCGGCGTTTCCGCCAGTCAATCCCGTAATGAGAGGAGGCTCATTTGTTTGATTTCCGCCTAACTCCGCATATTGTTGCCACAGATCGCTTTCAATAATCTCTGCCGCCGCGAGAAAACGCAGAATTGCTGCATCGCCCGCCTCAAGCCGCCCGCTGCGCTCTTCTGCTTCGAGCTTGACGTTTCCCAACAGAGCGCCTGTTGATATTGCCGCACTGGCAACGCCAATGCCTTTAAGGAAATTGCGCCTTTGAACGGCGCGTTTCGTCGTTGGATTTTTGTTAACGGTTTCGAGAGAGCTTTTTTGTTCCATGCTACACACTCCAAAAGAGAGAATGAGTTTTTCATTTGGCCCGGGAGCGGTTGATTCCACCGCGTACCTAGCCTCTCTCTTTGCGTGGGTGCTTGTGTCACATAGATGTCATCACCGTGTCACCTCTTTGCTTTGTGAAACAGCGATGAAAGCAAACCTCTGCTACTCTGAGCTGGATGCCGAACAGTTTCCGATCAGCCGTTGAAGAGTTCATTCGCCACAACGCAAAGCCCATCGACAAATATGGCCACCAGCCGCGCCTCTATGCGCTGACGCAGACCATTGGCAAGGACCTTGTCTATGACGATGATGTGGTATTCGCAGCGGCGTGGCTGCACGATCTTGGCGTCTTTGTCGGACACCGCCCTGAAGACCCAACCGAACTCGCGCGCTGGGACCATGTGCGCTACGCCTGTGAAAGAGTCCCGCAGATTCTCGTTAAAGCTGGCTTCCCTGAAGACAAAATTCCGGGAGTGCTTGCAGCCATTCGCGAGCACCAGCCGCACGATGAGCCGGCAACAATCGAAGCTACCATCCTGCGCGATGCCGACATGCTCGAACAGCTGGGCGCCATCGGCACTCTGCGCACGGTCACTAAGGTTGGCCGTGACACGCGCTATGCCACGTTTTCAGAAGTGATGAAGCCATTACAGAAAAATCTGGAAACTCTGCCAGAGAAAATTCGCCTGGAAAGCGCAAAGCGCCTCGCGGAACCGCGAATCGCAGCGCTCAGGAGTTTTCTTGATGCAGTGGCATCAGAAGCTCATGGAAATCTGTTTTAAGATGAGGTCAAAAATAAGCGCCGTCATTCTGAGCGAATAATCTCAGCGATTTCTGCTAAATCTCAGCTCAGAATGACATCCCCATCAGGCTTCATTCGCCCCGTGGCACTTCTTGTATTTCTTCCCCGAGCCGCATGGACAAGGATCATTGCGTCCAACTTTTTCACCCGTCCTGCGTTGCGCCGGAGCAGACCCACCATCGCTACTTCCTGCCATGCGCGCGTGCTCCAGCTCGCGCTGTTTCTTGCGCTGGAACTCACGCTCGATTTCATCAATCGTCGTAGCGGGCTGGCGCGTTGATATCGGGACCGCAGGCCGCTCTTCGACAGCAACCGCAGAAGGTGCATGAAGAGAGCGTGCCTCTGCCGAAGCCACCTGAGGCGCAGCTGGAATTGCAGGCCGTGGACGCGACGGAATCTGCAGCGGCTGACCATCCGGCCCGACAATCTGCATCAGGAACAGGAAGCGTACCGCGTCCTCCTGGAAGCGCCCCATCATTCCTTCAAACATCTCGAAGGACTCCTTCTTATAAGCCACCAGCGGGTCCTGCTGCCCATAGCCACGCAGCCCGATGCCTTCCTTCAGGTGGTCCATGTTCAGGAGATGATCTTTCCAGAGCCCGTCGAGCACACTCAGCATGATCATGCGCTCGTGGAAGCGCATGGCCTGCGGTCCGATGAGTTGTTCTTTCGCGT
>DATAQW010000167.1:0-12335 GCA_036264445.1 Pseudacidobacterium sp.
CGGGAGTTCCAGCGTTTGCGCTTGCAAGACCCATTGGTCCAGGAGGGCCTCCCGGCGGCCCACCTGGACCGCCGGGGCGCATTACAGCAGGTGGCATGACGCGGTGGAGCAGTGGAAGCAAGAGAATTCCACATACTAGCAGGACCAGCAGCCAAGCAAGCCAACGTCGCTTGCGCCGGGTGGGTTGATCTGATTTGTCGATAGGGGCGGGTGTCGTTGCTTGTTGCATCGGCCTCTCTGAAAGGAGCATCTTCTCTTTACTAGGAGACGTCAGAGATCCCCTTACGCACGTAACAAAAGGTCACTACTGCGTAACAATTTGTAACCGGATCGCCCATTGTAGTTAATTTAGCGGCACACTAACGAGAGGACGATGAAGTGGATACACAGACAGCGAATAAAGAGCGTGTGCTTCTGATTGATGACGATGTCGAGCTTTGCTCAATGCTACAGGATTACCTGACACGCCACGGCTGGGAGGTGACCGCCGTTCACAATGGCTTGGCAGGAATGGAAGCGGCAAAGGCGCTGCACGCTGATCTCATTGTGCTCGATGTGATGTTGCCGGACTTAGATGGCTTTGAGGTATTGCGGAGGCTTCAACATGAGATGAACCCACGCGTACTTCTGTTGACCGCGAGAGGCGAGGAGATTGACCGTATCGTGGGGCTTGAAATGGGTGCCGATGATTATCTTCCAAAGCCCTTCAATCCCAGGGAACTGCTTGCTCGTATGCGGGCAGTGATCCGGCGTTCCCATATCGTGCGCCACTCGAAAACGTCGACTGCGGAACCTCTAGCCGACTTCTCAATCGATGTTCCAAACCGGCAGATTATGTTCAAGGACCAACTCATTGATCTAACTGATGTCGAATATCTTCTGTTGCGTTTGTTTCTCGCGCACCCAGGTGAAGTACTCAATCGCGATATGCTCAGCATGGAAGCTCTTCAGAGGCCACATAGGGCGTATGACAGGAGCCTGGACATGCACGTCTCTCGCCTGCGGAAGAAACTCGACGCGCTTCCTAGATTTAACGGTGGTTTGATTGCTGTACGAAGTAGCGGTTATCTCTTTTCACTGTCTCGTCAGGCCGCGCGCATGGAAGAGGGATAACTAACGAATGCGAACGTTTTTCCTCCAACTCTTCCTTTCGTTTTGGATAGCTACGATTGGGATTTTCATTGGCGCAACCATCTTCTTTCCCGGAGATGATCCGGGACCGCCAGCCGAGTTAGATGCAATCAACGCGATCTCCGCAGAGCAGTCGCTCAGAATGATGCTGGCCGATTACCGTGTACACGGCTGCACATCGCCAGCAATGTCGAATTCTCGAATGATGGTCGCCGATTCGCACGGCCAGATCTTGTGCTCAAGTCAGATAGATCTGCCCACCCAATCGTTGCTGGATCGAGCGATCAGAAAGGGAACTATTGCAGGCAAACGAGATCGTCATGAATGGGTACAGGTTCGGCCCATTGCTCTTGATTCAGGAGAGAAGTGGTATCTCATACTGAGGGCGCCCTTCCAACCACCGCGGTGGTTCCCTTTCCCAAAGAGCGCATTCCCGATTTCGATTCTTGTGACGTTCCTTTTTGCCTACCTGCTGACTCGGCCCCTTCGCGCCCTTTCAAATGCATTCCGTAGTTTTGCTGCTGGCGATCTTTCGACCAGGCTGCCAGTGTCCGGAAGATCCCGTTGGGGCCGATTTGATAGCGCCGATGTTCGGACGCTCATGCGCGACTTCAACAGTATGGCGGATCGGGTCACCGAACTGATCGAGGCCCAGAAGTTGCTCGTCCGCGACATTTCACACGAGTTGCGCACTCCTTTAGCCAGATTGCGTATGGCTCTTGAGCTTGCGAGAGAAGATGGTGCACTGGACCACGCGGCCTTCGAAAGGATGGAGCGCGAAGCCGACAGAGTGAACGACCTTATTGGCGAAATGCTCACCCTCTCTCTTCTTGAAAGCCTTGGAGAGCCACCGCGAGCCGACAAATTCAGCATGCGTGAGCTGATTGAAGAATTACTCGGAGACGCAAACTTTGAGGCCGCCGCTCGCGGCTGCCGGATTCAATTCGAATCGAAGACCAATGACACTGAGTTCTCTGGACAACGGGAGATGCTGCGACGCGCCGTCGAGAACATACTCAGGAATGCGATTCGATACACGCCTTCGGGCGGGTTGATCGAGGTTGAACTAGATGAAACAGGCGAAAACGAAGCGGCAACTGCGGGAATAAGTGATCGCTGCCTCAGAATTTCCGTTCGGGACACCGGACCGGGTATACCAGCAAAGCACCTCTCGCAGGCTTTTCGACCATTTTACCGGGTAGATATGGCCCGCTCCGAATCTTCCGGAGGATTCGGCGTTGGCCTCGCAATCGCCGAGCGGACCGTGCATCTGCATGGAGGAAAGATCATGGCGAGCAATCGCCCCGGCGGAGGCCTCGAGGTTCAAATCCTTCTGCCTCGAATGAGTACTCACAGATAATATTCACGCAATGTGGCCTTGTTACAAGACGCTATAGCACTCGGCATGCGCGTTGTTACAAATTGCTACAACTTTTTACTTTTCTTTACACCCTAAGCATTAGCGTTCATACAAGTATGGACATTGCGGAGCGTAGGGCTCGTTTTTCAGACCTGAGGCTCTGCGAGGGATGTCATGCTTAGAAAGCAGAAACTGAAAGAGTTTAGCAGGATACTTTCATTCATAGTGCTTCTGGCTGTTCCTATCCAATATGTTGGACAGGGCATAGACGACGACAGCAGAAAAAAGGAAGATAGAGTATCGGGCACCTGGGTTGCGCAAATGAAGTCTCCCTTCGGGGAGATGGAGTTGGTCTACAATCTGAAGATCATTGATGGGAAGATTACCGGTACACAAGAGCTTCCCTTCGGCGACTCTCCGATTGTAGATGGGATGGTGACAGGCGACACATTTCACTTCACTGTTGCGCTTGAATCCTTTGGTCACATCCAGAATCGTGAAGTTACAGGAAAAATCGTCGACGATACACTTGTGCTGACACCAGCACTGCCAGCGCCGCCTCCCGATGCCGGACATCCTGGCTCAGGCGATTCCAGCGGAGGATTTCACATCGGGCCAGTTGTCGCAAAACGCGGAGTTCCAACGCCCTCCTTCCGCGCAGCACCTGTAGACTATGCAACTCTATCTAAAGTGGCCCTCCCTGCACCGCATTCAGTTCCATACAACGGATTAGCGAAGACGCCGCCCATGGGGTGGAATAGCTGGAATAAATTTCAAACACACATCGATGACAAAACAGTCCGCGAGATCGCTGATGCCATTGTCGATTCCGGGATGCTCGAAGCTGGCTATCGTTACGTCATTATCGATGATGGATGGCAAAACTCACAGCGCGAGCCGGATGGAACCTTAAGGCCTAATTCCAATTTTCCCGATATCAAGGCGCTGGCGGACTATGTTCATGCGAAAGGATTGAAGCTTGGCATCTACTCTTCACCGGGTCCACGGACATGCGGAGGTTATGTCGGAAGCTATGGACACGAAGAACAGGATGCCCAGGTGTATGCCGCTTGGGGAATCGACTATCTCAAGTATGACTGGTGCAGTGCTTCGCGGGTGTGGAAGGACAACGACATGCAAGCGGCATATCAGAAGATGGGTGATGCCCTGCATCTGACTGGACGCCCTATCGTATATGCACTATGCCCGTATGGACGGGCCAATGTCGAGACCTGGGGAACGCAGGTAGGCGGGAATCTATGGCGAACGACGGGAGACATTCGCGATAGTTATGAATCGATGACGTCGATTGGTTTTGCTCAAAGTAAATTGGCGCGATATGCGGGGCCGGGACATTGGAATGATCCGGACATGTTAGAGATCGGCAATGGCGGCATGTCCATCGATGAGTACAAAACACACTTGAGTTTGTGGGCTATGGCCGCTGCGCCACTCATTGCGGGAAATGATGTGCGCAACATGACTCAAGCGGTAAGGGACCTCTTGCTAAACAAAGAGATCATTGCAGTTGATCAGGACTCTCTCGGAAAAGCAGGATCGCAGGTTGCCGAGCAGGGAGAAATCGCTATCTGGATTAAACCACTATCATCAGGCGACTATGCCGTTGGCCTGTTCAATCACGGATCACAAGAAATAAGACCGCTCATTCGATGGAAAGATTTTGGCTGGAAAGTAAGCATAAAGTTCGTGACCTGTGGGCCCATTCTGATATAGGCACAGTTACGGATTCATATTCGACCGCCGTGCCGGCGCATGGAGTTGTAGTAGTCCGAGTATCTAAGTAAGAGAACGCATGATTAACCCACGAATTGCGTTAGCTTCTGCGCAAGGATTGTTGGCAGGAGCCAAAAGACCTTACTGTGGAGTCTCGCATCGTTACATTGGCAGCAGGTACATAGTTCCAGCATTTTCCGGATGCGTCAATCGAACAATGTGAGGCGTGATCAAAACCACCAGCTCTTTACTGTTCATTGTGTTATCCCGGTTAGTTGTGTCGCGGAGCCCAGGTAGCTCACTCAACCCGGGAATGCCGCTGATCTCACGTTCATCTTGTTTAGACATAGCGCTTACCACTAATGCGCTTTCTCCTGTGCGTAACGAGACGACTCCGGTGTACTGCTGATGTGAGAGCACTGGTATGTTGTTGAGTGTAGAACCTGCAAGCGCGGCGAGTTGTAGATCTAAATTCAATAACATCTTGTTTTCGCCTTCTATCACAGGCTTTACTTTTAGCGTTAATCCTAAGTCCTGGTACTGAATCTGCGGCACTGTGATTGTGGAAGATGATGAACTGCCCGCTGCCGCTGTGTAATTGGAAGTCATGACTGGGTAACGCTCACCATCGCGAAACGTGGCTTCTTCTTGATCTTGAACTCGCAGTTGTACTTGGTTAACGGATCTCACATCCGAAGAGTTCAATAACATATTGGCAGTCGCGCTATTCCATTCTGCGCCTGTTTCTGTTAACCCTCCACCAAACAACACAAAAGCATTGTTGAATACTGTTCCTGATAATTCTCCTGAAGCAAGCAGGATAGCCAAAATCGCCGAATAGTCTCCCGCACTGGCTAAGCCGCTTGAAATGATCTGCTGTACCAGGCTCGAATTGTTTGCGATGATGTTGTTGATTTCCGAGCGCACATTGAACAGAGTGGCGGAGTTGGGAAGAGTTGCGCCGGCATTCGTCTCCTTGGTCTTATCTACCTCGTACACATGGATGTCGAGCTGCACTTCATTTCGTCCTGCAAGCAACTCGGCAAAAGCCTGGTTGATAACCTGCAATTCATAGCCAGGAGCGCGAAGGATGACTTTGCCTTGTTTATCCTGCGCGACGACATGTTCCAACCCAAATAAAGTCCGGGCAATATTTTGTAGATCTGTCGATTCCGTGGGAGTAAGCCCGGGGAAATCAATGGTCTCGACTGCTAGCCGTTGGTACTTGTTTCGGTTCTCTGTCGTGTCAGATACTGCCAGCACATGCTGGGGGTCGAGCGGAACAAAGAAGGTCGCGGTGGCAAGCTTCACAAGATCGGTGGCATCGGTAAAGCTCACATCTTGCACATCGAAGTGGACTATGGCGCTGCTAACGGAGTTATCTATTGTGGCCTCAATACCGTAGGCTTTCAACACTTGTCGGATGAGGTCCGGCTTATCCAATTGCAGGTGAAACGCACAGCGTATATTTTGAGGGTCCAGTTTGATGGGACTGGCCGCGGCTGCTTTGTGGCTTTGGACGTCCTGCGCTGGTGCCGTTGAAGTTGTTTTCAATGTGTTCATGTATGTGGATGCCATAGGGCTATGGGGATCGAGACGCAGGGCCTCATGAAGAGCAGTCATTGCCTTGTTCTTGTCGCCATACATCTCTGCCTCGGACGCCCGATGGATGAACCGCGCCACCTGGTATTGCCGCACAATTTCTATCGAAAGAGAATATTGAGCATTATCAGGATCACGTACATGAGCCTTGAAAAAGTTGTCTTCCGCTCTGGATAGATCGCCCTTCTCAAAAGCTTTTGCTCCTTCGAGAAACTTAATTTTTGCCTTTCGCTGGTCTCGGCTGGAAATCTTCTTCGTCTTAATCGCGCTTTCCGCAGCCGGTCTCGAAGGCTCAGAAGGAGTGACACTCGCCAATGGGGCCACTGCGGGCGCGGGAACCGGAACCTCTTGACCCGCTGCACTTGCTGTCAGTGCGATCAGCGCACAGAGAAAAACTGCCAGGCATCTTCTGTGCATCGATCCCGGTGAGCCACAACTAACTTCAGATCGTCCTCTTTCGGTGCTCATTGGAATTTCTCACGACCTTACTGATGCTGACCTGGCTCAGATTGAACAGGTGCAGGCATAACGTCGCGGAGTTGGATTGTCTGCTCGGTTCCTGTATCAATCTCGTGGGTAACATCTGCTTGAGGAGCGCGGACGATATGAGGAACAATCATGAAAACGAGTTCATCATTGGTGACCTGATGATCCTGCGTAGTAAATAAATATTTCATCCCAGGAATTTCACCAAGCCCCGGCCATCCACTTACACTATGGCTTATTGACTGCTTGAGCAGGCCCGCGAGAATGGTGGTTTCCCCATCTTTTAATCGAATAACCTGTTCAGCTTTTTCCTGGCTGATAATCGGCTCTGCGACACCGTCAATCGTTTCGGTGCCACTTTCCGAGGATACCTCGACACTCAGTTTCAGTGTTACGTCCCGGTTGCTGTGGATCGCCGGTGTCATTTCTACATTCACTCCTACATCCAGATACTGAAACTGTGTTTCCGCTGCAGCGCTTGTCGAGCCAGTGGCATAGGTGTATGACCCCGTAGCAACCGGAAGTTTCTCGCCAAGTTTCAGCGTTGCCTTTTGCCCATCCACAGCGCGCAGGCGGGGATTTTGAAGGATGCGTGTATCGGAATCCGTGAGCAGAAAATCCACTGCAGCTTGCCCGACTGAGATACTGTAAGCAGAGCTTCTGCCTATTTGGTTCAGAGTCTGTGACGAGCCCGAATTGACCGTAAGCGAAGTTGGAGGTGAGAGACCAATATTCCGTTCCTTATCGCGGCTAACTTCCATTACGGTGATGTCTACCAATACTTCGGGCCTTGGCTCGTCGAGGGCTGAAATCAACATTCTCGCCAATTGCAATTCATCCGGAGTACCGCGCATCATAATGGCATTCTGACTGGGTACAGCAAACAGCCTTGCTGCTTGAAAGACATTGCGGAGCGCTGTCTGAACATCATTCAAGTCGCTCTGTTGCGAAACGTTCTTCAGGTAAAAAATCTGGACCGCTTCCTGGCTCAACGCCACGCGTTTGCCTCGGTTATCCTGTGCAACAAAAATTGTGTTGTGGGTGACGGGTTTCCAGAATGTATTTGAAATCTCGCCGATTATGCGCAAAGCATCGTCCGGTGTTACCTCCTTTAGATCGACCTGAACTCGCTTAGAGACATAATCGGGATCGAAAAGTACATTGATGCCCATGGTTTTGCCCACAGTTTGGTATATGACCCTGCTGTCTTCCACCATATGGAGCGTAATCGGCTCATCAACAAAATTATCCAGCTTAGGAGGTGGCGCGGCGTGTGACGTGTGCTCTGGACGGTCACTTGTTTCACTTGCACGATCTTTGTGCTCTAACTCATCTTGAAGCTTTCGTACATTAGTTTCAGCCACCTCATTGGTGGAATCGATGTCCAGAGCCTTGAGAAATGCAGCGAGAGCCGCAGGCAGGCTATTTGCCTGGATGTACTTCTCGCCCTGTTTCACATATTCGGCGGCAGCGGCGGCGCGAACCCTTTCATAAGTTGTGCGGTACTTGAGCTCTTTCGGTTTGAGGTTGAAAGCTGTCTTATAAGCCTCATAAGCAGCAATGATGTCGCCGGCCTCTTCTGCCGAGCGCCCATTTTTGTAGTATCCGCTCGCAGATGTAGCGTGGACGCTTTGCGTTAAGCAGGACACAATAAACAGCAGTACAACAAATCGACCAATCGGTCGTCGGGAACATGTCATCAAAAAATTCACCTGGATAGATCGCCGCGATAGTCAGGCTTCGCGCGGCTTCATTCTCATGTAGCCAGACGCGCAAAACAGCCACTTCGTTCGGAACGAAGGCAGAGCTGCACTCGTTACAAATCGTTACGTTTCTTTACAAGCAAACCAGCGCATAGTTCGTCTGACATTTCAGTAGCTCGGTCTTTATCCGTGGCGCTGCAACAATTGCCATCGGTTTTACTGGAGAGCCCCGTAGTTGTCGGAAGGCATAGATAGCGATGACTGCAATGCGGGTGCCCAAACAGTTCTTTAGAGGCAAAACAAAGAAGTAGGTTAATCGTGGGCAAGAGAGTCGGTCATCTATTCTTAAGTTTCATTGTGGTTGCAATTTTTTCTGTAGGAAGTGGCGTTCTACGGGCGCAGACAACCCAAAGCCGTATAAGCCAGGAAATTACCTCCAGTTCCGCAACATCGCTACGAGGGTCCGTAAATCCTAATGCAAAGACACAATTTGATATTGGACGCGTAAGTGGCAGTACCCGTCTCGGCGGCGTCACCATGTATTTCAAACCCGCAGCAGAGCAGCAGGCCGAGCTTGACGAATTGGTAAAAGAGCAGCAGACGCCAGGTTCGCCGAATTACCATAAATGGCTTACTCCTGCCGAATATGCCAGCCGCTTTGGGTTGACCGACAGCGACATTGTGAAGGTCAAAAGCTGGCTTGAGGAGCAGGGTTTTACTGTTGACCGGATTTCCAACAGTCATAGCAGCATCACCTTCTCAGGTACAGCCGCACAGGCGGAATCAGCGTTTAAGACAGAGATTCATAATTATCAAATTGGCAGCGAGAAGCATTTCGCCAACAATGCCCAGATCGCAATGCCCGTGGCCTTATCCGGAGTGGTCCAGTCTGTGCGTAACCTGGATGACTTCCGCCCGAAGTCATTTGCACGATTTCACAAGCAACAGATGAGCGTGTCGGCTAGTGGAACAAAGCCGAATTTCACCTCAAGCCAGTCCGGTAACCATTATCTTCAGCCTGAAGACGTCGCGGTTATCTACGACATCAAGGCAGCGTATAACGCGGGCTACACCGGAACGGGTCAATCCATTGCCGTCGTCGGTCAGTCCGAGGTCGAGGTGTCAGATATCGAAGCGTTCCAGAATGCAGCGGGACTGACTGTCAAAGATCCGACCCTCGTATTGGTTCCTAGTTCTGGGACTGCGGCTGTTTCTTCCGGCGACGAGGCCGAATCTAATCTTGATCTCGAATACACCAGCGGCATCGCCAAAGGCGCGACGATCTATTTTGTCTATGTAGGGAATAACCAGAACTACAGTGTATGGGACGCTCTGCAATACGCTGTCGATACCAAAATTGCGCCCATCATCAGCATGAGCTATGGCGCGTGTGAATCCGATCTCAGCTCCAGTGACTACTCGACTCTTGAGTCTATTCTGGAACAAGGGGCCAGCCAGGGACAGAGCATTATCGTGGCCGCAGGCGATGATGGCTCCACGGCTTGCTATGCAGATGTCAGCAACAATACGTTGACCTCGACAGAGGAGGCGCTGGCAGTCGCTTACCCCGCCAGCAGCGCCTACGTCACTGCCCTTGGCGGCACTGAATTTCCTTCTGCGGATGTTTCCTCATCCAACACGACCTATTGGGAATCAGCCAGCGGCAGCGACGTCACCACTTCTGCGCTTTCATATATTCCAGAGCAGGTTTGGAATGATGACAGCGCCACCAACGGCCAGGAATATGGCGCGGAATACGCGCTCGCGGCAGGTGGTGGCGGGACAAGCACGCTCACAAAGAGGCAGAGCTGGCAGACCGGCGTGACGGGAATTTCTTCTTCGACGGATTATCGTCTTGTGCCGGACATCTCACTGAATTCTTCAGCTGAAAATGGCGGATATCTCTATTGCACCAGCGATACCTCAGCCTGGAGCAGCGGCCAGCAGGCAAGCTGTAACAGCGGCTTCCGCGATTTGAGCACGCAGTCTCTAACAGTGGCCGGAGGCACCAGCTTTGCTGCTCCTATCTTTGCGGGCATGCTCGCTATCATCAATCAGAAGGAAAATTCCACCGGGCAGGGTCTGGTCAACCCAACGCTCTATACGCTGGCCGCAAATTCCAGCACCTATGCCTCGGCCTTTCATGACATCACCAGTGGCAGCAATGCTTGTAACGCAGGCTCAAGCTACTGCTCTTCGGCAGGAGCATCTGAATATAAGGCGACAACCGGCTATGACGAAGCCACCGGACTCGGCTCCGTTGATTTCTATAACCTGCTTACCGCATGGCCTGCAAGCTCTTCATCATCTCTCGAAGCAACAACAACTGCGCTTGCCGCGGCGAATAGTACGCCTTCTTCTGGCGCGGGCGACACAATCACGATCACCGTATCTCCACTATCGAGCTCCATCGCCACCACGCCAACAGGAACACTGACCATTGCGGTTGATGGCACGACCGAGACCTCATCGCTTGCACTCTCCAACGGTTCGGCGACCTATAGCTTCTCCTCTACTACATCTGGAGCGCATGTTGTCACTGCAACTTATTCCGGAGACTCGACCTTCGCGCCTTCCAGCGGTATTGTGACGGTCAATGTCAGCGGATCGAGCGGCACTTCCTCTAACGGAAGCTTTACTCTCGCAGCGACTAATGTGACTGTCTCGCAAGGCAATTCCGGGACTTCAACCATCACCGTTACCTCGAAAAATTCGTATGCAGGCACAGTCGGCTTCACGCTTTCCACAAGCAACTCATCTCTGTCGACCTATGGCTGCTACGACCTAAGCAACGCATCTGTTGCCGCGAACGGCACGGCAACCACCACGCTTACGATCTACACCTCAGAAAGCGCTTGCAATACAACTTCATCCGTGCGGACGGGGACGAGGCACACTTTTGTGCGCACTGGGACAAACGCAAGCGCATCCTTTCCAGGCGATCCGATTTCTCGCAAAGCAGTTCCCATTAGCACCACTGTACTCGTAGGGCTCGTGTGGTGCGGTATTCGTACCCGCAGATCAAGACTAGCGGGCATTCTAGGTTGCGTTGTGCTCCTGGGCGTTCTCGGTTTCTCCAATGGTTGCGGGGGCAGTTCTGATAGCTCAAGTAACTCTGATAGCTCAAATGATGTGGCAAAAGGAACATATACCTTGACGTTGGATGGAACCGATACAGCAACATCAAGCATCGCTGCTTCTACTACTGTTACTCTCACGGTTCAGTAGACCGTTCAGGGATGTTCTCAACAACGGAGGAGTATTCCCTGAAAAGGCGAATGGAGCAGGACCTCAGAGTCTCGTGGGTGCTCTGGGGCATTCACTCGCGATAGGAGGTGTGGGGTGGATGGTCATCCGGCCCCAGCCTTCTGAAGCGTCCGCGAGGAACAGAATGAATGAAATCTCTTGACTATGCCAAGGTAGCGGGTGTTGCTGCTCTCGTCTAAGTGTGAACATGCCGCCGCAATCGGTTTGCCATTGCTCTCACTTTTTTTCAGGTGATGTTCGACGGTTCTGCTGGGGACTCAAAAAGAATTTTGACTGTTAGCTTTGCCATCATCGTTGGCCTTAAGCCCGCCGCGCTGCATCTATAGATGTCGTCACAGCCTCCTTACTTCCAACAGCCGCCAGCGCTTTGTAGGGTTGGACAAGACTCTGGGCGATCTCTGACCGTGGCGGAATGCTTTCAATTACGACTTGAAAACTTCAAATGATCGGCCATGTTTTCGTGGCAAACGAGACATGACTTCCGTGCCGAACCAGATAGCGATGAAACAAGCGCGTAGGTTAGTCCGTGGTTGCTCCAGGTAATTACCTTGAACCCTCCAGCGTTGTGATAGTGAAATGTCAGATTGCCGAACTGCACCGCTTCTCCGCCTTCAGCACGCGCAGAGTTGCCGGAGACAACCAGGAGGCTGATCTTTTCTTTCTGCATCTCGTAAGTTGCCAGTGCTGCATACGCGCCCCTGAAGTTGATGAGACGGGATCCCGTAAGCTGATAGACAGGCGCTCCATTCTCTGGTTGTGAATCAGGCAGTTGAAAATGAAACGGTACTTTACCAGCAAACCACGCCGTCACAGCAGACGGAGAGGAGGTATGAATCTCCATTGGCAGATTGCCTTCAAGGAAGCTGCGATGCGTTGCTGCAGCGGCTTCGACAAAAGCATCAGCACGAACGCGCTGAACAATCTGCGGAATAATCAGAACCGCCAGGATTATTACCAGCCCTACCGCTACCAGCTGTTTCCAGGGGAGAGCCGGCTGAGCAACACTACTGAGCGGGGAAGTCAGAATCCGCAAGATGCGCTGGCGCAGCCGC
>DATAQW010000299.1:0-5795 GCA_036264445.1 Pseudacidobacterium sp.
TACAGTCCTAATGAAAAGAACAGGTTTTTTGCAAGGTACACGCAGAGCCTGCAGGGCGGTGGCAATGCAAACTTATTCGGTAGCACCCCAAGTTGCGACAGCTGCGCAATCCATTCCAATCCGGCAGGCTCCTACTCGCCTCGTGGCGGAGGGTCCGCGCTTTTTGTTATTCCCAAGAACATTGTCGTCGGATACACCAGAGTGATCTCCCCCTCAACTTTGCTCGACGTACGTGCTGTCTTCAACCGGCAGCTAATTACCCGTATTCCACAGACAGCGGGTTTCGACATGACAACTCTTGGCATGCCCGCGTCTCTCGCCTCTGCTGTGTATTACAAACAATTTCCAGGAATAACAGTCACGAACTTCCAGGGGCTCGGAACTGGATCCGCCGGAGGGGACCTTTTGGTGCGCGGAGACAATACGGTCGCAACTGATGCAAGTCTGACTCTCCTGCGCGGCTCACATACGATGAAGCTTGGTGGTGACTTCCGACTGTTCCGTTATAACGAGAGTGGCGGGGTTGCAAATGTAACCCCAGGTTTCACATTTGCGCAAAACTGGACCCAGCAGAATGCGAATATTACTAATCCATTGCAGGGTTCTGGCCTAGCGTCTCTGCTCCTAGGTATTCCATCGTCGGGCTCATACAACATTCCTGCTGCCGTTGCCTTGCAGTGGTTCTATGGAGCAGTTTATATGCAAGACGATTGGAAGGTGAATCCGCGTCTCACGCTCAATCTAGGCATTCGTTATGATCTCGAAACTCCATATACAGACCGCTTCAACCGTGCCACTTATTTCGACCCAACTGCTACAAATGCTGCGACTGCAGTCGATCCAGCTGCCATCGGAGGACTCAGGTTTGTCGGTAAAGATATCGCATCACGGCGACGCAACACGGGCGATTACAATAATGTTGGTCCGCGCGTAGGCATGGCATATAAGCTCTCCGACAATATAGTCTTTCGTGCCGCATATGGAATACTGTACCAACCCATCTTCACCTATGGATTCGGCTCATCGGTCTTCGGGACACAGGGATATAGTCAGACTACCTCGATGGTCGTAGCCAACGGGCTTGGGGTAGCAAACTACATTGATAATCCATTTCCGGGTGGCCTTACGCAGCCTACAGGAAATACTCTCGGTACTTCGACATTCCTCGGTCAATCTGTTTCCACTGTGCTTAGATATGGGACCCAAACACCTTACAATCAGCAATTCAGTGCCGGCTTTGAGCAGCAGCTTGGGTCGACCCTGATCGGACTTGGCTATGTTGGTACCCACGCAGTGCATCAATTCACGAACGTTTCTCTCAATCAACTTACGCCCGCGAACTTTGCGTTGGGCTCGGCGCTCGCAACCCTGGTGCCTAATCCGTTCTATGGGGTCATCACCAGTGGATCGTTGTCGTCAAAGACCGTATCACGAGGTCAGTTACTCCGCCCATTTCCTGAGTTCACGGATGTGATCGACAACAATGTCTCGGCGGGAGGTATTACTTACAGCTCCCTCCAGGCAAAAGTAGAGCATCGTTACTCGAAGGGTCTCTCGGTGTTGGTTGCGTACACCTGGGGGAAAAACATGGGGAATGTAGGTAATCGCTACCCCGGCGGAATAGCATACCAGAATGCCTATAATTTAGCCGCTGAGCAGTCCTACTCGCCACTCGACATTGCTCATACGGTGGCCGCCGCTGTTTCATACATGTTGCCGGTCGGGCGAGGACAATTACTCGGCGGAGATACACCGAAGTGGGCAGATTATCTTGTTGGCGGTTGGCAGGTAAACGGCCTTGTTTACTTATCCGGTGGTCAACCTTTGCTGATCACGGCAACACCGAATCAGCTTGGCTATGGCAACCAGGCTGCGCGTCCCAACCGGAACTACGCCGTGTCCCTCAAACTGCCCAATCGTACTCCAGGGAAGTTCTTCAACACCACTGCCTACTCGGCAGCGCCGCAGTACACCTTCGGCAATTCCAAGCCCTATGATGGAGAGTTGCGTGGTCCCGGTACAGACAAGGTTAGCCTGTCGCTGTTCAAGGACATCCCTGTAGAGGAGTTGTTAAGGTTACAATTTCGCGCCGAGTTTTTTAACGCCTTCAACCATCCTTTGTGGGCTGCACCCGGAACAACCCTTGGCGCTCCAACTTTTGGCGTGACTGCCAATAAGACCAACAATCGAACAGGTCAACTTTCATTGAAGCTTATTTTTTAGAGGGCCCCATTGTGCCTTTGATATCCAAGCATATATGGGCCGCACTCGTTAGCGGCCTAGTTTCCATAGCCGGATTAGTGCGGCCCGCAACCGCCCAGAGCAGTTTGAGAATTCTGAACATAGAATCGACGGTGCTGTTCCCAAAGCAGGAACCTCTGCGGCAGATCGCAATTCTGAACGTGGACAACTTTGGAAGTGCGGCTGTTAACACAACCGTCTCATATGAGATCGCGGGCCAGCATCTGACGCAGGACGCGACGTTCGAACCAGGAGAGACGCATCAGCAGATTCTCATTCCGGACATCTCTTCTCCGGCCAAGCTTGCGGTCACAATCAAGAATCGCCAAGGAACTGCTTTGGCGACCTCGAACCAGCCCTGGACGCCCCAGCGGAAGTGGCAGGTCTTCATAGTGAAGTCCTCGCATGAGGATCTTGGATATGAGGGGACGATTTATCAGAAACAGCATGACAACGCCAATTGGATCGACATCGGCAAGAAGCTCAGTGACCCGAAGATTCCGATGGGAGGGAACAAGTTTCACTACAACATCGAGACCATGGTGGGGGCCAGAGACTACGCGAGTGAGCGTGGCGAAACTGCATGGCGCAACTTAGTTAATACCGAAATCAAGACAGGCAACATGTCACTGATGGGAGCTCCCAGCGGCGTGCACAGCCACTGGATGGATTATGAAGAGCTAGCCCGAATGACGTATCCGGCTAAGCGGGAAATGAAAGACCGCTATGGCCTGGACCTGGATACGTTGATGATCGTCGACAACCCCAGCCTCTCGTGGTCAGGAGCGCAGGCAATTGCGGATGCGGGATTCAAGTTTGTCGCCCGCTGGGGGCAGGGTTGGCGAACCGGAGGCAACAACGATTACGCTCATACTCAGCTTCCCGCAATATTTTGGTGGATTGCTCCGGATGGGCAACACCGCGTGCTGTATACCTGGCGCTCGCACTACGATATGCCGCTCTGGTATGGGCAAGGTGGCGCAACCGAACAGCAGATGATGGACCTCGCTGCTTTTGAGGTATCAAAGAGCCTGAAGCGAATCGAGGCAGGCACAGAACTAGGCCCATATCCGTATGATGCGGTGGTCTATCCCCAGTACTACGACCACGACATTCCCTATGTCGACCACGGACTCCTAGCAGCGTGGAACGAGCACTTCGCCTACCCAATGATTAAGATGACCAGTCCGACGTCATTTTTTGAATACATGGAAGCAAAGTATGGTGGGCAGATTCCGACGCGCACTGGCGACCTGAACAACTTCTCAGCCGACTATGCGACGATCGATCCCGAATCGCAAGGTTGGAAGCGCGCCGCGGCTCGTGAGCTTCCCTTTGCTGAAGGCATGCATGCTGTTGCCGCCTACCTTGATCCGGGAACACAGCCCGTCACAGCACAAGTTAGCCATGATTACACGCTGCTGTTCGACTATGACGAACATAGCTGGCCCACTTTGCCGAATGCGGAAGACATTCATGTCTTTAATGGCAACTACGTCAAGAAGCAGACGGCGCGCCGCGTCGTTGCGGATTCAGAGGCTTTGCTTCAGTCTTCGCTCAAAGTAGTCACGGATCACATTGCGAACCCCAGCGAGCAACGGTCGGTAGCAGTATGGAACTCTCTCGTTCACGAACGTGACGATCTCGTGACGCTGAGTGGAAAGTGGGGGGCGATGGTCGATGCTACAACAGGCGAGCGAGTACCGACGCAGATCACAGCAGAAGGTGAGACTGTCTTTCTGGCCTGTCGTGTGCCCGCGTATGGATATAAGGTATATCGGGAGACCGGCAAGGAGGCCGATCCGACGTCAGGGCCAGAGGCTGGTACCGAGATGGAAAACGAGTTCTACCGTATTCGAGCTGATCGTACGAGCGGCAATGTGATAAGCATTTTCGACAAAAAGCTCCAGCGAGAACTGGTGGATACTACGTCGAAATATCAGTTGAATCAATTTGTTGCCATTCACAAGAATGGGAGAGAATCGGTCGAAGGCACGGAGCACTTGGCTGCGAATGCCAAATCTGTAACGGTGATCAGTGGACCTGTCTTCAAACAGATAGTGACAACGATTGATGATGCGGCAACTGGAGCCGAAATCATCCAGACCGTGCGTTTGTACGCTGGGATACCGCGGATTGACGTGCGGGAGACGGTAAAGCATGCACGCATGATGACGAACACAGAACCCGCCGAGCGCTATAAGGACAACATTTTTTATGCCTTTCCACTTGCCGTTCCCGACGGGCAGCCTCGTGCGGAGTATCCGGGCGGCATGGTACGGCCGTACGATGATCAACTGCGCTGGGGATCGCATGATTTCTTGAGCGCGAATCGATGGATAGATGTCAGTTCAAAGACCTTCGGCGTCACCATCGCACCATGGAATGAACAAATCTTCGAGTTTGGTGAGATACGCTACAACAAATTTTCGGTCGATTATAAGCCGGCCAACTCGCACGTCTTTGGATACGCATGGTCCAATCGCATGACCGGCCTGCTCGACTTGGACAACAATAACCCCCAGTTTACTGTCGGGTACTCCATCTCATCGCATGCAGGAGAATGGGATTCGGGCGCTGCGTCGAGCTTTGGTTGGTCGATTGCCAGTCCGCTTGAGGCGCACATAGTATCAGCAGGAACCCGGGGGCTGCTGGATGCGAAGTCACAGAGTCTTCTATCCGTCGACCTACCCAACGTAGAACTGAGTGTAATTAAGGAGAGCGAGCAGCCTGGAAGAGGTTGGATCGTACGGCTGGTCGAGACTGCGGGCAAGGCCTCAGAAACGCAGCTCACTTCTAAGCTGTTGCCGGTGCACACAGCCTATCTGTGCAGCACGGCTGAGGAAGATCAATCTCCGCTACCAGTCACTGACAATAAGGTTCGCGTGCGGCTGCTTCCATTTGGCACGGCTACGGTGCGGCTGATTGGGGGTGCTGTGCCTGCTGTCGTATCAGGCGTCACGGCTAACGCGGTTTCGGGCGAGAAGGTAACGCTCCGGTGGAATGGCGCGCCGGGAACGTTTTACAACATCTATCGTTCGGATGATCCAGACGATCCGGCTACAGCATACACACTCGTCTCCAGGGCGGAATCAAAAAGTTTCACGGATGACCACCTGATGCCTTCTGGCACGTACTACTATCACGTTGCAGCGGTGAGTCCGCTCAATGTTCAGGGCGCCGTGTCAGAGCGGATTGCCGTCACAACGCTCGACACCAATCAGGAGCCGCCTCCGCCAGTAACCGGCCTTACGTCCATCGCTCTCGCCGGCGGTCGGCGCATAGTTGCGTGGGACAAGAGCCCTGCAGGTGATATCCGGGAATACGTGCTCTATCGATCAGAGGGAGCGACGCTAAACCCCGGACATCTGAAGCAGATCGCAGTCTTGCCGCCGACAGGGTTCTCGATAGAGACATATATCGATCGGGACTTTGACCCCGACAAACACTATCAATATTTTGTGGTTCCCGTTGATTGGGCCGGCAACCGTCAAAACCTCCAGTAAGGGAAGGAAAGGAAATACATGCAGAGTCATTGGTTTCCCGAACGGTAC
>DATAQW010000321.1:0-3652 GCA_036264445.1 Pseudacidobacterium sp.
TGGTTCGGGTCCTGTGGGCATGTCCATGGCCCTTGAATTCGACCGTCTCGGGCATGAGGTATTGGTGCTGGAATCCGGGGGTGCTGAACCTGATTCGAGATCTACAGAAGATTCCAGAGCCATTATTGTCAATCCACAAACACATGCCCCGATGGAGATCGCCGTTTGCCGTACCTTCGGGGGAACATCATGGGCATGGGGCGGACGATGCGTCCCATTCGATGATATCGACTTTGTGGAGCGCGACCACGTTCCCTATTCCACATGGCCGATCAACCACGGGGAGATTAAGCCTTGGCATGCAAAAGCAGCAGAGTATCTGCTATGTGGCAACGACAAATTCGAAGGCCAGCCTGCCAAATTGCCTTCTTCGAACGCGACATTGTCCATTACTTGTCTGGAGCGATGGGCAACAGAACCAAGAATTGCTTTGATACACCGCGAGCGCATCGACCAGTCTGAACTGATTACACTTTGCCTGAACAGCACCGTAGTCGATCTCGACCTCGGCAGGGACGGGCATTCGGTGGAAGGCATTGTGGTAGCAAAACCGGATGGCAGTAAAACGACAGTAAGAGCGCGTAATGTCGTTCTTGCCATGGGGGGTGTTGAAACAACACGCCTGCTGCTTGCCATACAGCAGCGCTGGAAAGATCATTTTGGCGGCGTAGACGGCCCGCTGGGCCGGTATTACATGGGGCATATATCCGGCAAGATCGCCAATATTGTTTTCAATAAGCCCGAGTATGCTGCCGGCCTCGATTTTGAGAAGGATGCTACTGAATCTTTTACGCGCAAGCGTTTCACGCTCACGGCGGAAGCGCAACTGCAGCACAGGCTGATGAACACGGCCTTCTGGCCGGACAATCCTCCGTTCTGTGACCCCACTCACCGCAGCGGAGTGCTGTCATCTGTTTTTCTTGCGTTGAGTTTTCCTCCACTGGGACGCCGCCTCGTTTCCGAGGGAATCAGGTTGGCGCATATCGGATCCAGACCCCGCCACTATGCTGCGCATCTCAAGAACGCCATCCTCGGAGTCCCTGGCGGCGCCAGAGACATTGTCAATATCCTGCGCGAGCGATTTTTGTCCAAGCCGCGCAAGCCCGGGTTTCTGGTGCGCAATAAGGCCGGCAAATATGCCCTTCACTATCACGCCGAACAGGAGCCCAATCCGGAAAGCCGTATCCTTCTGTCCAATGAAACGGACAGGTTTGGGATGCCGAGGACAATCATCGACTTTAGATTTACCAACAACGATGTAAACAGTGTGATCGCATCGCACCAGGTCCTCGATACTGCGCTTCAGGCAAGTGGTATCGGGCGGCTTGAGTATAGATATTCTCTCGATGAACTGCCTGAGCGAGTTC
The DNA here is from genome assembly GCA_036264445.1 of Pseudacidobacterium sp. Lineage (GTDB taxonomy): Bacteria > Acidobacteriota > Terriglobia > Terriglobales > Acidobacteriaceae > Pseudacidobacterium. Next base: position 1,368 of record DATAQW010000321.1, read on the forward strand.
GTACGCAGGCTGCTGATGGATACCACCAGGCAGGCTCAACACGAATGGGACATGATGCAAAAAGCAGTGTCGTCGACGCCGATCTGAAAGTGCATGGAGTTGGGAATCTCTATATTGCATCCTCCAGTGTTTTCCCCACGACGGGTCAGGCGAACTCTACCTTCCCTGCCGTCGCGCTTGGTCTTCGGCTTGCGCACCATCTGGTGCAAATTGCAGACCAGTGCTCTGAAAAAACGGGGGACAAAAGCGCAAATGCACTATGAAATTCACCATGCTGTACGATCAGTGAACCTGACCTCATAACTGCACGCAGATTATTCTTGAACTTGCAGACTTCACGATGAGGTGAACTTGAAGCCATCTGTCGTCATCCTGACATACAATTCTGAGTTGTCCATTGCTGAAACGCTCCAGTCCGCGGCCCGGCTTACTGACGACATTCACATCGTCGACTCCTACAGCAAAGACCGCACTACAGAGATTGCCGCGAGCTTCGGAGCGAAAATTACCAAACATCCCTTCGAAAACTACGGAGCGCAGAGGAACTGGGCCATCGATTCTCTCTCCATGAAGTATGCATGGCAACTGCATCTCGATGCCGATGAACGGCTTTCCTCAGAGTTGCAGCAGGAAATCGATTCACTCAGCGAAACCACTGACGTGGACGGTTTCTATTTCCCGCGCCTTATGTTTTTTTTAGGCAAACCAATTCGCCATGGCGCCATGTTTCCTACATGGCACCTGCGTCTCTTTCGTACCGGACTGGGGCGATGCGAATCGCGCAAGTATGACCAGCATTTCTATCTGACATCCGGTAGGACGGCCCAACTCAAGCATCACATGATCGACGACATCCGCATGCCGCTGACCGAGTGGACCTTTCGCCACAACCGCTGGTCCGACCTGGAAGTCGAAGAGCAAAGCGAATCAGCAAATGTGGGCAGGATTGAGGGCAAGCTCTCCGGCAATCCGGTGCAGCGCAAGCGCTACCTGCGCGGGTTATACAACGATGCTCCCCTCTTTGTGCGGCCCTTTGTTCTGTTCTTTTACCGCTATTTCCTGCGGTTAGGCTTTCTGGACGGCACTACAGGCTTCATCTTCTTCGTATTGCAGACATTCTGGTTTCGCTTCCTTATCGACGCAAAACTTTATGAGAAACGGCACAACCTGTAATCACATCGTTGCTTCTTGTAGACTCAATCAGTGATGGACTTGAAAGGTTGCGGCACAGCACTGGTCACTCCGTTTCGCGCGGACGGATCGATCGATGAAAACTCGCTCCGTTCTTTAGTGCAATGGCAAATTGAAAGTGGCATTGATTGGCTCGTCGCTTGTGGAACCACTGCTGAAACTCCCACACTGGACGATGAAGAATGGCTGCGAGTCATCCGCATTGTGGCCGAGACTGCAGCAGGACGCATTCCTGTGTGGGCTGGCTGCACACACAATGCAACGCGTGAAGCTGTGCAGCGCGCACAAAAGGCAGCAGAGGTTCGCGGGGTAACTGCGATACTCAGCGCAAATCCCTACTACAACAAGCCCGGACAGGAAGGCCAGTACCAACACTTCAAGGCCGTCGCTGATGGAGTGAAGCTGCCCGTAGTGCTCTACAACATTCCCGGACGTTCCGGCACCAACCTCGAGCCAGCAACAGTATTACGGCTCATAGAAGATGCTCCAAATGTTGCAGGCGTAAAGGAATCGAGCGGCAGCCTGCCGCAGATCACAGAATTGATTACTCAAGCGCCGCGTCACTTCCATGTCTATTCCGGCGATGACAACATGGTTCTCGGGGTGCTCGGCGCAGGAGGCGCAGGCCTGGTGTCTGTTGCATCGAATGAGATCCCGGTTGAAATGGCGCAGATGGTTCATGCGGCGCTGGCAGCCGACTTTGCCACTGCGCGGCAGATTAACCGCAGGTTCTATAAGCTCATGCAGGCAAATTTTTGGGAAACCAGCCCCGCCCCAGTAAAGGCCATCCTTGCCATGATGGGCCGCATTGGAGAGCACTACCGTTTGCCGATGGTCCCAGTTTCATCTGCAACGCGCACAAAACTTGAACGGCTGGCGAACGAGTTGGGCCTGCTGGAGCACGCTTCGCAAGAGAAAAGCGCTTAAAAGCTCTGATAATCGGCCAGGCACTTCACTTGTTAGACTCGTCTTGTGACTCCGAACAATTTACAGACAAAAATCGAACAATATTTTTCCGCCGGACCTGCAGCTGTCGGCGATCCGGCAGCACTCGTGGCTTTTGAAGACCTTCGCGATGCCCTGGAAGCAGGAGA
>DATAQW010000187.1:0-4647 GCA_036264445.1 Pseudacidobacterium sp.
TTGATTCCGCTGAAAGAGAAAAAAAACTGCTGGCTGAACTCGTCGCGCAACGTCTCTTTCCGATGCACTTTGGGTTTGATCTGCGCGAAGGAAAAAGGCACAGCCTTCGGATCGCCATGCGGAGCAAGCGCGTCAATCCACGGTCCACCTGGATAGCCCAGCCCCAGCAGCTTGGCTACCTTGTCGAAGGCTTCTCCGGCAGCATCGTCTACAGTATGGCCCACGTTTTTGTAGCGCCAGCTTGTCCCTTGCTGCCATGCGCGATAAAGATGCGTGTGACCTCCGGAGACAACCAATGCCAACGCCGGTAGCGGGAGTGGCCCTCCGTGCATCTGCGCTTGTTCGAGCAGAACGGCGTGAATATGGCCTTCGAGATGATTCACCGCGATAAGCGGCTTGTTAAGAGCCATGGTGAGCGACTTGGCATAGCTGATGCCTACAAGCAATGCTCCTGCCAGCCCCGGACCTTCTGTGACGGCGATCGCGTCTAATTCCTGCAGGCTCGCTCCTGCTTCAGCCAACGCGGTGTGGACCACAGGCATGATGTTGCGCAGGTGCTCGCGAGAGGCCAGTTCCGGCACAACGCCACCGTATGGCGCGTGGATTGCGATCTGCGAAGCAACCACATTGGACAACGTCTCCCGCCCTTCGCGCACCACAGCTGCTGCGGTTTCGTCGCAGGAGCTTTCTATGCCGAGAATGAGACCGGAGCGCATCTGTTCTTATAGTAGAACCATTGCATGGAGCAGCCGCGCGCTTTGCGCGCCATTCTTGCAGGTGCCGGCTGTCGTGGTTTAATTTTCGCTCCCGTTGGTCGCTTGTTCCTCGAATGAGAAAATTAGGCCAGTGACGAAAACTCACCCACAAATCGCGGCGGAACGCATTGTAGAAAGGCTTCGCGCTGAAGGTTATAAGGCCTATTTTGCGGGCGGATGTGTACGCGACCTGCTATTGGGGCACGTTCCCAAGGATTTCGACGTGGCAACCAGCGCACGCCCTGATATTGTGCTGAAACTTTTTCCGCGTACCTTCTCAGTAGGTGCGCACTTCGGAGTGGTGCTGGTTGCTGATGAAATCAATGGCGAGCAAATTGTCACCGAGGTAGCTACATTTCGCAATGACGGCAGCTATTCCGATGGCCGCCGCCCCGATGAGGTGAGCTTCTCGACCAGCGCGCAGGAGGATGTTCTGCGTCGCGACTTCACCATCAACGGGCTGCTGCTCGATCCACAATTGCTTACCGAGACTGGTGACCCTGCGCAGGCTACGCTCGACTACGTTGGAGGACGGGCTCACCTGGCGGCAGGTATCGTCCGGGCGATTGGCAATCCGGAGCGGAGATTCGAGGAAGATAAGCTGCGCATGCTGCGTGCTGTGCGTTTCGCTGCGCGCTTCGAATTTGTAATCGATACAGCTACAGAACAAGCCATCCGTAACCATGCTGCGGAGATCCGGCAAGTGAGCTGCGAACGCGTCCGGGATGAACTGACACGCATTTTGACCGAGGGCCATGCCCGCCGCGGCTTTGAACTACTCGACCAGACAGGATTGCTGAAGCAGGTCCTGCCTGAGATTGAGCGTTTGCACGGCGTCGAGCAGCCGCCTGAGTATCATCCGGAAGGCGATGTCTGGATACATACATTGCTGTTGTTGGAAAAACTTCCGGAATGTGTGTCGCCGACATTAGCCTGGGGAGCGCTTTTGCACGACGTTGGCAAGCCCGCGACCTTCGAGCGCGCTCCTGACCGCATTCGCTTCAACGGACACGTTGAAGTCGGTATGCGCATTGCAGCAGGCATTTGCCGCCGCCTGCGCTTCTCGAATGAGGAAACCGAGCAGATTCTCTCTCTGGTCGCAAATCATATGCGCTTTGGCGACGTGATGCGCATGAAGGAATCAACGCTGAAGCGGTTCTTTCGTCTTACAGGCTTTCCCGAGCACCTGGAGCTGCATCGCATCGACTGCCTTTCAAGTCACGGCGACCTTTCGCTCTACAATTTTGCAAAGCAGCGGTACGAGAACATGCCGCAAGAGTCAATAAAGCCTGCGCTTCTGGTGACGGGCAGCGATCTAATCGCTGCTGGATACGCGCCGGGTCCGCAATTCAAAGAAATGCTGGCTGTTGCTGAGGATGCACAACTGGAAGAGCGCATCCGGACAAAAGAAGAGGGGCTTGCATTGGTTCAGCAGATATTTGCTAATCGATGCTAGCCCGGACCAGGAGAAGAGACTCAGCCGACCATGACTCGTATTTTTTCGAGAAGAGGGGTCATTTCTTCAGACCGGGAAATCTTTAACTTGTTGAAAACAAAATCTATTTTTATCGGTAAAAAATCCTTCTTGACAATCGAGTTTACTCTCTAATAATTTTTTATCGGCTGATAAAACGATTTATCCATAAATGACTCGTTGATCAATCGATTAAGTAGAGTAGTCCCAATTGCATGAATGCGTTTTCATTCGAACGGCATGTTTACTAAAAGCATTTTCTAAATGCATTTTGTTCGACAGAGATCGAACAGGAATGAACCAGGGGTTTGATGCGCCGGTTATGCCGGCAAATGAAGTTCTTTAGCGGAGGCAAGCAATGAAGCAGAAAACAGCGTTGCGCGCTGCCATATGGCGGTGTGCCGCAGCGTGTATAGCCCTTGTCACAATGTTGGCATATATGCCGGCGTTGCATGCGCAGGTCACAGCAACCATTAATGGCACAGTCGCGGACCAATCGGGTGGCATCGTACCCGGAGCCAAGGTGACGGCCATCAACGAGGCAACCAAAGACAAGATAGAGACGATCACTAGCGGAGCGGGCACATATACGTTTCCGGTCCTCCTGCCGGGCTCCTATACCGTGCAAGCGGAGGCGAGCGGTTATCAGACGTCTCAGCAGACCGGGGTTGTCATCCATGCCGGCGAACAAGCTAAGGTCCCGGACTTTTTGCTGACAGTCGGTAGTTCAGTGCAGACCATTACGGTGCAGTCATCAACGCAAATTCTGCAAACAGACAGCGGACAGCGTGGCGCTGTTCTTGATGCGAAAGATATCGGGAACCTGGCTTTGGAGAGCCGCAACGTAGCTGAATTGCTGAAGGTTCTTCCCGGAGTCACGACTGCTGCGAACGGCACGGGCAACGGAACGCAGTACAGCTTCCTGAACATTGGCGTGGAGGGAAGCCCGATAGGTGACGGGCTGAACGCGAATGGCGCGCCGAACCGCGGCGGAACAGCAAACCTGGTGGATGGCGTCGATATCAATGACCCAGGCTGCAACTGCTGGTCGATTGCGACGATCAATCCAGACATGACACAGGAAGTCAGCGTCCTGACATCGAACTTTGGCGCAGACATCTCTCATGGGCCGATTGTCGTGAACAACATCAGCAAGTCCGGTGGCGATACTTACCACGGCTCGCTTTACTTCTATGGCCGCAATGACGCGCTGAACGCGAATGACTGGGTTGATAACTACAATAAGGTGGCGAGAGGGCACGCTCACTATTACTACCCCGGAGGAAACGTTGGCGGCGTGGTGCCATTTACGCACAAGACGCTGTTTTTCTGGTTCGGATACGAGCGCATGTTGCAGAACACAGGCAACACCTATTCGCTGAAGTCATATATTCCGACCTCAGACATGCTTGCGGGCAACTTTACCGCTACAGCGGCGAACAATGCCCTTTGCAACGCCACGGGCATCAACTCTGGAAACACAGGCACCTATTGCAATGACCTTACAGGGACGAAGTTGCCTGACGGAACCGTGGTTGGCGTAAGCCCGAACAGGCCCGCCGGCATGATTCCATCGCAGTTTCTTGATCCGGGAGCAGCGGTGCTTGCGAAGATATGGCCTGCGGCGAATGTTACGCCATCCGCTGGCAATGGCTATGCCAATTATTATCAGCCGATTCCAGGAGTGCATAACGGCTACATTTGGCGTGCTCGCGTTGACTACAACCTTGGCAGCCGGAACAAGATATTCGTGGCCTATCAGTACGGAAATGACACGCAGTTGGCGGATGGGAATGGCGCGCATCTCTACTGGTCGCCGACCAATTCCATTCCTTTTCCAGGAGGCGGGTTACAGGGAGGCGAAACCTCTAAAGTTCTATCAGGTCATTTTGTTCACATTTTCAGTGACACTTTGACGAATGAGGCAGTTGGCAGCATCGGGTATGGCAATAACCCAACTTCTGCTCCGAACATCAAGGCGGTTTATAGAACGACACTTGGCTATCCGACAGGCGCCGGTTACGGGACGGTCTTCGGCACAGGTGATCCGTGGATACCGTCCTATAGCAGCCCTGCAAATCAGGGCGGAAGCGTCCAGACATTTCCTGATTTTTCGCAGCAGAACATCTTCACCGGCAGTAATTATCCTCTGTTGAAAGAGGCGGCAAGCGCGTACGACAACGTCACCAAAGTGCTGGGATCGCATACGCTGAAGGCTGGCTTCTTCTATGAGATGGTCAACAATGACCAGGGCAACTTCAACACTCCGAACGGAACACTCAGCTTCAATGGTGCTCCTGCAAACAATGCGATCACAGGAGTGCAGGTTGGCTCGCCCAACAATCCCACTGCGAACTTCGTAATGGGCAATGCTACTGGCTACTCAGAAAGCAATGCGAACCCCAAGGGCGACATGGC
>DATAQW010000426.1:0-8749 GCA_036264445.1 Pseudacidobacterium sp.
AATCGCCTTTCACAACAGCCCATACCGGCTTACAGGACTTCACGACATCTTCCAGCACCTGGTTTACGACGTTTTCCTGAAAGATCCCGAGATTGCGATAGCAAAAGAGATATTCCTTATAGGACTTCAACTCAAGGCAAAGCTCACGCGGCATATAGCGTAGCGTGATCACGCCAAAGTCGGGCAGGCCAGTCTTCGGGCAGACCGAGGTGAATTCCGGATCGTCAATTACGATTTCATAAGCGGGGAATTGGTTTTTCCAGGTTTCGATTTCGGGGAATTTGTAATCGAGACCTGCTTTTGCGTGCTCGTCGGTATAGTGTTCAGAAAGAGCCATACGTTTATTGTAGGGTACGTTTGTCCGGCTTTTCATTTGCAGGGAGGAATGAAAATCGCCAATATGGAAGAAGGATATTTCTTGATGCCAAGCCGCATCTCATTGAGTCTTATATACTGACTTTCGGTCGACGGATGGCAAATCAAAGAAAGACAAAGAACCGTGCGGGTGTGATCTGGACAAGCGTAGCAGTTGCGCTTGTGCTCATTTTTTATGCGGTGCACCTGCTTACCCGCACTACGCTTCCTATTCGCGCAGCTACTGTGTCACGCGGCAACCTGAAGAGCTCGACCAGTACAAACGGCCAGGTCGAACCAGTCTCGAATTTTGAGGCGAATGCGCCGTTTCCTGGCATAGTGAAGGTGCTTCATGTGCATGAAGGGGACAAAGTACCTGCGGGCAAGTTGCTCCTCTCCATGGATGACACGGATGCGCGCGCCAGACTGGCAACAGCGCTCGCGAACCTGAAGGGTGCTCAAGCGGCTTACGACGCAACAGCAAAGGGAGGAACGCAGGAAGAGCGTTTGTCACTGAATGGCCAGATCGTGACTGCACAAATGAGCCGCGATCAGGCGCAGCGCGATCTTGCTACGATGGAAACGCTCCAAACGAAAGGTGCAGCCTCGACTTCAGAAGTGATCGCAGCAAGAGATCGCCTGGCGACGGCCAACAACTCCCTGGCAGTATTGGAAAAGAGAAGAACATCGCGTTTTGACGCGAGCGACATCGCTCACGCCAGGGCGTCTCTGAACGATGCCCAGGCCGCATACGCTGCGGCACAAGCAACGATGAATCAGGCGAATGTGACAGCGCCATTTGCCGGAACTGTGTATTCCATTCCGGTTTCGAAAACCGAATTTGTGCAGCAGGGCAGTACACTTTTGCAGTTGGCCGATCTAACAAAACTACAAGTACGGGCCTTCTTTGATGAACCCGAGATCGGTCAGCTCAAAGAAGGCCAGCCAATCACGATTCAATGGGACGCTAAGCCTGACTCGGTATGGCATGGCCATGTTGAGCGTGTGCCTTCGACCATTATCCGGTATGGAACGCGCAACGTAGGGCAGGTATTGATTGCGATTGACGATGCGGACGGCGTTCTCTTACCGAATACAAATGTAACCGTAAGGGTAACTACAGCCAACATGGCCAATATTCTGTACGTTCCCCGTGATGCGCTGCATACAGAACAAGGAAAATCTTATGTCTACCGTGTTGTGGGTGAAGCTCTCCATCGAACACCGGTAGTAACAGGCACACTGAACCTGACGCAGGTGGAAGTCGTTTCAGGACTTAACGAAGGCGATACAGTCGCACTGGGCACCACAAATGGTCTGCCGCTGAGCGATGGTGTCACCGTAAAGATTGTGCGGTAATGCGTTTCATTTTTAGATTCGTTCAAATTGGTCTGCTGCTCTGCGCGATCCTGTCCGCTCGCGGTGACGTCCTGGATTCCGTGCGCGCCGATTTAGACAGCGGACGGGCTGATCAAGGTCTTGAGACCCTCAGCCAGGTGATTGCCCAGCAGCCACAAAACGCTGAAGCCTTCAATCTTCAGTGCCGCATCTACCTGCAGAAGGAACTCTGGGACAACGCGATCGATGCATGTAAGGCAGCAGTGAAGCTGGCGCCCGGTAACAGTAACTATCATTTGTGGCTGGCGCGCGCGCTGGGTGAAAAGGCCGACAGAGTTTCTTTTATTACAGCGTTTAAGCTGGCGAAGCAGATTCGCCAGGAGTTTGAGACTGCAGCCAAGCTCGATCCGCAGAACGCTGATGCTCTTTCAGATCTCGGCGAATTTTATGTTGATGCGCCTTCGATGGTGGGCGGAGGCATTGATAAGGCGGAAAGAGTAGCGCAGCAGCTTGAAGCAATCGCTCCTGATCGCGCGCATTACGCCCGCGCCCGCATCGCCGAGAAGCAGAAAGACTACGCCAGGGCTGAGCAGGAATACAAAGCCTCTATCGTGGGTACAAAAGATCCTGCTGATGCATGGATGGAGCTTGCTTCCTTCTACCGTCGCCGCGAACGATGGGATGACATGATACAGGCTGTGAAAACAGGAGCGTCACTCGATACGAAGCATGGAGTTGCGCTGGCTGATGGGGCATCCGTTCTTGTACGTGCAGGACGCGAACTGCCGCTGGCCCGCCAATTGATGGAGCAATACCTTGCCTCACCTAATAAATCGGAGGATGCTCCCGCTTTCCATGTGCATGTAGAGATGTCCAAAGTTCTGAGCAAGCTGGGAGATAACCAGGGAGCGCAGGAACATCTCGCCGCAGCCCAGGAACTCGCCAGGAACTATCAACCCGCGGTAAAGGCAACAAACAGCGGCAGATAGCGGATAGAATCGAAGATTGCAATTTCCAAGAAAGGTAGTTTGCGTTTGAAAAGACTACGCGTGAGATGGATAGCGCTGACCGCCTTCGTGCTGGCTGTTTCCCTCAAAGCAACGGCGCAGGTTTCAGTTTCCCTCTACACGGTAGTTGATCTTGCCTTGCGCAACAGCACTCCAGTTCGCATAGCGCAAGCAGACGTCATGCGCGCAGCGGCTGGACTGACTGAGACCAAGGACGCCTATATCCCTAACCTCGTGCTTGGTTCGAGCCTGGGCTACTCTTATGGATTTCCGCTTGGCGAGCCTTCCGTCTTCAATGTCAGTTCGCAGTCGCTGCTGTTCACGTTTTCGCAGCCGGATTACGTCCGCTCTGCGCGCAATGCGTTGCGGGCAGCAGAGTTCAGCCTGAAGGACACGCGTGAGCAGGTCATACTTGACGCGTCGCTCTATTATGCTCAGCTCGACAAAACTCAGAACACACTGGCGACACTTGACCAGGAAAAAGCCTATACCGACAGACTGGTCAGCATTGAGCAGGACAGGGTCATTGCCGGCGTGGAAAATCGTATCGAGCTGACCAAAGCGAAACTCATTGCGGCACAGATTGACCTGAGGCGCATCCACCTGCAGAATGATGCAGCGCTTCTCCGCCAGCAGCTCGCGCACCTTACCGGATTGCCGGCCTCAAGCTTTGCTACGAATGCCAGCAGCATTCCCGCGGCCTCTGAGTTCCTGCCCACCAATGACTTAGGCCAGCGTGTGAATACGATCAGCGCCGGCGTGCAGGCGGCACAGTCGAATGCGAAATCCAAGCTCTACATAGCCTTTGGAGATTCCCGGCAAACGCTCCGTCCACAGCTTGCTTTTGGCGCCGACTACAGTTTGTTTGCAAAGTTCAACAATTACGACCAGTTTTACCAACACTTCCAATACAACAACTTCGATATTGGCGTTCAAATCAAAGTCCCGCTATTTGATGCTTCTCTGAAAGCCAAGGAGCGGCGCTCTGCTGCCGATGCGGCCCATGCCGCAGCCGAAGCCGACCAGACGCAAAATACAGTAAACGAGCAGGTTTTCCAATTACGGAACAGCCTTGCCGAACTGACTGCGCAACAGCGCGTGGCGCAGTTGAAGGCAGAGCTGGCGCAGGAGCAGCTTGAGGCGGTCTCGATCCAGCTGAATCAGGGCAGCGGCTCACCCAATGTAGCGCCGCTTACGCCAAAAGACGAGCAGCAGGCGCGCATCGAAGAACGTCAGCGGTACGAAGATGTCCTTGATGCGAATTTCGCTGTTCTGCGCGCAGAACTCAGCCTGATGAGGTCCATCGGCACGATCGAAGACTGGGCCAAGGCTGGCCCGCAGAAATAGCTGCTACAACCCAACGCTCATCCGTGTTCTCGGATCGAGATAATCACGTAGAGCATCGCCTAGAAAATTGAATGAGAGCACGCAGAGCATCACCGCAATGCCGGGAAAGATGACCAGATGCGGCGCGTCGAAGAGATGCGAGCGTCCATCATTGAGCATGGCGCCCCAGCTTGCAGCTGGCGGAGGCACTCCTAAGCCAAGAAAGCTCAGCGTTGCTTCAGCCAGCACTGCTCCGGCCATACCGATGGCGGCTTGCACGATGATCGGTTGCAAAATATTCGGCAAGATGTGCCGGGTGAAGATTCGCAGATCGCTTGCGCCCAGCGCTCGCGCTGCTTCCACGAATTCGCGCTCACGCACGGCAAGAACCTGGGCGCGCACCAGCCGCGCATAGCCTACCCATCCTCCGATGGAGAGCGCGAGAATCAGGTTAATCAACCCGGGCCCAAGAAATGCGACAAATGCAATGGCCAGCAGGATTCCGGGCAGTGCAAGAAAAGCATTCATCATGAAGGTATTCAGCGCAGTATCGATGACTCCGCCGTAATATCCGGCAAGGCCGCCGAGGGTGAGTCCGAGAAGCAGGGAACAGCCGACCACCGATGTTGCAACCACCAGAGATAGTCGAGCACCGTAAAGTGTGCGCGAAAAAATGTCGCGCCCCAACTCATCGGTGCCGAACCAGTGCGCGTGGCCTGGAGGCATAAGGCGGTGATTGAGATCGATAGATGCAGGATCGTGCGGAGCAATCAGCGGAGCCAGCAGCGCTATCGCAACGAAGAGAATGAGGAGCGATGCGCCAATCACAGCAAGCGGCTGGCGGCGGAAAGATTGTCCGATGGAGAAGGTGGCCAAAGAAAAAGAATAGCAAAGGTAACTCTTGATCGATATCAGTTTTCGCGGCGGCGCGCGAAGGCCGTCATTCTTTGCATCGCTCAGAATGACGGCCTAGGTCTGCATGAACTCTGATCCAACTTTGAGAAAAGTGAAAACTCGCGTGATCTCGCGAGTTTTCTGCATTGAGTCAAAAAGAAGGGCTGGTTGCCGAGCGTTAGTCGCTAACCTACGAAATCAACCTTAACAGGGTGCGGAATGATCCCGCGTTCGTGTCCCAGCATAAGCAACTTGCGGATGGCTTCACGTCCATCTTCGCCGTAGTTCAGCGTGCGCTCGTTCACATACATGCCGACAAATTTGTCAGCAAGATTCGTATCGAGGTCACGCGCGAACTGCATGGCGTAGGAGAGAGCTTCTTCGCGGTGGTCGAGCCCGTGCTGGATGCTGTCGCGCAGCGCCTGGGTGACCTTCAGCATGACATCATTGCCCAGCGAGCGACGAATTGCGTTGCCTCCCAGCGGCAGCGGCAATTTAGTTTCTTCGCGCCACCATTGACCCAGATCGATAATCTTGTGCAGGCCGTTGTGCGCATAAGTAAGCTGGCCTTCATGGATGATGAGTCCTGCGTGATAGTTTCCGGCTAGGACTTCGGGAATGATCTTGTCGAAGGGAACGACGGCAGTTTCGATCTCCGGCGCGAAAAGCTTCAGGGCGAGAAATGCTGTGGTCAGCGTTCCCGGAACCGCAATCTTTATCTTCTTAATTTCGCTTAAGGAATAGCGCTGGCTGGCTACGACCATCGGGCCATAGCCTTCACCCACCGAGCCGCCGCAGGCCATCAATGCGTAGCTGTCCTGAATGTATGGATAGGCATGGAAGGAGATCGCCGTTACATCATAGAAAGCCTCGTTCATGGCTTTCTGGTTCAACGTTTCAATATCGCAGAGGGTGTGGGTAAATTTGTAGCCGTTTACGCGGATCTTGTTCGTTGCCAGCCCGTAAAACATGAATGCGTCGTCAGAGTCGGGGCTGTGCGCGATAGTGATCTCGCGCACCTGGGTAGAACTAGTCGGCAGATCGGAGGACTCAACCTTAGGGGAAGTGGATGCGGTCACTGCAGGATAATTCCTTTCTACAACTCAACTACTAGTTAGAGGCACACGGTTAACATACGGTGCGCTCTTTGGATCAAAACAGGAGAGGAAAGCTCAGCGGACAACCGTCTCTTCTATTTTACGCGCACGGAGCCATCCGGTGACGATAGCCGCAGCCAGGCAAATTTTCAGCGCGTCGCCAACAAGAAACGGGACCACAGCAAGAGAAGCTGTATGAGACATTGACTGATGGGTTACCGTTGCCAGCCAACCTGTTCCGGCAGTCAGGATGAGCGCATTGCCTGCCGCTGCTGCGACGATTGCAGTGAAAAAATTGCGTACCGGCAGGCTGCGGAATATGAAGCTTACTAACGCAGCAACAAACGGATACGACATCAGGTATCCGCCCGTCGGTCCCATCAATTGAGCGATTCCGCCTGGTCCCTGCGGCGTAAATACCGGCAGTCCGGCCGCACCTTGGAGCAAATAGAGCACCAGTGTCGCAAAAGCTGCCGTTGGCTCCATAAAGAGACCGAGGAGCAGCACAGCAAATGGTTGCAGCGTCATGGGAACCGGAGTGAAGAACAGCGGTACAGAGATATGCGCGCAGATGGCAACCAGCACGCTTCCCGCCACGACGGCAGCGCTCCAGCGCGCAGCCGAGTTTGTGTGGACGGTGTTGAGAACAGCTGAACCTGCATTACTCTGCGCCATAACTTGCTCTCCCTATTCCTGTTCGTGGTCTGGTTCCGAAGCCTTGATGGAAATGTGCTCGCTGCCCGGGTTTCCGTTTCGCCGGATGTGGCGTCTGACAGCGACCGCTGTCCAAATGAGCGCAATAATGCTCAGGAGGAAAACTGCAAAAAGCGTACGCATGAACAATGTAGAGGATAACAAACTTAGAGCGATTCATGCAGCCATTTCAGATATGCATGGCTGCCGCCTTCCACAGGCAACACTATGAACTCAGGAACATCGTAGGAATGCAGTCTACTGACCGCTGACTCCAGAGCATCAAGCTTTTCTGTGCTGCTCTTAATCAGCAGCAGGATTTCCGAGGCTTCTTCCACAGCGTCCTTCCAGCGATAAATAGAATTCACATCGCCAATGATGTTGACGCATGCAGCAAGTCGCTCCTCAACAAGAGCGCGTGCGATGAGCGCAGCTTCATCGCGCGAAGAAACAGTAGTAAGAACGATGCGTGCCTGTTCCATAAAAAATCCAATTAAGATGGCAAGAGCGGTCCTCTTTTTTCTGCATCATAGACTAGAGCTTCTGGGAGAGTTATGGCCACGGAAATCAAGTTTGGAACATCAGGATGGCGCGCGATTGTCGCCGACGAGTTCACCATTGCCAACATTCGCCGCGCCGTTACTGGCATTGCCAAGTATGTCGCCGCGCAGTCCGGGACCAAAACCGTGCTCGTGGGCCGCGATCCACGTTTTCTGGGAGAAGCTTTTGTTGCTGATGCTGCAAAGGTACTCGCTGCAAACGGAGTGACGCCGATTGTGATTTCTGACCCCGCACCCACTCCAGCCATTGCCTACGCTGTGCGAACGCACAAGACCGGCGGCTCGATCAACTTCACTGCTTCGCACAATCCGCCTGAATACAATGGCATTAAGTTCTCCACACCGGACGGTGCGCCTGCTCTGCCCGAAGTTACAAGTCAGATCGAAGCTGATATTGTCGCGCTGGGCGAAAGGGTACCTGCTCCACCGGACCCTAAAGGGAAATTTGAAGAAGTCGACGTGAAGCCGGATTACCTGAAGCGGCTTGCCGAGCTGGTCGACCTCAAAGTCATTAAGAAAGCGAACGTCAAGGTTGTTTGCGATCCCTTCTGGGGAGCAGGCCGCGGCTACGCCTCGCAGCTTCTGGCGGAAAACGGCGTTTCTGTCGCAACTGTACATGATTACCGCGATGTTCTCTTTGGCGGACATGCGCCAGAACCTGACGACCATCTGCTTGGGGACTGCAAGTCCAAGATGAAGGAAACAGGCGCGGCTATCGGTATTGCAACCGATGGCGACGCGGACCGCTTCGGCATCGTCGATGCTGATGGCATCTTCATCCAGCCGAATTACGTCATCGCACTGCTCTTTAATTATTTGGTCGAGACGCGCGGCTGGAAGAATGGTGTCGCAAAATCAGTCGCGACCACCAACCTTGTCAATGCGCTTGCCGATCATCACAAAGTGCAGCTTTACGAAACGCCTGTCGGATTTAAGTACATTGGCGCGCTTATTGATGAAGACAAGATCGCCATCGGAGGCGAAGAGAGCGCAGGACTCACCATCCGTGGCCACGTTCCGGAGAAAGACGGCATCATTGCCGGACTCCTCGTAACCGAGATGGTAGCTGTCCGTGGCAAGAGTGTGGGAGAGCAACTTAAGGAGCTATTTGCCAAGGTTGGTTCCTTTTATCCATTAAGGGAGAACTTTCGCTTGACTCCGGAAGTAAAAGAAAAATTTACTGAAAAGGTGAAGCGTGATCCGCACGAACTGGGTGGCCGCAAAGTCACGCAGGTAGTTCGTACTGACGGATTGAAACTGATCCTGGAAGATGGATCATGGGTTTGCTATCGCCTGTCGGGGACGGAACCGGTGGTGCGTGTTTATTCTGAGGCACGGAAGGAAAGCGACAGCGCGCCATTGAGTAAGGCCGCGAAGGACTGGGTGCTTGAGTAGTTTGATTCGTATTTGTGGTCTCCCACCCTTTCGCAAGAAACGCGAAAGGATGGGAGGACCTGATATTCAATCGAGACAGAAACAT
>DATAQW010000051.1:0-14346 GCA_036264445.1 Pseudacidobacterium sp.
CAACGGCCAGAATCACGGCATCCGCGCCGCGGCCTTCTGATTCGAGCTTTGCAACTTCGACTACGTTTTCCCTGCCGGCGTCGACCGGATGTTTGAGGCCATAGGCAGAGGCGATAGCATGGCGCTCGGGATAAAGATCAGAGGTCAGTACCTTTGCTCCGGTACGTGCGGCCAGCGCAGCCAGCATGATTCCGATGGGGCCTTGTCCGATGACCAGCACAGTTTCATCGGGAGCAAGGTTCAGGTTCACGATGGCTTTGAGGCAGGTATTCACCGGCTCAACGAAGGCTGCCTGTTCAAATGGAACGCCATCGGGTATTTTGACCAGCCCACCGGTGCGCCCGATCCAGTCCATGACGCGAACATATTCACTGAAGCCTCCGCCGGAGGGCTCAAAGCCAGCAGTGCAACCCACATTCTTATAGGTGGCGCATTGGGCAAAGGTCTTCTTGCGGCAGTAGTAACACTGTCCGCAGGGGATGTGATGAAATACCATGACGCGGTCGCCGACGGCGAAGCCTTCTACGCCTTCTCCGGTTTTGACGATGGTTCCTGAGGTCTCATGCCCAAAGATGCGCGGCGCAGAGTGCGAGCCGGTATGGATCTTTTTGAGGTCTGTGCCGCAGATACCGCAGGAGTGGACCCGGATCAACACCTCACCGCGGCCAATCTCAGGAACGGGCACGTTTTCGACGCGCACGTCATTCACTCCGCGATAGACGGCTGCCTGCATGGTTGCAGGAATGATTCCAATCGCTTGAGTCGGAGTACTGTCGGTTACTGTCGCCATGAACGCTCCTAATAGATTACCGCGATTGTTGCCTCAGCGATTCCGTCACCAGCGTCGCCAAATTGAATGCCGCTGCTTTGCTGTTTCTGCCCAGCTGGCTGAGCGCAGCCCAATACTGAGGGTGCAGCAGCGCATAGATGACAAAAGGCGCCATCCGCAGCTGCCCGTTTTTGCCGAGGAAGCGGTTGAAGTCCGGCAGCTTGTCATTCGAACCGTCAGATATGCCTTTGAAGCAATAAAAGGCTATCTGCTTTTCCTGGGCGATACGGGCCACAGTCGCAGCTTCCATATCGACCAGCGGGACCTGGAACTGCGCGGCCAGTTCGCGCTTTTCTTCGTGCCGGACTACGTGGTTTGTCGTCAGTAAACGCTGGCCTTCCGGCCAATTTGTTGGATAAGACTCCTGCGTGCGGCCGTCTATCACTTCCGAGACGACGCACGCGTGCGGTGGCTTCAGTCCGCAGGAAAGCGAGCCTGCCCAGCCGATGGAAACGAGCGCGTCGAGAGGACCGTCAACCATCACACGATTGCAGGCATGTGCAGCGGCTTCTGCGCCCATGCCACCAGCGATGGCGATGCAGTCCATCCCTCCGATACGGCCCCGGTACGTCTGCCCTCGTTTTTCCCAGCCTTGAACCAGCGGCTTCAATTCTCCGGAGAGCGCGGCGATGATGCCAATACGCTTCATGGAGCGTATCCGTTGGCGCGGAACCAGTCGATGGCTGTGCGCAGCGCCTGATAGACCGGAACCTGCTGGAAACCGAGTTCGCGTACAGCTTTGGCTGAGGAAGCAAACATCTTTTTCCTGCCCATGCGGACGGCTTCAATCGTTGCCCGCGGCTCTTTGCCCAGAATGCGGCCTGTGATGGTTTCATCGAAGAAGGCAAAAATGAGCGCAACCAGATGCGGAACCTTCGTTGTCGGCGAAGGTAGTCCCGTGATAGCCGACATCTTGTCGAGAATCTGCTTGAGGGTCAGATTTTCTCCGCCGAGAATGTACCGCTCGCCTGGAGTTCCCTTCGTGATTGCTGCAAGGTGTGCGCGCACTACTTCGTCCACGTCGACGAGGTTGAGTCCTGTATCCACATACGCCGGAAATTTCTTATTCAGAAAGTCGACGATGATGCGGCCTGTGGGCGTCGGCTTGATATCCCCAGTGCCAACGGGCGTGGTTGGGTTCAGAATCATGACTTCCTGGCCATCATAAGCGGCTTTCAAAGCCTCCTGCTCGGCAAGAAACTTCGACCGCTTATAATGGCCGACCATGTCTTCCAATGAGACGGGCGTGTTTTCATCGACGATAGTTCCGTCACTTTTGAAGCCCATGGTCGCCACGCTCGACGTATAGATGACGCGCTTTACTCCCTCCTCGCGGGCAATGCGAAGCAGTTCGCGCGTGCCATCGACGTTGGCGGCATACATCTGCTTGGGATTGCGCACCCAGAGGCGGTAATCGGCGGCGACGTGGAAGACATAATCGCAGCCGCTGATGCCGGGACGTAGCAATTCGGGCTCAAGCAGGTCTCCGGTGATGGTGGCAAAGGACGGTGGCGCATGCATTCCGGAGAGGTTTGCCATGTTACTGTTTTTGCGTACAAGTAAGCGTAGATGCGCTCCTTCTTTGGCAAGGGCCTTGGCAACGTGGCTGCCGACGAATCCAGTAGAACCTGTAACAAAGACTTTCATCTGGGTTTCAGATCGCAATACGAACCAAGGGTTACCTCCCCTGTTTTGTATGGAGATCTTTTATTTTCAACTGCTTACAGATATAAAACTTGATGAGGATGCTTTTTTAGTTTCAGAGACTTACATCGCATTTATCAATCTATTGCATGAAAGATCGGCAATGCAGCCGAGAACAAACTCTTCCCTGTCTCAAGAATACCTGATCACACACAAAAATACGCCAATTCTCGTGTGTGCAGAAGTGGCTTATTGTGAATCAGTTAGGAAAATCCAGCAAGGTCGCATAGTCATAGATGCTGGCTACTGAACCTGCTTCATGTCTTGCGAACCTATAACAAATGAGTTAAAGCCGGTCGCATCGGGCAACTGCGAAACGAACAATCTGCATGGATCACTATTCAGCGAGGTAATCCATGCTTGGAAATCCCGTAGTCCAGCCTCCTGCCGAAGCTCACCTCAATGTCCCGTTTATCCGTCAACAGGGACATACCTGCTGGCTGATAACAGCTACGATGGTGCGTTCGTATCACAACCAGATGACCTTTGCTAATCCATCGCTTCAGGGCTTTGGCTCCAATGGGCTGGATATTCACGAAGAAGGCAGATTTGACGCTTATCTCCGGTCTTACTCGATTGCGATCAAGGAGAACAACATCCAAAGCGTCGCGCAACTCGCGCAGATTCTATTGCAGCAAGGACCGGTCTGGGCAATGACGCCGTCTGGCGATCATTGCATCGTCATTACGGGCGCATTCAAGAAACTAGGCGTCGATTGGACGACCTGCAACGACTCCGGACGCAATGACGGCGCAGGACGCCTGATGTACTTTGCTGATTTTCAGAAACACCCTATTATCGGCATCTATTCGCCCAATGCATTCTCAGGCCAGCCGACGGATGAGCATTACGGCGAATGGGTTTGACTGCTGTACACTGCGTTCACACGCAAAATGCCAATTCCCGTCAAAGTGGAATACGCAGCGCAGCGAAAAATTCGCGAGCGCAATACTCGGCTCTACCGGATGGCGCACTGGCCCATCTGGATATGGGTCTTTTTTCTGGCACCGGGCTGGTTGACCTTTGACTTGTTTGCCAAAGGCGGCAGCCGCTGGACCCTGCTTTGGCTTGCGGCCGTGCTTCTTGGAACCGGCATCGCGGCGTATCGAGGCAAGCTGCCCGGATCGGAGCCGCGGCCATACATTCTGCGGTTTGATGAGGACAGGCCGAATCCGCTGTACCGGAAAGTCTGCTACACCTTTGCCTGGAATGCGGTCTTGAGCTTTGCGCTGCTCAACCTTGTGGGATTGATCGATGCGGTCATGAGCGGGCAATGGCACATGATGCAGATTTACCGGTATGGATATTTCCCGCTATGCGGACTGATTCTTCTGCTCGGATTATGCGGTGTGCTGCCGCGCGTGCGGAGATCCACCAAGGGCGAAGGCATCGAACGCCGCTATTTTTACGGGGCAGTGTGGTCTGTAACGATTGCGCAGACTGTACTGCTGCTGCTCTGGAAGATGCTGCCTAAAAACCACGCTACGGATGTGATGAAGCTGACAATTTATGTTTCTGTGCTTGTGATCCTGGGCACTGCGGCAACATTTGGCCTGCTTCCCCGCACGCGTCCGATTCTGCCGGGCGAGTTGATGGTAGCGGATTGAGCTTTGTTGCGTGGAATCTAACATTCGTGGTCTCTTATGCTTTCGGTGACTGAACGAAAGGATAGAGTACCCATCTGATTCAACATCACCATTTACTTCTTCGGCCTTGCTACTGCATACATCTCGACTGCGATCTTATCGAACAACGCCATGCGGTCGTCGCCCACTTTGTAGAGATCGAAGTGCGTGCGGTCTGGGATGTAGGTGAAGTGCGGATCGGCGTTCAGGCTTTTCAGCACAGCTTCAAATTTGTGCGCGGCTCCGTCGAGGTAGAAGGTGTCTGCTGTGCCAACGATGAGGTGAATCTTACCGCGCAGGTCTTTGCCGCGGGTGGCCCAGTTCTCTGCAACGATGTGGGCAAGGTCGTAGTGATCGCGCCAATACGCAACGACGGCTGGGTTCACGTCGCCGGTATCGCGGTTGAACATCTGCAAAGGACGTCCGTCGGGACCGCGTGGTGAGAAAACCCATTCGAAGGAAGACAGCTGGCCTCCGTAATCGCCGAGAACGCGCTCCTGACTTGCGAACTGCTCCATAGTGCCGAGAACTTTTTCATGGTCGCGCACGATGGGGTAGGGTGTGCCGTCGGGCTTGCAGTACAAGTTTGCGTGTGGCGCGTATAGATCGACCTCGCTGAAGTCGTGAAAATCGCTGGGGTCGGGCGATGTGGACCATGTTCCCCCGAAAATTTTCGGGTAGTTCACCTGCAATTGCAGACTGGCCCATCCACCGGATGAGTGGCCCTGAAGAAAGCGCCCGGTAGATTTTGCGTCCATGCGGTATTTCGATTCGATCCAGGGGATGAATTCTGTTGTCAGAGCTGCGCCCCATGGGCCGTTGTTTACGGAATCGGCGAACTCATGCGTACCGGTCGGTAGTGATTCGTCGAGCATCACCCAGATCATCGGAGGCATCTTGTTCTCGGCCATGCGCGCGTAGAGCATCTGGCCTTGAGCTTTGGTATAGACCAGTTGGCCACCGAAGCCGTGTGTCCAGTAGACGGTGGGGTAGCGTTGTTTGAGATGCTCGCTGTATCCGGGAGGAAGAATAACCCATGCACGAATATGTGTTTCGCGTCCGTAGAATTTCGAAAGCAGCGGACTGGTGAAATCTGCAAGATGCGCGGCTTCATCCGACGCTTTTTGCATCTCCGGAGAAAGCGGCAATTTGCGCGGAGCCGGCTCAGATGCAGTGTTGCTAAGCACGAACGATGGCTCACTTCCCTCACCCGGAGTCCATGCTTTGAGCGGAACTACATCGCTGATGAGGTCGCCTGCTGCGCGGCCTTTGTAGTTGTAGGCGTGGTTCACATCCAGCACAGCCTGTGCCTGGTAGTCCCCGGGCTTGAGTGCCGAGAAGCCTGCAGGAAACGCAAGATCGTCTGTATCAATGTCTACCGTGTCCCCAGGTTTAAGCCAGGAAACTTCCTTTGCTGCAATATGGACTTCGCTCGGCTGAAACGGGTTGGTGTCGACTTCCTTCGCGCCTGTTCCTGCTTCGAGAAAGATGAGCAGACGGCCTGATGTGGGCGCAGCTATCTGTGGACCGAGCGTCACGCGGAAGAAAAGATGCTGCGGCTGCTGGGCCAGAGCTGTTGCTGCAAAGAAAATGATGGCAAGAAGGGACAGGCAGAACTTGCGTTTATGCATTGGCGTGGAGTGTAGCAGGTGAATTTACAGAATGTCGCCATACTTTCGGCTGAGGTCTTGCCGGTAAGGGCAAGAACTGCAGGTCCCTCGCTCAGGATGACAGTCGGTATTATTTGCTGGATTTGACCATCTGCTCCGCGTGCTTCAGCGATGTGTCGGTGAGTTTTGCGCCGCTTAACATGCGTGCTACTTCTTCTACGCGGTCCGCGTCTTCCAGCAGGCGGACAGAGGTTTTCGTTCGCCCGCTTTGCTCTTTTTTCTCAATCAGGAAATGCTGGTCAGCGAATGCAGCAATCTGCGGAAGGTGCGTCACGCATAGCACCTGCTGCGCTCGCGATAGCGCTTTGAGTTTCTGCCCCACGGCTTCTGCGGCCCGGCCCCCAATGCCGATGTCGATTTCGTCGAAGACCAGCGTGCGCGGGACCTGTGTTTTCTTTTTGCTCTGTGATTTGCTTGCGCCTTCTTCCACGCTGACTTTGAGCGCGAGCAATACGCGGGACATTTCGCCTCCCGATGCAATTTCATCGAGTGGCTTCAGAGGCTCGCCTGCATTGGTGGCGATGCGATATTCGACAGTGTCCCAGCCGTGCTGTGTCCAGTGCGTAGCGTCTTCGTTCGGCGCGATCATCACGGCAAAGCGTACCTTCATGGCGAGGTCGTTGATCTGCGCTTCGGCCAGCTTTTCCAGTTTTCTCGCTGCTTCGGAACGGGCCGTAGTTAATGCCTGAGCGGCTTTGCGGTATTCACTTTCGGCTGATTGCAGTTCCATACGCAGCGTCTTCACGATTTCGTCGCGATTTTCTACCTCATTGAGCTTTGCGGCTACCTCTTCGCCGTATGCAATAACTTCGGCCAGCGTTGATCCATATTTGCGCTTGAGGCGGTCGAGAGCAGCGAGGCGGTCTTCAATCTCTGCAAGACGCTCGGGCGATGCCTGAATGCTTTCGGCGTAGTCGCGAACAGTAGCGCTGATGTCCTGCACAGTGGCGCGGGCTGAGGTGAGTTGCTGGATGGCGTCCTGAAACTGCGGATCGTAGCGCGAGAGTTCTTCCAATTGCTTGAGCGCGGCGCGGAGGGCCGTTTCGGCTGAAGCTGCTCCTTCATAAAGAAGCTCATGCGCGTTCATGGCAGCAGTGTAGAGCTTTTCTGCGTTGGAGAGCACGCGGCGTTCCGTTTCGAGCGCCTCATCTTCGCCTTCGGATGGCTTTACCCCTTCGATTTCCTTGCGCTGGAAGGTCCATAGATCGACCATGCGGAGACGGTCCTGCTCATCGCGCTCCAAATCGCTTAATTTCTGCTGAATTTCGCGCCATTTTGCGTGCAAAATGGTCACATTTTCACTCGAAATGTTGCCAAAACGGTCCAGTAATCCACGTTGCTGGGCCTGGTCGAATGCGCCCAAAGTTTCGCTCTGCGCATGGACGAGTGCCAGCTCTGGAGCAAGCTGGCGCAGCACGGTTACCGTTGCCGGCTGGTTGTTGATGAAGACACGGCCTTTGCCGTTTGAAAGAATTTCGCGGCGCAGGATGATCTCATGGCCTTCGCTGTCGATGCCATTGGCCTCGAGTGCGGCTTCAGCTCCGGGAGTGCTCTCGAAGACACATGCTACGACGGCCTTATCGGCTCCGTGGCGAACTACATCAGAAGATGCTTTGTCGCCCATCAGCAGGGCCAGGGCATCGACGAGGATGGACTTGCCTGCTCCGGTTTCTCCTGTGAGGAGGTTCAGGCCCGGACCGAAGACGGTGATGGCGTGATCGATGACAGCGTAATTTTCCGCGCGCAGTTCGAGGAGCATCCTGCGCGAAGGATATCAGGACTACTCGTCCAGAGACACACGCCTTCGGTGCCTATGATTCGGCAAACGTGGTCGCGCAACGAAACGATATTGTGGCCTGCATCCCTATCCACCGGAAGGAAGCGAAAGCAGCATCATGCCAGACAAATATAAGGGCGGAGAAGATGTACCAACAGGAAACCACGATCCGAAACATGAATTCTTTGCAGGCTCAGGTCCTGGACTGCAAGCGAACTGCTACTCCTTTGCAGTGAATGTTCTAAACAGTGCATCCCCAGACTTGTATCCAGGCGCGCTTTCTTACCCGGAAGACACTAAGCGGTGGGCTTATGGGCAAGGACCCTCGATTGATGACTATGTAAAAGCCTGTCAGCTTGACCACTTTCAGCTCATTGGCAACGATATGGACGATGCGATGCAAAGAACGGCAGGCCGCACTGACGGATTTCTAGTGATGGTGGAAAAGGCTGGCCCCATGGGTGACTTTCACTGCGCGAGAATGGACAGCGATGGCCATTGGTGCGAAAAAAATCCCAATATAGCTCCAGCCCTCTCAGAGAGTAACAAACCGGGACTCCAAGGTTCGATGGCGCTCAAATTCGGCCTAAAACGCTTCTTCTGGGTGGATCCGAACGTAGTCAAACTCACCGCGGTTACAACTACGGCGGGCACGCAAAAGACGGGGTGTCCTTGCATTATTCTCTAACGGTCATGCGGCAGCGGCGGGCGTGAAGCCGTCGCATCCACTGGCAGCAGTTACTTTCAAGTGAAGCGACACCAGCTTGGGATGGCCGCAGTCGTCGAGAAAGGTTTCCGGGGCCTGCTTGCTGGTGTGAATCTGCGTCAGAATAGGCGTATCAGGATGCGGTTCTCCAAAGTGAGCACAGAGTCCGCATTGTCCGGGATGCAGTGCGACCATAAGTAGCTCCTTTTCTCAGCGGCAGGCAGTATACTCCTCGCCTGCCGTACATGCATTCGGACGTGTGTTTTGCCGGATGGGTTGTTTTGAAAAATCTACTGCCAAGGTCTATGAACGCCAAGAGTCACCCTACTTTTAACACGGCAAACGTATGCAAGTCCTTTTACTTCGCTACACTCTGGCCGGGATGACAGAATTTCTACAATTGCCAATTCAACAGCTGGCCGTGAACTCCTGATGCTCAATCCTGCAACTGTAAATCCTGCCGAATCAGCGTAACCATTTCAATTCCAGTCCGTCGGACAACTTGGTGGGCACGGTTCGCGTCTGCTAACGTTGATACAGGCGATGACACATCTTTTTTTTGCACTTGCCTTTTTGCTTTTTCAGACGGAACCCGATGCGAGCGCTGTGCCCGCGCCGCCGCCGACCGGAAGCGCGATTCTCGAGATGCTGCAGAACAGCGGCCCCGTGGCTATGGTTGTCCTTGGCATCCTGCTGATTGCCAGCCTTTATTCATGGGCGATCATCCTGGGTAAGTGGGGCAGCTTCAAGCGCGCACGTACGCAGAGCAACCGCTTTCTGCGCGCCTTCCGCAAGGCCAACCGTCTGCAGGAGATTGCTACAGTCAGTGAACAGTTCAAGCCCAGTCCGCTAGTGAATGTCTTTGATGAGGTGTATGAGACATACCGCCGTCAGACCGGAGGCTATGGACCGGCGAAAAACATTACAGCCCTCGAGCGGGCGGCACAGACGGCATCGAGCGAAGCGTTGACAGTGCTGGAACAGCGGCTCACATGGCTGGCGACGAT
The DNA here is from genome assembly GCA_036264445.1 of Pseudacidobacterium sp. Classification (GTDB taxonomy): domain Bacteria; phylum Acidobacteriota; class Terriglobia; order Terriglobales; family Acidobacteriaceae; genus Pseudacidobacterium. The sequence continues at coordinate 9,319 of DATAQW010000051.1, forward strand.
TGGCGCGATTTCTCCCTTTATCGGTCTATTCGGCACCATCATGGGGATTGTTGATGCGTTTCATGGGCTGGGCACGGCGGGCGCGGCAACGCTGCGGGCGGTAGCTCCCGGCGTCTCTGAAGCGCTGATTACGACAGCGGCTGGACTGGTGGTCGCCGTTCCCGCTGTCATTGCTTATAACCAGTTCACGGCGCGATGCCGCGAGTTTGGCGCGCGGATGGATGACTTTTCGCGCGAGCTGCTGAACAGCATGGAAGAGGCTTCTGTGGCCTCGGATCAGGATCCACTGGAAAGAGAGGCCGTACGTGGCCTTCACAAGTAGAAGCGGCCATACACAGACATCGCTCGCGGAGATCAATATCACTCCGCTGGTGGACGTGGTGCTGGTGCTGCTTGTGATCTTCATGCTCACAGCCCCGGTGCTACAGTCGGGGATTGATGTTGCTGTTCCGAAAACAAAAACGGTCAAGGAAATCACCGAGCAGCGGCTGGTGCTGACCATCGACAAAGACCAGCGCGTCTTTCTTGGCGACCAGCCGATCAATCTTGCCGATCTGCCTTCGCGTCTGCATCAGCCGAATACTGATCCTGCGCACCAGGTGATTTATCTGCGCGCTGATGAGCGCGTGCCCTTTGGAGCGTTCGCTTCGGTGATGGATGCGGTGAAGCAGTCCGGCATAACGAATATCAGCATTGTGACGCAGCCGTTGGAGAATGTGCCGAAGTAGATTGTTTGAAGATTAGATTGGCCTCCATCAGTTAGGTGGCAGCCGATATTGAAATGCAGGCCCTTCGATTACGGTTTCTCTATGAGAAGCCTCCGCTCAGAGTGGCAGCCTGGCATTGAACACTCAGGATGACAAATTAGAGTTATGAGAACGAGCGCAAGAATTGATATTGAACCGGACCGCATAGCGGCGCCTGCGGTGGGTTCTGTCTTTCTACATCTTGGGATCGTAGGTCTCATCGCGCTCTATGTTGTCCTTATCGGGCGATTTCATGGAGGCATCTGGGGTAATAGTCAATCGGCTCCGGGCGCGATTCAGGCTACGCTCGTAAGCTCTGCGCCAACGATTCCTTTGCCGAGTGAGCAGAAGCCTACGGAGAATGTTCTGGCAACAGAACAGCAGAGCCCGGCGCCTGCTCCACCTGCTCCGCAGAAGGCCGAGCCGATTCCGCCGCCGGAAGCGATTCCAATTCCTGAAAAGCCGCAGCCAAAAGTGAAACAACAGGCGCCACAGAAGCAGGAAAATCCTGTGAAGCAGGCGCAGAAGACGGTGACGACTTCGCAGAGCAGGCATCCGCAGCCGGTTCCGAACCAGCAGAACCGGGCAAATTACGGAGAGGCAGCGCAATCGAATATTCCGCGATCCACCACAAGCAACCCAAACGGAAATAATCCCGTCGCAGTCAATGGGGGAGACTTTGGTTCACGCTTCCCCTGGTACGTCGACTTAATCAGAAGGAAGACTGCGCAGAACTGGTTGACGCAGGAAGTGGCGCAGGGCACGCCGGCCGGAGCGAGAGTATATCTCTCGTTCAATATTTCGCGCGATGGCTCGCCCGGCCAGATACGCATTGCACAATCCAGCGGCTCGCAAAGTCTGGACGCTTCATGTCTAAGAGCTGTACAGAGGGTTGACACTTACGGTCCCCTGCCCGCTGGATACAACGGCAACACACTTTCAGTGTCGTACTATTGTGAAGAGCCGGGACGTTGATTTCCAGCTTTCGCAATATCAGTCTGCGGGACGGAAGAATGAATTCAGGCAAGAAGCTTTTACTTTTTAGATCGCGTTGTTTTTTGTTTTTTTTAGCTTTCCTCACATCCAGCGGCGCGCTCTCCGCTCATTCGCAGGATTGGGTGCGTACGGGCACGAACCTTGGCGCAACCAAGATTCGCCTTGCCGTTGCGAATTTCAAGCCTACAACGAATGATCCGCAAACAGGACCGCTGAAGACTGTGTTCGACACGACGCTCTTCAATGATCTGTCGAATGCGGGTATCTTCGACATGGTTTCGAAGAGCATGGCGCCTCCGCTCATGCCGGGGTCACCGCAGGAGATGAGCCTGCCGACCTGGGCCGCTGCTCCTTCAAACGCGGATATGGTCGCGTTCGGGGCAATCGGCGTGGACAATGGAAAAGTGACTGTCAACGGTTACTTATTCGACGCCAAGAACCAGCAGTCTCCACAGATTCTCGGCAAACAGTATTCTGACAATGCCAGCGAAAACAATGTGCGCACGATTGCGCATCGCTTCGCAGACGAGATCATCACGCGACTGGGCGGCATTCCGGGTATCGCCGAGACGAAGATTTACTTTGTCTCTGCGCGCTCTGGCAGCAAGGAAATCTGGATGATGGATTATGATGGCGAGAATGCGCATCAGCTGACGCACCTGAATAGCATCGCTCTTTCGCCGCGTGTCGCTCCGGATAACTCGCGTGTAGCGTTCTCAGGCCTTGGCAAGGGCGGATGGTCCATACGGATGTTCTCGCTCCTGCTGAACCGTCCGGTGGAATTCCCTTCACCGGCCGGTACAACGATTTCGCCAGCATGGAGCAGCGATGGCGCCAAGCTGGCGTTTTCTTCGGCGCACGACGGGGATTCTGAGATTTACAGCATGGACTCAAACGGAGGCAATGTACGCCGCCTGACGGCATTCCGTGGGCCGGATGTCTCTCCAGTGTGGAACCCGAAGACAAATTCGCAGATCGCATGGGTGAGCGGACGCACGGGCCTGCCGCAGATTTACATCATGGACTCTGGCGGCGCAAATGTGCAGCGCATGACCGATGGCGGGTATGCGACGTCACCGTCCTGGTCGCCTAACGGACAGTTTCTTGCTTTTGCCTGGAACCGCAAATATGGGCCGGGTGCTCCTGGCGGGCAGGACATCTACATCATGGACATTGCCAGCAAACGTTGGACACAGTTGACACATGACTCCGGTCGCTGCGATTTTCCATCGTGGTCGCCGGATAGCCGCCATATCGTCTACCAGCGTGAAGGCGACGGCGGTCTGCAAATCTGGACCATGCTCGCTGACGGAACAGAACAACACGCGCTGACGCATGGCGGCTCCAATTCCATGCCGAACTGGAGCTGGAAATAGTTTGCTTCAATAAACGCGCCGGGAGTTGTTTCCCGGCGCACTGTCTTGGAAAAACACTATAGATACAAAGCTCCCAAAGGAGGAGAAAGTGCAATACGCTCATCGTAAGTACATCGCTTCAGCAGTAAGTCTGGCGGCTCTCCTGGTTGTTGCCGGATGCCATAAGAACAAACCAGCACCGCCTCCTCCGCCACCGCCTACTGTCGCGGCGCCTGCGCCGACGGCTGAGATCAATGTCAATCCCAATTCGATCAATCCGGGCGACAGCGCGGTCCTGACGTGGAAGACCACGAATGCTACGGATGTTTCGATTGAAGGCGTGGGCCAGGTTGCTACTGCGGGCACGATGAACGTAAAGCCGACTGAATCGACGAACTATCATCTGATTGCGCGCGGCGATGGCGGATCGGCTGATGCAACGGCACGGCTCACTGTGAATGCTGCGGAAGCTCCGGCGAGCAACATCAAAGAGAGCGATATGGGAGACTCGCTCTTCCACCAGAATGTTCATGACATCTTCTTCGATTTCGACGCCTACGATATCCGTCCAGATGCGCAACCGACAATCCAGCAGAATGCCGCGTTCCTGAACCAGCATCCCGGTATTAAGGTGCTGATTGGCGGCTACGCAGACGAGCGCGGCTCGACCGAATACAACCTGGCCCTGGGCGAAAATCGCGCCAATGCAGCCAAGCAGGCGCTGGTGAATGCCGGCGTCAGCCCGGACCGCCTGCGCACCGTGAGCTACGGCAAAGAAAAGCAGTTCTGCACTGAGCACTCGGAAGACTGTTGGCAGCAGAACCGCCGCGCGCAGTTCAACGTAGACCGCTAGATCTTGGCTTCTCGAACGGCAGCATTGCTTCATCGCGGTGCTGCCGTTTGCTTTGTTCTACACTTATAAGCAGGCAACGCACGCCATCGGGGACTTTCTATGCGAAAGACATTTATCCATCTCGCCGCCTTTGCATCTCTCACGCTTCTCTGCCCTGTGCCAAGCGCTCACGCCGCTTCCAAAGAAATGATTCAGCTGCAGACACAGGTGCAAAGCTTGCAGGACATGCTGCAACGCCTGCAACAGTCGAATGACGAGCGTATGGGAGTATTGCAACACCTGATCGAACAAACTGCTGACAATATGAACCGCATGTCACAGACGGTAAATGCCATACAGCAGCAGGTACAGGCGCAGGGCGAAAGTTCAATCAAGCCGGAACAACTCTCCGGGCAGGTGCAGGGTGTCAACGATTCGGTAGACGAGCTGAAATCGCGTATCGCCAGAGTGGAGAAGACACTGCAGGATATTCAGGCACAACTGCAGAATGTAAATGCGCAGCCCGCTGGCGGCGCTCCAGGTGGGCAGCAACAAGCTCCAGGTGGGCAGCAACAAGCCCCAGGTGCGCCGGGCGGCCAGGATGCAGCTGCTGCTCCTCCTCAACAGCAGCAGGCTCCTCCGTTGGATCAGCTCTATCAGGGCGGTATCCGCGACTACAACAGCGCGAAGTATGATGTGGCTGCGGGCGAGTTCAACGATGTCCTGAAGTTCTATCCGCAGGATAATCTTGCCGGAAATGCGCAGTTTTATCTTGGCGAAATTGCTTACCGCCAGGGTGACTATAAAACGGCCATTCAGAATTACGATGCAGTCCTGGAGCAGTTCGCGGGCAGTCCCAAAGCGCCTGCTGCACAGTTGCGTAAAGGCGAGGCGGAAATCGCGATGAGCCAGCGCGACGCCGGCATTCGCGATCTCCGCAACCTTATCCAGCGCTATCCGCAAACTCCGGAGGCAGCGCAGGCGCGCAGTCGTTTGAATGCGTTGGGCGTGCGGATTACGGCGCAGAAGCCAACAGCGTATCATCCATAGTCATCTAACAACCTCGCAATCAGCGAGAGGCATCTGAGAGAGCTATATG
>DATAQW010000068.1:0-4014 GCA_036264445.1 Pseudacidobacterium sp.
ATTGGTTGTCGATCAGCCACTGCAGCGTAAACCGTGCCTTTTCTGCCCACACAGGATCACCCGTAGCTTCATGAAGCCGGATAAAGCCACGCGCTAAAAAGCCCATGCCTTTGGAAGAATGTTTTTTCGATACCCCTAAAACACGGCGCAGGTTCATAGGGAAGCGTCTTACACCCTGTTGCAGCGCCGTCCTCAGAAATTTGTTCTCGAATGTCAACGGACGGACAAATTTCGCATTCAATCCATCAAACGTGTCGTATCCTTTGTAGTCATTTTCCTCGAGCCAACGCGAGAGAGATTCAATCGCTGTATAGATTTCCTGCTTCGCAGCGCTATATTGTGCAGAGTCCGCGATTCTACTACCAGCAGATGCCGTCATAGTTGCCATTGAGGTTTCCTTTGTTTGTGATTCTTACGAAGTCCACAAGCTTCTGATTTTCCCGCAGGCGTCCGGGAACTACGTCGAAATCAGGGTCCTTGTTGCCGATGACTACTGTCTGCGCATGTTCGAGAACGGGATCGATTCCGTCTACCATGAGTTTTGAAATGTGTGGAATGCGATTGAGGATGAAGTCGCGGTTGGCCCCAACCAGGCTCGCCATGTTGACATTTTTGTCGTAGATGCGCAGGTCATAACCTTTTCCCAGAAGACGCTCGATCACTTCGATCAGGGGGCTCTCGCGCAGATCGTCAGTACCTGCCTTGAAGCTGAATCCCAGAATGCCGACTTGCTTGTGTCCCTTATCTACAATGAGTTGGACGCCCCGCGCTACCTGTATTTCATTGCTGGGCAAGATTGAGGTGAGAATAGGCAGGTGTAAGTCGTTAGTTTTTGCCTTATAAGACAGGGCACGAAGATCTTTAGGCAAGCATGAGCCACCGAATGCAAAACCAGGCATCAGGTAAGCGCACGAGATATTAAGCTTTTTGTCCTGGCAAAAGATGTTCATTACTTTGTGTGCATCGATCGAGAACGATTTGCACAAATTACCAATCTCGTTTGCGAAGCCGATCTTTAACGCATGCCAGCTGTTATCGACATACTTCACCATTTCAGCGGTTTCGAGATCGACTCGAATAAGCGGTGCATCGAGTTTGCTATAGAGCAAAGCAAGAGTGTCTCCGCTCGTTTTGTCTGACTCCCCGATCACTGTCTTTGGCGGAGCATAGAAATCCTTCACGGCGGTGCCTTCACGCAGAAATTCTGGATTGTGACAGACGCCGAATCCCTCGCCGGCCCGCTTACCGGATGTTTCTTCGAGTGTAGGAATGACGACATCGCGCATTGTGCCCGGCAGAATTGTGCTGCGTATTACTACTGTGTGCCGCGCTGCTTTCTTTCTAAGCGATTCACCAATCTGCTCGCAGATGCGCCGGATGTATCTGAGGTCAAGGTTGCCGTTGCTCTGGCTCGGTGTGCCTACGCAAACGAACGAAAGGTCTGTATGAGCAATGGCGGCGTCGGCCGGGTCGCTGGTCGCGCGGAGCCTGCCCGCTGCTACAGAAGAAGCAATAATCTCACCGATATCCGCTTCGATGATGGGCGATTGACCATTATTGATAAGGTCGACTTTGGTCGCTACGGGATCGACGCCAGTCACTTCGTGGCCGTCATTTGCTAAACAACCGGCCGACACGGTGCCGACATAACCAAGGCCAAATATGCTGATTTTCAAGACAGATTCCTTTTCTGTGGATGAATCGAAACGACACCAAACGTGACGACTCATCGAGGCAGGGATATGTATTTGTTAGCTGCGGGATATTGAGATGAATTACTTTCCGTTTTCAATCTGGAAGAGCAGATAATCGAGGCGCTTGTGAAAGGACCAGCGCACTCTGCGTAAATGCAGCTGCGTTGGCTTTGTTAACTTCCAGCCGAAGAGAGCCTTGATCCAGGCATATTTCCAGGACAGCTTAGGGTTACTTAACTGGCGTCCGAAACCATCTGCGATTGCCTCGGCTTCTCCTAGAATGTCCCTTCGTTCCGGATAAAAATATGCGAGCGAATCTTGAATAAATTGAATGCAGGCAGCCTGAACTCTGGGGCTGTCTTCGAGTGATCGCAGATACTGCATGTGCAACCGCATGGACAGCCAGTGGGCGTCCACTTTGCGAGGAATACGATCAATATGGCTCAGACCGCTGAATGGGAGAGAGCGGTAGTAAACACGGGCATTGCGCACAAACCGGACTTCCTCACAGGCAAGAATCACGCGGCAGAAATATTCGCCATCATCATCACCCGACAGTCTCGGATCCCATGGCCCTGCAGTTTCTGTCAGTTCGCGGCTGACGAGCCATGTGGCTGTTTGCATAGAGAGATTCTGACCCATCTTTCGAAGAAGCCATTCCACCGGACTCAAGTCGCACCATAGCTCTGTAGGTGTAAATTGTGCTCGATATGGCCGATACATGAAGGACGCACAAGCGGCCGAGAGCAGAATCCTCTTACCAACTCCCTGTTGTACTGCTTCCATCTGTTGTGCAATTTTGTCGGGCGCCAGCAAGTCGTCAGCATCAAGCCACTGGATGTAATCGCCACTGCTAAGCGAAAAGGCAAGATTTCTTGCCGCGGCCGCACCTTGATGGCTCTGTTGGATGACGCGAACGCCGAGAGGCTCAAATTGCCGGGCTATGGCCAGAGTTTGATCGCTCGATTCATCATCGATAACTATGATCTCAGTGTTGGGCCAGGTCTGGGCCAGCGCCGATTTGATCGTATCCGCAATCCAGTCCTGCGCATTATATGCAGGTATCAGTATCGAGACGAGGGGCATCCTTCCGGAGCTGGTTTGGACCGAAGGCTGCCCCGTCATCGTTCCAGCGCTAGATTCGTCGGTAGAGTGTGCTCTTTTGCCAGGCCATACTTCCAGCAGCAACCTTGTCATTTGATACAGAGGCGCTGTGCTGCCGTACAAGATAACAATTAAGACCAGATAGCTGATCGTTACGAGTGTGGAAATTAACAGGATTCTGAATAAGGCGCCTAAGAATCCAGAAACGGCATATAAAAAAGAGATATGCGGAATGAGAATGGCTGTGGTGATGCCAGCGACGAGAGCAGCAACTGGATATCTCCATACTGCCGCCAGCACTGCTTTGATATTGAGGTTTACTGGCCGTCCCGCATACCAGATTGCGGGGACGATCAGCAACCAGAATGAAGCTGTCCAGGCAACGGCGATTCCTGCCGGTCCCCAATGAAGACCAACGATAAAGAGCGAACAGGTCACGACGAACTCAAAGATTCCCCACCGCAGCCATCGGTCAGCTCTGCCGCTCGAAAGATGAATCCAACTAGTCGTGGTGTAGAGAATCATGGCGCCAATACCCGGCCCGAAGAAAGTAAAGATTCGACCGGCCGGGGCCCACTGAGCGCCAAGCAAGGCCCGGATAAGATCTTTACCAATCAAAGTCAGGTCGGCGCCTAAGCCCATGCCGAGGAACGCCATCGCCGTCATGGCTTCAAGCAGATAACTACGATATTGATCAGCGTTCTGCCTGATACGGCTGAGCGCGGACACCATCACAAGGGTGATAGAGATGACCAGCTGCATCGCCGAGAGAGCAAATAGATCGTATGCCTTTTTGTAGAAGCCGAGAGCCCGTGCATCAAACCGCCAACCTACGAGCAGGTTGTCAGTATTGCGGGAAAAATAATTTACCAGAAAGCTTCCATATGTATGGATTGCAAACGAGAGCGAAGAACTTGTGCCTTCAGTATGGCGAGGCAAACCTGGAGTCCATCTGCATAGATAACACGCTCCTATACTTGTGCTTAAGGGCAGAGCCACGGCGCCTGCCACCAGAGCCCAATAGCCATATCCTGCCAAACCCAGAAAAATTGAGACTAATACTGAAATTGCGCGAGCTACGATCTCATTCATCGACGTTTGCGAGAAGCGCATAGCCCGCTTAAGGAGTGCCAGATGTATAACGGATGCGCTTGTTGCAATGATGGTGAGAGAGGTACCTTGAACGACATGTTTTACCAGAGGGTCATGGTAGAAC
>DATAQW010000086.1:0-2386 GCA_036264445.1 Pseudacidobacterium sp.
TGGAAAGCACATCACAACAGCAACTTGGGACAAATCAGAATCACGGTGAAGTGCCAACTCGGGCACACTGGGAATCTTTTTTCATTTTCGCCGCATCGCTACCGTTGTAGGATGTCGAAAAGCACGCCCACACTTATGGAGGACACACAATGGGCCCAGGTGAAGCCGACAATATCCCCGAGCTTCAATACGCACACCTCAACTCTCATCAACAGACTCCGGAAGAACTCAAGGAAGAACAGCGAAAAATCCGCCGCTTGCAGATCATGATGAACATGGTGATGTCCGTTATCAGCCAGGACGCCTCGCTGACTGTAGACGAAGCGGCTGAGATGGTAGCCGATACGCGGCGCGCTGCACTGGCCATGTTTCCGGACAAAGAGCTGGCCTGGAACCTTATCTACAAACCGCGCCTGCAACGCCTGATGCGCGAACGTTACCGAATCCAATAATTTATTTCTGGTCGATACTCGTAAGCTGGAACGTCAATGTTCCCCAGAAGAGCCGCGCGCGCATCTGCACAGGAATTCGACGCTCATCGTCCGTGTACCAGATCCAGATGTTGCCTCGGTTCTTCACTACGCCGGCATCAGCAGTCGGCTGCACGCGGACCGTCTGGAAAGTGCCTGCTGGCGTGCGCACCGATTCCTTTGCCTCGACCTTCATCGTTACGGGAATAATCCGCATTGCGTCATAGGCGGGAATCAAAAAACTCTGCCCAACCTGCAATGGCTGCGTTGCCGTATAAAAAATTGCTGAGAGCAGATCGGTCACACACGAAGGAATCGCTGCCTCCTGATGCTTCGTGATCCCAGAAACCAGATTCTTTTCTTCGAGGATCGCCTTGCTCTGTGCGTAGTTAAAAGTGAGAGTACTGTTTATCTGACGATGGCCTTCCTGCAGCTGCTTGCTGAATTCGTAAGAGCATCCGGTGCGGCGGTTGAATGAAGACTGAAAGCGGTCGCTGACGCGAAAAATCAGGTTCACCGCTCCAATTGAATCGCCTGTGACCGTGATGCGCTGCGTGTCGCCGTCGGCTTCCTGATGAAAGCTGACAACGCCGGCCGGAAAGACGCGCCAGTCCACGCTGTAGTTGAGCGTCTGCTTTGTCGGAAGTCCCAGGCCCGGATGCGGTGCGGGCAATGAAGGTACATTCTGTACAGTCTGGGCTTCAACTGCCAGCAACAGGAAACAAAAGAGGATAGGAAGCAATCTAAAACGCCAATTCAAAATATGTGCTCACTCTTTTAGTGGTGATAAATAATCCTGAGGGCAAGCACAGCATAAATGGCCGCCGCTCCCATGAGTGCATTGTACTCGCGATGTTTCAGGTACAAGGGAAATGAAAACTCGCCTGTCCCGCTATCTGCAATTCGCGCCGGACGCAGACGCGGCAACAAGCGCGGTACGCTTGCAGTGTATGCATCGAATCCCGCAAACATCTTGCGCAAAAATTCCTCCTCAGACTTGATCACAGGAACATAGATCATCGCGAACAAGACGGCCAGCAACAGCACAATCACAATGCTCGCGGATGCAGCCGCAAAACCAAAAGCGATCAACATTGATCCAAGGTACAGCGGATTGCGCGTATATGCGTATGGTCCCGTCATAGTCAGTTCAGCATTTTTCTTTACGTATCCCGCAGCATACCCGCGCAGCCAGAGGCCCGGCACCACAAGCAACAGGCTCCATGCCATCGAGACGAATGTAGGCCGGGCAAGCAGAATAAAGACAACGGCGAAGACAAACCCCATCGGTACGCGAATGCGGCGGGCAACTCTGCTCCAGTCAGCAGCCATCTTCGGCGGCCTCCTTCAATAGATCATCGGCGGCCCGGATTACATCTTCAGAAGTGATCGTCAAAAGGCCCGCTTCCGGTGCTGCATAACGTGTGTGGTCGCGTTTGCTTTCCGGATGCCGCAATACGCGGAAATGTCCTCCAAACGGGCCATTGCGGGCCGGATCGGTCGGCCCGTAAATCCCTACCACCGGTTTGCCTAATGCGGAAGCCAGATGCAGTGGTCCGGTATCGCCTGCAATCACGAGCGATGTGCGACGTATGAGCGCAATCAGTTCATCAAGACCCGGCGAAAGCACAGTGGTTACGTCACCGCTCGCTGCGTTCACTTCTCGAGCTAATAGTTCTTCCTGAGGACCGGCATTGATCACCACGCCATAACCCTTTGCAGCGAAAGTTCGCGCCACCTCGCCATATCTTTCTACAGGCCAGCGCTTCGCTCCCCATCCAGCCCCAGGATTCAGAATCACGAATGGCTTCGACTGCGCATCATAGAAGCTTTCGACGCTTTCACTTACAGGAAGCCACGGCTGCATCAGGGGAAGCGTCGAAAGCTTCTATGATGCGCAGTCGAAGCCATTCGTG
>DATAQW010000132.1:0-7118 GCA_036264445.1 Pseudacidobacterium sp.
GGGTTGGCGTAGAGAAATTTATCGAGCTGAAGATGCAGCTTCTCTCTTGCTGCCGGGTCTTCAAGCATCTTGCCGATCACATCTCCATTCCACGTATTGGCCAGAGAGTTGTAATCGTTGAGCATAGGGAAGATTTCGATATCTTCCTTGGCATCGGCAATTGCGCGCGCTACTTTGCTATTCTCCGGATCAACGCTGTGCACGCCGGCCGCGTCTACTACGTTGTAAAACCGGACAGGATAGAGTGAGGTTGCTCCCTGCAAATTGCCGTCCGGCGAAACGACATGCAGCCAGTCGGGAAAGAGCAAATCGATCTGGTGGATATGTGCTTTGAGCGACGAATAGCTGGGAGAGTCATTGACGTAAAAGGCTGCGCGCAGGCCCTCATCGGTATTGAGTGCAATCTCCGAGGGATGGCGATGCGTTTTGCGGCGAGCAGCGTGCTGCGCCGCCGCCTTTTTCAGATCGGGTTGCTTCAGCGCTTTATAGTTGCGCTTCTGCGTAGGCAGAAGCAGCTCAGGCAGCGACTGGCGCTTGATTACGCTGAAGGCAAAAACGGAAAGGACGACGGTGAGGACAACGGCGGTGACATCCAGCACGCGCCTGAGCCTTTTCCAGCGTTTCCGCTGTGGGTCATAAAAAACTTGTTTCATTCAGTACCGGTATTCTTACTATCTATTCTATTTGTTTGCCTTAGATTTGGCTCATCAAAGCCATCTCTTCTGTATGATTCATTTGCATGCTGGCTGCGCTTCCTCGCAAATGGTGGGTTGCCATATTCGCACTCGCTGCCGGGGCCGCACTACGGCTCTGGTTCATTCATGCCTATCCGGAAGTCCAGGGCGATCCGCTGATTTACGGGGATATCGCCAAAAACTGGCTTCTGCACGGCATTTATGGCCTGTCCACCTCGGAAGGCATACAACCGACGCTGATTCGCCTGCCCGGGTATCCACTCTTTTTAATGCTCTGTTTCCGGCTCTTCGGGCTCGAGAACTACCGTGCCGTGATGTACGTCCAGGTAGTGGTCGATCTCGCCAGTTGCCTGCTTATCGCCGGTTTTGCCGCAAAAATTGCCTCACGCCGCGCCGGATGGGTCGCGTTATGGCTGGCAGTGCTGTGCCCATTTACAGCGAATTATGCTGCCACTCCGCTGACAGAGACGCTGGAGTTTTTTTTCATCTCAGGTGCTCTCTATAGCTTTGCCTGTTTACTTGAACACCCTTTATGGCGCTGGGTTGCTATCCTGGCCTTTGCTTTCGGCTATGCTGCCCTTCTGCGGCCGGACGGAGCATTGCTTGCCGTGGTCTTTTGTCCGGCCATTGTGGTTTATGGGGCGAAACTTTGGGGAACGCGCCTCATGCTGCGGATGGCAATTGTTTGCGGCATGCTTTCGATGCTGCCGTTTATTCCATGGACGATCCGCAACTGGAAAACATTCCGCGTATTTCAGCCGCTGGCGCCGCGTTATGCGACTGACCCCGGCGAGCCAACAAATCCGGGCTTCAATCGCTGGACGAAGACTGTCTGCGTGGATTTCACCTGTACCTGGGAAATCTACTGGAATGCGAATTCAGATGAGCTGAAGCTTGAGAATCTGCCATCGCGCGCCTTCGACTCAGCTGCGCAATATCAAAAGACAAAGCAGCTTTTTGAAGACTACAACCGGACGACGACGTTGACGCCGGAGATCGATGCGCGGTTCGGCAAACTGGCCAGAGAGCGTATTGCGTATAATCCCGTCCGCTATTATTTTGCACTGCCCATGGCAAGGCTCATGGATATGTGGCTGCGCCCACGCACCGAGCTATTGTGGGTTGAATTGCGCTGGTGGGAATACTCAAAGCACCGCGCCGAGACGGAATTCGCTACCGCTTACGCTGTCCTGAACCTGGTCTACCTCATCCTGGCCTGCATTGGCTTTTACCGGTGGCCACGTTTTGCCGGGGCCATGCTGCTCTTTATCCTGCTGCGGTGTGTTTTGTTGGCTACCATTGAGGCTCCGGAGCCGCGGTATACCCTTGAATGCTTTCCCATACTGATTGCGCTTGCCGGAGTAGCGTTTGAACGCCGGGGAATGTTTCTGAAGCTTCCTGTGTGATATTAAAGTGCCCAAGAATCTTGAAAAGATTTGGAATTTAAAGAGAATCATTATGTCTAAGAAGAAATGGACCGCAGTCGATAAATATATAGACAGCCTGCTCACGCCTTCCGATCCAGCGCTCGACGCAGCCATCGAGGCAATCGTTGATGCAGGAATGCCCACCATCAGCGTGACTCCAAGCCAGGGCAAACTGCTGCATCTGCTGGCGCGCTCACATGGAGCGAAAAAAATCCTGGAAATAGGAACGCTGGGCGGTTATAGCACCATCTGGATGGCGCGTGCGCTCCCGAAGAATGGCCTGCTAGTTACGCTTGAAGCTGATGACAAGCATGCCCGTGTAGCTGCTGCAAACATCGCTCGCGCAGGACTTTCAGAGATCGTCGATCTGCGCAAAGGCAAAGCCCTCAATGCGCTTCCTAAACTCGCAGATGAAGGAATCGGTCCTTTCGATCTGATCTTTATCGATGCCGACAAGCGTAATAACCCGCGATACTTCGAGTGGGCATTAAAGCTCTCGCGTCCCGGAAGCCTCATCATCGTCGACAACGTGGTGCGCGATGGAGAAATTCTCGACGCAAAGAGCGCCGATCCCGATATCCAGGGCACAAGAAAGATGCTGGAAATGATGGCCTCTGAGCCGCGGGTTATCCCTACAGGAGTGCAGACCGTTGGCAGCAAAGGCTATGACGGTTTCGCAATCGCTTTGGTTACAGATAATCTTTAGAAACGCCGTCGTTACTCGTCATACGGGTGCCCCAATTCAAGCCCGTTTTGGCTTGAGTGGGGCCGGTTCTTTAATTACTGATTGACCGGCTGCGAATCAGCAGGGCAGTCGCATCATCCGTTAGGTCTGATCCAAAGCCGAAGCGGCGTATTTTCTCAATCAGACTTTCCACGCAGGCATCCGGCTCAGAGAAGTGCTCGACCAGCCGTGCCGGGCCGAATTCTTCATCAAGATGATTCACGGCCTCTGTAATGCCGTCCGAGTAAAAGAGCAGCTGTGTGCCGGCCGCGAGTTCTATTCTGTGCTCCGGATATGACGAAGCCCCCAGCCCCAGTGGCAAGCCCGTATCCACATTGAGAAATGAGCCATGTCCATTAATGAGAAGCGGCCGCAGATGCCCTGCGCTGGCAATAGTGATTTCACGCGTGCGCGCATCGAGTATGCCGTAGATCATGGTGACGAACTTGCCCGAAGGAAAATCCTCGATCAGCGTCTGGTTCAAATGGACCAGTGTTTCACTGGGTGAGCGATGCAGTTTTGCAAGAGAGCGCAAAATGGCCCGCGTGGCCGACATGAGTAGAGCGGCCGCCATGCCCTTCCCGGATACATCGGCAAGAACAATGCCATAGCGCTCGTCGCCAAGATCAATAAAGTCAAACCAGTCGCCCGCAACTGCTCCCGCAGGATGCCATGCCGTCTCAAAAGAGAATCCGCAAACCAGCGGAACCGCCTTCAGAAAGAGAGATTGCTGTATCAATCGGGCCTCATCCGCTTCCCGCTGCATGCGTTCCCGTTCCATGCGTTCCTGCTGGAAGATGCGCGCATTCTCAATAGCAATGGAGATATGGGCTGCCAATGCCTGGAATACCTGAATCTGGTCTTCAGAAAAAGCGTTCGTTTCATGGTGATCGACGGCGAAAACGCCAACCACCTGACCTCGGGACAGTAAAGGCAGGCAGATTTCAGAAAGCATCCCAGGCTCGCAGGCAATGTAATAGGGATCAACGCGAGTATCTGGCGCGTAATACATCTTCCCCGTTGCGGCTACGTGACCCACAATGCCTTCATAGCCAATCTTCAAGCGCATGCCCTTGGTCTTCTGCGTAACGCCGTGGACCCCGCAGATGACCATCTCGTTCGTCTCCGCCTCACGCAGTGACACGGAGACCTTGCAGTTCCCAATCGCGTTGGCGAGGTCATTCGTGACGCGGTCCAGCAAAACGTCGAGATCGAGCGTGGAAGAGATGAGCTGCGCGGCACGTTGCAGCTTCATCAACGCTTGTACGAATTCACAGGACGAGTGAATGTGCGCAGGGAAAGAGGAGAACGTGCCTTCGACTTGCGCTGGAGCTGCCATGCGGGACTCCTTGATCTCCCGAGAGAGGCTTAACCGTTGGATGTGATTGCAGCGAAACCGATGCAATCTAGTCGCAGCCGACGGGTTGATAAGGCTAAGTATACGATGGGGAAAGCTTTAACATTCCGAATATCAGACAGTGCAGAGCCGCCAGCAGGATTCCAACACGCAGCTGATGATATCTGTCCCACCGGCGCCGGTCTTCTTTCCAATTGAAAGGTAAAGCCGCTAAATCCCAGTGCGCGACCCGGTTATTGATTGGCAGCGGGAGATGATGGTGAAAACAATCGATGCCATCCACAGAACAGCCGAGATCAGAGCAAATGCGCCGAGTTTGTTGCACTCCAAAATCGCCAAAGGTTAATCAGTGTCAGCATCAGGGTTAAAGCGTACCAGAACGGCATCACTTTTCCGAAGAGTTGGGCAAATTGTCTGACAGACGATAAAGCGTTGGGTGAAGGAATGCTGCCACAGTCAACTCATTTCCCACCATGAGCGCGGCTACCAAGACCACAATTGTTTCCAGCCACATGGGGCTTTGATGTCCTGGAAACAGAGCTGATGCAGTTGTTGCTGTATGCTTTGGTAGTTTCCCGCCCTTTGAGCCGCATAAACAGGTGAAGCGAAGCGCGGTTCTCGTTACGAATCTGGCCCAGTTGCCGAAAAGACGACTTTGCAGGCAGTTCATATCAGTTTGTGGACAAGGCTAACCACTGGCAAAGAGGAGGTAATCAAGGTTGTCGCTAGATGAGATTGCGCTTGACGAACCTCTCAATTAATTACACAATGCAGTACATATCATGCTTGGTGAATTTGAATACGTTCTGATAACCGCAGCAGCTGGTCTGGGCGAGAGCGCCTATGGTGCGGCCATTCGCGAAGAGATTGAGAAGATAGCAGGCCGAAGCTGCTCGATTGGGGCTTTGTACACGACGATTGAGCGGCTGGAGAAGAAAGGCCTGCTCAAGACGTGGATGGGCGAGGCTACGGCCCAACGCGGCGGCAGAGCAAAACGCATGGTGCGCGTTACGCCGAAGGGCATGCATGCGGCGAAGGAGTTTTACGAAGCAATGATGCGCGTAAGCCGTAACGCTGTATGGGCTACGGGCAAGCCGGAGCGTGTGTCATGAGTTCACTGGCAGAGATGGCGACGATCGTTCTTGCGCCGAAGGATCGGGATGCAGTGCTGGGCGATCTGGCGGAGACGGGTGCCGGTGAATGGAGCGCCCTTCGCTCTGTGCTGGGGCTGGTGGTGCGACAGCGGATGGAGCTTTGGCGCGCGTGGCAGCCGTGGGTTGCGAGCAGCGTGGCCTTCGCGGGGAGTTTGCTCTTACTGGGCGTGTCCTTTGGGCTATCGGTGGACTCGCGTCATCTTCTGCGTGGCCATCGTGGTGGGTATGGCAGCGCACTCTGTGAAGCTTTGCTGATGCTGTTGTGGGCGTGGACGAGCGGATTTGTGGTGGGGTCACTCTCTGGGAAGACGCGATGGGTGAGTGGCATTCTGTGCGCGATCCCGTGCCTCTCCTGTGTGCTTCGGTTTCATGACACCTCTCTCTCGCGTCTGTGCGTGCTCTTGTTTCTGCTACCAGGTGTGGTCGGTGCCGTGCAGGGAGTACGTCGTGCTCGTTTGTCCCATAGGACAGCGTTGACGTTAGCAATAGCCATGACTGCGCTGATGTTGGTTTGGGGCGGCATGTACATGTGGAACTGGTTCTTGTTGCTGCCCGCATGGTGGCTTGTGGCTCATGCAGAACGATCGGAACTCTCCAACCGATAAGGTGGCGGCATGAAGACGCAAAAGAAACCATTTCTAACAGTGCTCTGCGCACTCCTTTTGAGCACGGTTTCCGCAGTCGCTCAAAGCGATGGGAGCAAGAGCCAGATTGTCGAGCGAGTGATTCATTCGAAGAACTTTGAGGGGAACAAGATTGGCGTAAGCGCCGACCGCAAGCTGGTGGTGTATCTGCCTGCTGGGTATGACGGAGCGTCGAAGCGCTATCCGGTTCTCTACTTTTTCCCGAGCCCAATGGATGGATATCGGACGCTTTTCGATAAGAGCGGCGCACAGGCTCTGTTCGACCGCGCAATCGCGCAAGGTACAATTCGCAGCTTCGTCCTTGTCGCTGTGGATATGACAACTCCACTCGGAGCTTCGTGGTTTGTGAACTCTCCTGTAACCGGAAACTGGGAAGACTTTGTGGTGCAGGAGCTTGTCCCCTATGTCGATGCCACCTTCCTCACGATACCGGCGCGGGATGCGCGCGGACTTGTGGGACACCATATGGGAGCTTATGGCGCGATCCGCATCGGCATGAAGCATACAGATGTCTTTGGTTCGATCTACGGCATGAATCCCGTGGGCGCAGGATCAGGCGTGCAGATTATGGATTCAAGGCCTAACTGGGATTTGCTCGCGCATGCAGCTTCTCTGGATGAGGTGAAGAAGGATGGATTCTCTGCGATCTTCACATCAATCTTTCAGGCCCACTTGCCGAACCCGGAGAAGCCACCGCTCTATGTTGATCTGCCCGCGCATCTGGAGGACGGAAAGTTGGTGATCGACTCGAAGCTCACTGCGCGATTAAGAGATAGCTTCTTTCTGGAGTCGATGATCCCGCGGTATGCGGACAATCTGAAGACGCTGCGTGGTTTCAAGTTTGACTGGTCGCGCAATGATGCGATCTGGGACCACGTGTACGCGAACCATGCGCTCACGCACAAGCTGAATGAGTTTGGCATTGTGCATGAAGCCGAGGAGTACAACGGGCTTTGGGATGCGGATCCCTACTGGGGCGCAGAGGGTCGCGTAATTGCTGACGTGTTGCCGTTCTTCCAGCAGCATTTGGGATTCTAGCCGGGATTCGTGGGGCGAGGTGATTCGCGCGCTACTTCAGCGGTTTCCGCGCGAAGTAGTACAGCGAGAAGGCGAGCAG
>DATAQW010000144.1:0-11556 GCA_036264445.1 Pseudacidobacterium sp.
AAATGCTTTTTGCTCCTCAACATTTTCAAAAAGATCACGCCTGTAGATCAGGCATTCAGGACCATCGTGCCAGGGCAAGGTGTACAGTTTGTCTGCGAAATAAAGCGGGTCGACAATAGACTGGGCCCATCCCTGCGGCCAGTCCGGAACAGGCTTCTGCTGAAGATACGGTGTCAGTTCCTCGATAACGTGTTCTTCTACAGCCTCCGCCAGCCAGTCGGTGACGATGTAGCCGATGTCCCAAGTGCCGTTGCGCAGACCGTCCTTCTCAAACATCTCCGCATGCAGAGTGCGCAGATCGAGCTGAACCGCTTCGAATTCCACATCCGGATACTGCTTGCAATAAAGCTTTATCTGCTCATCCAGAGCATTTTCAAAATCAGTGAACTCTCGAACGGCAATGCGCAGGCGCGTCTTCGGCATATATCGATTACCTCTTTAGAGGAACTCCATCGCGTTCGCTTGAAATATAAGCGGCTTCTACAGTGCGCATGGTGTCGATTGCGTCTTCTACGCTGGTTGACAGAGTTTTGGCATCGCCTGAGATATAGGCCTGCAGCGATCCCATAGAGCCGACAAATGCATCAGGGAACCAGTTGCCTTCTGTTGGCAGCGCCTGCCAGCCCTCTTCGCGCCTGGCGATTCTGAGAGTGTCCGGCTTCCCCTTGGGATAATCCAGGTTCACACCCATCACTGCATGCAGAGCGCCTTCGGTACCTTCCCACTGCACATAGCTACGCTGCGAATCCTGATATCGGTGCCCATGATTCGTAGTGATAAGCACGCGCTTCCAGTCGCCATAATCCAATATGATGACGCTTTTTGTGGCTGCAAGCTTTGCTGTCAGCGGGTTGCGCACGGTCTTCGCCAACACCCGTTCCGGATTGCCGAACCATGATCGGACAAGATCAATGTAGTGGATGCTGTGATACAGAATCTCAAGCCTTGGCGCCGTTGCGAGAAATGTCCACAGGTCCCATGGCATGTAGACGCTTACTACAACTTCCATGTCGTGCAGGTCGCCCAGCACTCCCGCATCGTTGATTTGTCGTGCTGCCAGCATCACTGGAGCGTAGCGCAGCTGGAAATTCACTGCAGCCGTCAGCCCCTTCTTGCGGGACAGTGCCAGAATTTCCTCAGCCTCTTCGAGCGTGTTGCCCATAGGCTTCTGAATCAGCGCCGCGGAACCATCCGGCAGATGGGGCAACACATCCAGAATTGCGCCGGCGGGAACAGCTACATCAAAGATGCTGTTCTTGGGTGATTTGCTGATTGCTTCTGCTATGGAAGAGGTGGCAAGCGGCACAGAAAATTTCTGCGCCAGCGCTGCCGCCTTTTCCTGGTTTGCGTCGACCAGCGCGGCTACAGGAAAGCCGGCTTTTTGATATGCCGGCAGATGCGCGTCATGCACAATACCGCCTGCCCCGATGACTACAACCGGAAGAGGAGTCTTCGGCAGCGGCGGCGCGGCTTGCTTAACGGCCTGCCTTACTCGAGATTCAAAATCAACACCCATCAGGAACTATTCCGCGCTGCGGTACAGGTAATGGCAAGCGCTCTCATCGTTCTATAAGTAAAAAGAAATGTTTGTCAATAAAACAATTTATTTTCTTACAAAAGTGACAGTCGAAGCTCGTCGAATTATTGTTGCGGGACGATCTTGAAGCTGTACGCATATTCGCCTGTCGCGTGCACGGGAAGATTAAGCTCGAGTCCTTCATTCGTCTGCGTGTAATGAATCGCAGCATCTGATCCAAGCAGCGAGACGGAAGCCACATTAAATCCGCTTCCTGCACCCAGCGAATGAATCAACAGATGCCGGTCGGTCGGCCATCCCATCGCAATCGCATACAAGGTCTTGCCCGTTGTAGTGAAACGAATATCCTGCGAGGTATATGGCTTAGTTGACGAGTCATGAAACGCCTCGGTAGCCACTTTCGTCGGTCCTTCTCCATAGAGCGTCCAGGGACGCGTGCCGTAGATTGCCTCGCCATTCACTTTGAGCCATGCGCCCATCTTAAGCAGAATGTTCTGCGCTTCTTCCGGAATGGTGCCGTCGGATTTGGGCCCGATATTCAGCAGCAGATTGCCGTTCTTGCTCACAATATCGACCAGTTGCCAGACGAGACTTTCCGGTGATTTATAAGTGTCGCCGGTGATATATCCCCAGGACTTGTCGCTTATGGATGTGTCCGTTTGCCAGTGTTGCGGACGGATGTTGTCCATTAAGCTACGTTCTTTGTCGAGAACAGTTGTTCCATCAGGAAAAGCGTTGTTTTTGCGGAAGAGCACGACCTGCTGGCCGTTCTGTGCGGCCTGGTTGTAATAGAACGCGGCGAATCGCTTCAGATAAGGCTGAAAGGTGTCCTGTTCCACCCACCAGTCGAAATAAACAAGCTCAGGATGGTACCGCTCGACTAATTCGCCGCTGCGCGCAAGCCAGTCGTCTAGGTAGGCGTTGTCGGGATGTCCGGTGCCATTTTTTTCAGGATCGATGCCAACATGCGCGGGGCCATAGAGCGAGGCATATTTAGGGTCCTGCACATCGGAGGGAAATGCGCGTCCGCCGTTCATAAACCAATAGTGCTCGGCGCGATGCGATGAAGCACCGAAGTGCAGCCCTTCGGCAAGGATCGCCGTCCGCAATTCGCCCAGAATGTCCCGCTTTGGTCCCATCTTCACCGCGGTCCAGTCGCTCAGGTCCGAACGATACATCTGGAATCCATCGTGATGCTCGGCGACAGGAATGATGTACTGCGCTCCCGACTCTTTGAACAAAGTAGCCCAAGCCTTCGGATCGAAATCCTGCGCGTGGAACATCGGGATATAGTCCTTGTACCCGAACTGCGTCTGCGGCCCATGCGTCTCTACCTGATGTTTGAACTCATCTGAGCCCTGCCTGTACATATTCCTTGGATACCACTCGCTGCCGAAAGCCGGAACCGAATACACGCCCCAATGAATAAAGATGCCGAACTTCGCGTCCTGATACCACTCAGGAATTTTGTAGCTTCTCAGTGAATCCCAGCTTGGCTGAAACGGCCCTTCTTGCGCGATCTTGTCTACTGAAGCGAGGACCTCCTGCCGCTGCTTGTCATACTTTTGAACGGATTTCTGCCAGACGAGATCGTCCTGGTTTGGCTGCTGCGCGAAAGCTGTAAATACGGTTGCCAGCAAAAAGCCAAGGGCAACCGGCTTTGCTATGCCTGAAATGCTCACCTTTCACTCCTGAGGCGCTTGAAAATCTTTAATCCATCTTTTTATACGCTAAAAAGATTTTTGATGAACAAGAAGCTTTGTTTTTGCCGATGCATACTTCCGAATCGCTCTGTAGACATTTTCATGAACCGCGATACAATTTCTGCTAATAAAAATACAGTTCGCACAGGACGCATATTTTGAAGACAGTAAAGCGGCACTATCCCACACCCGCTCTTGAAAAAGGGCTCGACATTCTGGAGTTATTCGCACATGAGCCTTCCGGGCTCACGAAGAGCGATGTCGCCCGGCGCCTGAACCGCACTGTCTCAGAAATTTTTCGCATGCTGCTGTGTCTTGAAGATCGTGGCTATATCGCACGCTCTGACGAAGATGAGCGCTTCAGGCTGACACTCAAGATGTTCCGCATGTCACTGGAATACCCGCCAACCAAGCGGCTGGTTTCAGAAGCCCTGCCCATTATGCAGGAGGTGGTTCACCAGATCAACCAGTCGTGCCATTTGGGAGTGCTTGAAGCCGGCCAGGTTGTGATCGTCGGTCAAGCAGACTCGCCGAGCAGTCCCGGTTTTTATGTCAAAGCCGGCGCGATTGTCGACCTTATGCACGCTTCGACGGGACACGTCATCCTCGCCCACGTTCCGCAGGACGTGCGTGATCGCGCCATCGAAACCTGGCAGCACCGCACTGGCGGCCGCATTCCTAAAGACCTGGACGAGCACCTTGCGAAAATTCAAGAGCAGGGCTATGAGGAACGCGACAGCTATGAGATACGCGGCGTCATCAACATCAGCTATCCGGTGCTCGATGAGCGGGGAAACGCTGTAGCCGCGCTAACCGTGCCGTACCTGGCGCGCATCGAAGAGTCAACCACAACAAAGAATGTCCGTAACGCGCTGCGCGAAGCCAGCGTCAAGCTGTCAGAAGCTATCGGGGGCATAGCGCACCCTGCAACCCAGAGCGAGAAGAAAACGGTCAGGAAGTAACTGAACCAGAGTGCCCCCATCACTCATCGCGTAAAGCTTCCACAGGCTCAACGGAACAAGCCTTTTGCGCAGGAAGTAGTGCTGCAATCAGACCTGCTCCAATCAGAGCTACAGTCAAGGCCAGAATCCTGCCTGCGTCCTTTTCCATGTGCAGAGCAACTACGGAACTGATGTATTTTCGAGTAGCCCAGGTCAACGCCAGACCGATCAAAACGCCGCTACCGAGCATCCAGCCAACGCGACCGTAAATGCCAGAGAGAATTCTTGCGCGTGTTGCGCCCAACGCCATACGCACGCCGATGTCGCGCGTGGAAAGCTCAACTTCGTGGCTGATTAACCCGTATAAACCGACGATTGCCAATAAGACTGCAAGCACGGCGAACGCGCCAAAGAGCCAGTTCTCCAGGCGCTCGAAGATGAGCGTATCAGCGATCACTGAGCGCATCGTCTCCGGAGTACGGAAGGGCAACGTCGGGTCAACATCATGGTAAGCGCGGCGCAGGCTGGGAATGATACTTTCCGGTGGAACAGAGGTGCGGATCACCAAGGTCATATTACCCAGAACGAGCAAGTTTTCTTCTTTTGAAATCTGCGATGAAATAAACTCTGTTTCAGCCAGCGGACGCTCATAAATGTTCTGCCGGATGTTCTTCACGACACCGACGATCGTTGTCTTATCACCGCCATCGACGATTTGCATGCCAATCGGATCTCGTCCTGGCGGAATGAATTTCTTGATAAACGCTTCATTTACCACTACGGTCGGATTCGACGTTGACGTATCCAGATGGGGATCAAGCAGTCGTCCGCGCACCAGTTGGTCCTGAAATACGTCGTAATATCCCGGAGAAATAAAGCGCATTTCGGCTAGTGTCTCTTGATTAGGCGGTGGAGGAGGTGTGCCAACAACAGTGACTTCTGCGTTCCAACCGTAGTTCTGGATTGGCAGTACCTGAATCACGCCAATCGCCTGCACGCCTGGAATTGCGCGGATTTTGTCGAACAGCGGTTGATAGAAATCAGCCATCACGTCGCGGCCATCGTAACGGCCCGGCGAAAGATCGATTTCCGCAGTCAGGATGTTGTCGGGCGAAAATCCCAGGTCAGTATTCCGCAAGCCGCCAAGCATGTGCATCAACAGGCCGGAAACAACAAGCAATACCAGGGCCAGGGCAACCTGTGTGATCACAAATACCGCACGCAGACGATGCTGCCCACGCGACGTGCCGGTGCTTCCGCCTGCGCGCAGCGCGAGGATTGGAGAAGTTCCTGAAAGCCTTAGGGCGGGAGCAAGCGCGGCGAGAATCGTAACAGTAATGGATACAAATAATGCCGCAACCAGCACTGGAATATTGATCTGCACTTCGGCTCCGCGTGAAAGAGCGGAAATCAGCAACATGCGAATGATGCGGAGCAGACCGTAGGCGAGCAATACACCTCCAGCTGCCCCGCAAACGGCAAACAGGAAACTTTCAGTCAGAATCTGCCGGATGATGCGCATGCGAGCTGCGCCAATGGCCGAGCGCAACGCCATCTCACGCTCGCGCTTTACGCCGCGCGCCAGCAGAAGTCCCGCAACGTTTACACAGCCAATCGCCAATAGCGCCAACACAGCGTAGAGGAGCAGTCGCAGTGAATTGTCAGTTTTGCCAAGAATATAGGTTCCAATATCGATTAGTTTTACTTTGCGACTTTTAGTATCAGGGTAGTCGCGTCCGAGGTCGGCGAACACCTTGTTTAAATCAGCCTCTGCCTGTTGAACGGTCACGCCTGGTTTCAGGCGCGCAAACGTGGGCAGGAAATGATTGCCACGGTTGTCATGCTGTTGTTTTGTTAGGTGCAGGGGAACATAGACGGCATTTGTAAGACTGATGGGAAAGCGGAAGCCTGCAGGCATGACGCCGATGACGGTGTAGCCACGGCCATCAAGTTTTACCTTTTGTCCGACAACGGATTTGTTTCCACCAAACATCTGTTGCCAGACTTCATAACTCAAAACCACCACGTCATTTCTGCCGTCCTGTTCCTCGCCCGGAGCGAAGGTGCGGCCAAGAATGGGATTTACGCCGAATGCGTCGAAGAAATTGTCGGTTGCCTGTACTGAATGCAGCGCAATGGGGCCAGCGGGTCCTTCAAAGTTCACTGTTCCACCAAAACCGCTTTGTCCCACCAGCGCAGAGAAAGTATGGTTCATCCGCCGCCAGTCTAGATATTCGAGGTAGGATGCAGGCTGAGTGTATCCTTGCGGCGAGCGTGACTGTAGCTGAACGATCCGCTCCGGTTGCTGATACGGTAGTGGCCGGATCACCATGGCATAGAGCACGCTGAAGACTGCGGCGCTAATTCCAATGCTTAGAGCCAGGGTAGCGATTACTGTGACGCCGAATCCCCGCGACTTGCGCAGTTGGCGTATCGAGTAGCGAAGGTCCTGCAGGAACGATTGCATGGCGGAAGGCTCCTTGTGCTGCAATTGCTCAATTTATACGGCTTTTCATGGATCGTGGTTCAGAGATGGTCCAAAGGATCGTTTTAAAAGCATGATTCCACCCGTGTTATGAATTTTGCCATGATGGGCTTTTAGCACGAGGAAATTTTCACTAAGTCCTCGCTTGAAGCTGCATCTTTCGCTCCCTTAGCCTTATTCCCCTGTGAAATCAAGAAGATAGTATCCGCATCCGTACGAACTTACGAGCTTACCGCGTCTTTTTCCGATGCTGGACCGAAAAAAATTCAAAATTTTCTGAATCAAACGTCGACATATTCCCATATAGGAATATATATTCATTTCTATGCCGAGAGCCGCTACAACAACGGACGTATTCAACGCAGTCGCCGAGCCTCGCCGCCGCGAGATCATCGACCTGCTAGGCGATGGAAAAGAGCACGCAGTGGGAGATCTTGTGCTGCGAGTGCGCATCCCACAGCCAGCTGTGTCTAAGCACCTGGGCGTGTTGCGCAAAGTCGGCGTAGTGACCGTAAGCAAACGGGGGCAAATGCGCCTGTACAGCCTGAATGCAAAGGAGCTGAAACCTGTGCATGACTGGGTGAAGATTTATGAACGCTACTGGACACATAATCTCGACCGCATCAAGGCGAAGGCCGAGGAGAAGATGATGGTGCGCATCACCGCAGAAAATCAGGGCAGGAACAAGGAGCAGAAATGACCGGGAAGGCTCCGGAACAGGCCATTCAGGCCATCGAAATTGTGCGCGATATAGAGATCGCTGCTTCCATCGACATTGTCTTCGAAACCGTTCTGGAGCAGCTGGGACCCTTCGGTGAAGAGCCTGACGAATCGCCTATGCCGCTGAAGCTTGAAGCATGGCCTGGCGGCCGCTGGTATCGCGACTTAGGCAACAATACCGGTCAGTTCTGGGGGTTTGTGCAATCCATTGTTCCGTATCACCTGCTGGAAATTCACGGACCGATGTTTATGTCTTCGCCTGCTATTTCACACGTGCTCTTTCGATTGAAAGAAGAAAACGGCGTTACTTACATCCAGTTTTCGCACCGCGCCATCGGGCAGATTCCTCCCGAACACATTGATGGCGTGGAAGCCATCAAGGGCTGGAACAACTTCTTCACAAAGGCCGGCAACAGAGTTCGGCTGAAACTAGCAAAGGGAGCCTGAAACGATGGGGGGACTAGAAACCATCCATACACTCGAAGTTAAAAAAGAGGTTGAGATCGCGGCCACGATCGGCATTGTCTGGGAGACGATGCTTGAACACCTCGGGCCGCTCAACGAATCGCCCACCGGTGAGATCCATAAGCTGAAGCTCGAGCCATGGCCTGGCGGCCGCTGGTATCGCGATTTCGGCAACAATACCGGCCATTGCTGGGGATATGTGCAGGCAATCGAACCGCCGTCGCTCATTGAGATTCATGGGCCGATGTTCATGTCGGCGCCCGCGATATCACACGTCATTTTTCGCCTGAAAGAAGAGGGTGGTTTAACGCATTTGAAGTTCTCGCACCGCGCCATCGGCCAGATTCCGGAAAACGTGCGCGATGGTATGGAAATGAATACAGGCTGGTCACGTTTTGCCTCAAATCTTAAGGCAGACGTGCTGTCCAGACTATCCAGGAACACGAAAACCAAAAAGGAGAAGAAGTGATGAGTAGTGCAGCAATCGCACCGCATGCCGTTGTATCGGAAGAAAAGTGGCTCGAAGCACGCAAGGCGCTTCTGGCCGAGGAAAAAGCGCTCACACGGCTGCGCGATGAAGTAAGCCGCAAACGGCGCGAACTGCCGTGGGTCAAGGTGGAAAAGAACTACGTGTTCAACGGCCCCAACGGCAAAGAAACGCTCGCCGCTCTCTTTGACGGACGCAGTCAGCTTGTTATCTACCACTTTATGTTCGGTCCGGAATGGGGCGAAGGCTGCCCGCGATGCTCGATGGCGGCCGACCACTTCGACCGCAGTGTGGTGCATCTTGCACAACGGGATGTGACGTTGATAGCAGTCTCCCGAGCTCCATTTGAAGAACTCGAAGCTTTCAAGAAGCGCATGGGATGGGGTTTCAAATGGGTCTCTTCTTACGGGAGCGATTTCAATTTCGACTATCGCGTGTCCTTCACGAAAGAAGAGATGGCAAAGAAGAACTTTAACTACAACTACAACGATAAGATTGGTTTCCCGAGCGAAGAAGCAACCGGCACCAGCGTTTTCTATAGGGATTCCAATAATAACGTTTTTCATACCTACTCGCAGTACGCGCGTGGAGGCGAAGGGATGCTCCTGCCCTATCACTTCCTTGATATGGCACCCAAGGGCCGCGATGAAGAAGTGTTCGGGCCTGATGCGATGGCGTGGGTCCGTCATCATGACCGTTACAGCAAGTAAATACTTACGTCGGAGATGAATCATGAGCACAACAACATTGAGCCATCAAGTGGTCTCGAGCCAGCAGTGGCTCGAAGCACGCAAGGCGCTTCTGGTAAGAGAAAAAGAACTGACTCGTCTGCGCGATGAACTGAACCGCCAGCGGCGTGAACTGCCGTGGGTTAAAGTCGAGAAGAACTATAGCTTCGACGCGCCCGAAGGCAAGGTCACGCTGGCTGATCTCTTTGACGGGCGCAGCCAGTTGATTGTTCAGCATTTCATGTTTGGTCCGGAATGGAAGGAAGGTTGCGTTGGTTGCTCCTTCAAGTCTGACCATATTGATGGAACGCTTGCGCATCTCGAACACCATGATGTTTCCCTGGTGTCTGTGTCGCGCGCGCCGCTTGAAGAAATAGAAGCATTCAAGAAGCGTATGGGGTGGCAATTCAAATGGGTGTCGTCGTACAACAGTGACTTCAACTACGACTTCCATGTTTCGTATCGTCCAGAAGACATGAAAGACGGCAAGGTGTTCTACAACTACACCGTGCAGGACTTCGTGAGCGAAGAGCTTTCAGGCGACAGCGTCTTCTACAAGGACGTGAACGGCGATATCTTTCACACTTACTCCACGCATGGACGCGGCGATGAGCAGTTTGTTGCGACATATATGTATCTCGACATTACTCCGAAGGGCCGTAATGAGACTGGCCCGCGCCACAACTTAACCGACTGGGTGCGGCATCACGACCGCTACGAAGCAGGGGGTACAGTCAATGAGCAGGGACGATATTTGGCTACAACGAAATCTCCCTGTGGGTGCGAGAGTTAGCTATGAACACCCATAAGTGCTGCAAGGTAGCTCGCAGAGCGACTGAGGGAGCAGTGCCGGGAGCGATCCTGGTGCTGCTTCCAAAATGCCCGGTTTGTCTAGCCGGTTATCTTGCCGTTGCTACTGGACTCGGCATTTCTGTTTCTGCAGCGACGTATCTGCGTGAGTTTTTGATTGCTTTCTGTTGCTTGTTGCTGATTTACCTGATTATCAGGCATAGCTATCGTCTTGGCAGATATTTCAAGACCTCGCCAGGTTCAGGGCGCACTCTGAAGTCAGCGTGGGCTTCGGCGAAAAGCACCGTTCCATCCTGAGCAAGAACATAAGTCGCGGGCAAAGGAAGCATCCAGCTTTCATCGCCATTGATGAACGGAATATTTACCAGGATGCTGCGAAAGTAGTTTTGGTGAAACGGCGGGACTTTATAGGTGAGCCCGAACTGCTGCGCCACATCGCAATGTGAATCGTGAAGCAGCGGGAAGGGAATGCTGTGCTGGCTAACGGCAAAGTCACTCTGTCGAACTGATTGCGGTGAAATTCCCACCAGCAAAGCTCCTCGTTCGCGAACGACGGAATAAAGATCGCGCCACGCTTCAAGTTCTGTTACGCAGTAAGGGCACCAGCGTCCGCGGAAGAAGCTGATGACCAGGGGAGCCAGCGCCAGTAAGTCAGACAACCGGACCACGCGCCCTGATGAGTCAGGCAAAGAAAACTCCGGAGCCTTTGCGCCTGTGGGCAGTATCTTCTGCTCGATCCCGCTTGCAAAGAGATCAGCAACTGCCTGTTCGCTGATTGCCAGCCTCTCTGGCTGTACCAACTTGCGCGTATTTGCGGTGATATCGTCGAGCTGGTCCTGCAGGCGGTGTTCGAGGTCGATCATGATGTTCTGTTCTATGGCTTTGGTGCTCTTCCCGAAGCTTGTACTCCGTAACTAATATCTTGCAACCTCCCACGTTAGCTTCTCACCGCAACACGCGAAAACCGCGCGGGCCGGGGGCCCGATTCGCGAACGTGGGGCATCCTTAGTTTGCTTAGCGACCGCGCATGCCGCCTAACATGCCCATGGCGCGGCGCTGGAGCAGCCCGCCTCCTTTGCCGACGTTCTTGAACATCTTGCGCATCTGCGCGTATTGGCGGAGGAGCTGATTTACTTCCTGCACTGTCGTTCCTGAGCCGGCGGCGATGCGTTTGCGCCTGCTGCCGGAGATGATCTCGTGGTGGTTGCGCTCCTTCTGCGTCATTGAATTGATGATGGCTTCAACACGGACGAACTGTTTTTCATCCACCTGATCGGCCATCTGCTGGATTCCCGCCATTGGGCCAACGGAAGGCAGCATCTTCATGATGCTTTGGAGTGAGCCGAGCTTGCGAATCTGCCGCAGCTGATCGCGGAAGTCTTCGAGCGAGAAGCCGTCGCCGCTGAGCGCCTTGCGGGCGAACTCTTCGGATTTCTTGCGGTCGAGCTTTTCTTCGGCGTGCTCGATGAGCGTCATGATGTCGCCCATGCCGAGGATGCGGCTCACGATGCGGTCGGGATGGAAGGGCTCGAAGGCATCGGGGCGCTCGCCGGTGCCGATGAACTTGATGGGCTGGCCGGTCACATGGCGAATGGAAAGTGCTGCGCCACCGCGCGCGTCGCCATCCATCTTTGTCAGGACAATGCCAAAGCGCGAGCCGATCGTGAAATTCTTTTGCTG
>DATAQW010000212.1:0-13803 GCA_036264445.1 Pseudacidobacterium sp.
TTCCATCGGCGCGGCATAGGGCGCACATTGCTGGAAGCAGTCGAGGAACATCTTTGTTCCTCGGTTGTCCGCTCGATCAGGCTGGAAGTTGCCGTCGATAATCTGGGCGCGCAGAATTTCTACAAGCGCATGGGATATGGAGTAGCTGGAAGGATTCCCGGTTATTATGCGGGCTTCCTCGACGCGTTTGTCATGACAAAGCCGATCAGCGAGTCGCAGCCGCTACAGCCGTAGTCAAGGATGCTTTCTTATCGTCATTGAATGGTCCGGCTGCTCTCCAAAGGATCTGTCCATTCTTATCGGTGAGCAGCGCAACAATGTCTTTTTCATTAGGAATATTCAGCGAGCGTCGAAAGTCCTCCTTATTGATATAGAGCGGGACAACCCAGTGCCAGGATTCCGGATCGCTCTCAACACTGCGCAGCGAAGATGTGTCCCACCAGCGATAGATCATGTTTTCCGGGTTAGAGACCGGCATCTTGTAATAGCGAAAGTTGAAGTTCATATGCTGGAGTGCCTGCGCGAACGGCATCCATGTCTCAATGTCTTTTGCCTGTTCCGGCTGGAAGGAGATCAAAAGCAGATTTGCCTTGCCCGCGAAATCGGCGGGGAGGTTCACCTTGGCTTTGTCCAGGCTAAAGGCGCTTAAGGCCGGAAAAACAGTGGGTTTCGGCGAATCGTTCTCCTGGATAGCGCGAGCACCAGGCAGAAGCGCAAAGAAGAGAATCAGAAAAAGCGGCAATCGTATGCGATGGAACAATCGATGAACCTTAGAGCTGCAGAATTGTGGTTTCTTCTTGACGCATGTTATCAGTGAGATGGCTCCGAGCGCACTTGAAATGAGGATATCCTTTCCGTCGTTCCCGAAATAGATGTTGCGCTATTGTTTCCATTATCATGGAAGTGAGGATAAGCGATGACATTTCCCGCCGCCCGACGGCCTTTTGCGACTAACGATGCGCAGCTTAAGCCGATTGCAGACAAAGTGCTCGCGGAAGAACGCTTGGGTTTCGATGATGGCCTGGCGTTGTATCGCTCGCATGACATCTTTGCTGTGGGCTGGCTGGCAAATCATGTAAGAGAGAGACTACATGGCGACATTGCTTACTTCAATGTCAACCGGCATATCAATCCGACCAATGTTTGTGTAGCGGCGTGCCGTTTGTGTGCTTTTGGCCGTAAGAAAGATGCTCCCGGCGCATACACCATGGCGCTTGAGCAGGCATGGGAGGCGGCTGCTTCTGGATACACCGAAGCAGTCACCGAGTTTCACATTGTTGGCGGGCTGCATCCTGATCTGCCATTGCAATATTTTCTCGATCTGGTGAGCGGACTCAAAGAACGTTTTCCGCAGGTGCACATCAAGGCCTTCACAATGGTGGAAGTGGCATTTCTCGCGCGACGCGGGAAACTTTCTATTCGCGCGACGCTGGAAAAACTGCGGGACGCCGGCGTGGATTCATTGCCGGGCGGCGGCGCAGAAATTTTCGCAGACCGCGTGCGCCATATTATTTGCGACCATAAAATCGATGGCGATGAATGGCTGGAAACGGCCCGCATTGCGCATCAGCTTGGACTGAAATCAAATGCAACCATGCTCTATGGGCATGTAGAGAACGACGAAGATCGCGTCGATCATCTGTTGCGGCTGCGCGCGGTACAGGATGATACACATGGCTTCCAGACTTTCATTCCGCTGGCATTTCATCCTGATCACACGCCGCTGGAGCACTTGCCGCGCACGACCGGTATGCTGGACATCCGTCAGATTGCTGTCAGCCGTTTACTGCTCGACAATTTCCCGCACATCAAAGCTTATTGGCAGATGATGACCCCGCAGATTGCGCAGATCGCACTAAGATTTGGCGCGGACGATATTGACGGGACGGTGATTGAAGAAAAGATCTACCACGACGCTGGGGCAACTACTCCGCAAGGCATGCGTAGACAGGATTTAATCCGGCTGATCCGCGAGGCCGGCTGCAAGCCTTTTGAGCGTGACACTTTATATCGAGAAGTGACCCGTACGGAAGACGCATTTACGATCGCCGTCTGATTTCTTAGTGGAACACTTCATGCGGTTGTTCCAGTGACGTCTCAAGCTCTTTGCGTATGTAAATGTTAGGGCGCGTTGCAGGCAACGCCTCCCCCTTCCTTATTTCGCGTTTGAAGCGTTCAGCGCGCTGTTTTCTCACCTCGCGTCCAGCGACAAAAATCAATCCCGTAAATGTAATTGCCAGCAACGCAATAGCAAGTCCGCCGTGCAGTTCCGGAACATCGTTGTACAAAAGCGCGAGCCCGACAAAAACAAAAAATACGTGTGCGCAGAAAACATGCAGAGAAGCTTTTCCCAGCGTCAGAAATGGCTCGATGGCAACGATGCGCAGTACATATTTTCGCAGCCAGTAAAAGACGACTGTGAAAGTGATGAGGTTGATGACGCGCAGCGGGCCAATCTGCCACTTATCGAGCTTCATTCCTAAACTTTGCTGTGTCAGATGCGGGCCGAGCAGGCCGTGACGCACTCCAATAAAGAAGAGACACACTACTGCGCAGATCGCGACGGCATAACCCGGAATGCGCTTGAGAGGCACATTGTCTGTGGCAGATTTAGCGCCGATCCAAAGGCCTGCAATCCATACCGCCTGCCACGCGAAGAGATTGAACGCGCCGGTTTCCTGCAAAGGAATGGGCAGATGCGTGATGTGGACGATGATGTTATGGACTATATCGCGCAATCCGAACTGAGCGAAGAGCCAGAACGTTGCACTGACGGCCAGTATCCTGCCCCAGCCTTGTTTGACGGCTGAGGTCAGCACCAGTGGGGTGAAGAATAGGAAGATGACGTACATTGGCAGAATGTCGAGCAGCGGCGGACAGTAGAGCAGCAGCACTGAGCCGATTGCCGCGACAAATGGATGCGCGATGTAGAAATTCAGCAGATTGTATATAGCTGCGTGATGCGTCCTGACTGCGTATGCCGCCGCGACAGTGAAGGCAAGCGCGAGCATCAGCAGGTGATAAGCGTAAATACGCAATGACCGTCGCCACAGCATTGCCCGGAGTGCTGCTCCGCTTTCAAGCGCCAGCCGCATGTAGACCCTGCCTACCAGCAAGGCCGAAAGAAATACGAAGCCCTCGGCAGAAGAAACAAAGCCAATTGGCTGATTGACGAAGTCGCTGAACCGCGTAGGCAGGTGCGTCAGCGTCATCCAGACGAGAAACAAGCCACGCAAGGCATCGAGTTCGGGCCGTCTCTGGGGTTTGGGGAAATGCATACTGAATCCTTTAGAGTCGACGGCAATCCGGGGTTTTATTCGAAGCCTGTCTTGTTATTAGAAACCACTCCCGTTGAATGAGTTGCGCGGCCACCTGATCCCATTTTAACGAGTGGTAGAGAAAAGTAGTTTCGTTGGTTTTCCAGCCTATCGCGCAGAATCAGCGCGATGAGCTAGAAGACCTTTGGCCCTCAGAATGACGGTATTTCTTCTTAGTATGCAGGAACTCCCGTAATGCTCTGGCCGATGATGAGCGTATGGATGTCATGTGTGCCCTCGTAGGTCTTCACGGATTCGAGGTTCATCATGTGGCGCATGATCGGGTAATCGTCAGTAATGCCGTTGCCGCCGAGGATATCGCGTGCCATCCGTGCACATTCGAGGGCCATCCAGACATTGTTGCGTTTTGCCATCGAAATATGCTCGTGCCCGACCCTACCTCCATCTTTCAGGCGGCCTACCTGCAATGAGAGAAGCTGTGCCTTAGTGATCTCGGTAATCATCCAGGTGAGTTTTTCCTGAATGAGCTGGTGGCTCGCGATCGGCTCATCGCGGAACTGCTTGCGCAGCAGCGAATATTGCAGCGCGGTGTCATAGCAGGACATGGCCGCGCCAATCGCTCCCCAGCTGATGCCGTAACGCGCCTGGTTCAGGCACATCAATGCAGCCTTCAACCCATCGGTGCCGGGCATCAGGTTTTTCATTGGAACGTGAACATCCTGCAGTGAGAGCCCGGACGTAACCGAAGCGCGCAGCGACCATTTGCCGTGAACATCGTAGGCGGAAAAACCGGGGCGATCCGTTTCGACCAGGAATCCACGAACCAGGTCGCCTTCGTCATCTACTTTGGCCCAGATGACAGCGACATCCGAGATCGTGCCGGAGGTGATCCACATCTTTTCGCCGTTGAGGATGTACTCATCGCCAACTTTGCGGGCGCGGGTGCGCATGCCTCCTGGATTCGAGCCGAAATCGGGTTCGGTCAGGCCGAAACAGCCGAGCTTTTCGCCTTTCGCAAGTTTCGGCAGCCAGTAGTCTTTCTGCTCATCGGAGCCAAAGGTGTAGATGGGATACATGACCAGCGCCGACTGCACGCTCACGAAGCTTCGCACGCCGGAGTCGCCGCGCTCGAACTCCTGCATTACCAGACCGTATTCAACGTTGGACATGCCAGCGCAGCCGTATCCATGCAGGTTCGCGCCGAAGAAGCCAAGCTCGCCCATCTGTGGAACAAGCTCACGCGGAAAGCGGCCTGCGCGGTTGCACTCTTCGATGATGGGGATGAGGTTGTCTTCAATAAACTGGCGGGCGGCGTCGCGCGTAAGGCGCTCGTCTTCGCTGAGAAGCGCGTCGAAGCCGATGAAGTCGACACCCTTGAATTTAAAGGCCATTTTGTATGATTGCTCCGTTCTAAGACTGAAACCATTCAGACTAGCAGAGCGGAAAGATAATGGGCAAAAGCATACTTCTGCATCTTCCCATCCCTATTGAAATCGAAAGAGATACACCTATGAAGAGAGCCGCATTTTATTTTGTGGATGTCTTGACCAATAAGCCTCTGGAAGGGGTGTCATATCGGCAGAGGGATTTCTGAATCTTTTCTGATCTATGTGAACGCAGCTGATGTTCGGCTTCTTCTTAACCGAAGCCAAAGCTCAATTGCGATTGTGTTGATAGAGAAGCCAATCCAGAATGCGATTCCAAAAAACTGCTGAGGCTTCCAATGAGTAAAGATGCTGGTGGCGAAAAATACTCCCATCACCGGGCGAGTTGTGGCGATGCCCAGAAGGATGGCAACGGCGCGGGCCATCCACTGTTGCTTGAGTTGAATCTCACCTCGCCGCATATACAGCCATGCTCGCAGCAATGAGATGAGAAACAAGCTGTTGAAGAAGAGAACTGCCGAGCGCTCTATCCATCCCCCTACTGCATAGCCGCTCATCAGGTAAGCAGTAATGCCGACAATTATGCCGAGTGGAAACAATAGCCGCTCCACAGCTGCAGATGCGCCTAAGCGGCGGCTGTAGGCAAAGGGAAGCAGCAATACAAAAAGCAGAGCGGGAAGAATATGCGCGAGCGTGAGGGCAGCGTGTGATGCAAATGCTGTATCAAGGCTCGCCAATGCAGGAGGACCGCCCTGCGACGGATGTACGAGAGCAACAACCCGCCGGATGACCACGGCCACTGCAATCACAATGCAAATCCAGAAGCCTATTTGCAACAGACGCGGGAACGCATCCGTGCGCAGCCAGACAGCATTTTTTTCGGAGCGGGAGACGCTATGCATGCTGTGAGTCCCTACCTCAGAAAATACGTCACAGGCGTCAAGCAGGTTCCACCTGCTGCCTAAAAAGTCCAGTAAGGTAGAAACGCGCGAGACCAAAACTGCATCCCTAGAGTAGTGCGGCAAGTCTCGAATTCATCTTTAGATGATGACCTACTATTCGTGTGTGCGTCCCTCCTTCTTGCTAACTCTGCGGGCTAGTCTTTACATTTCGAATACCCTGCATGCTACGTCGTTACCTGCACAAGCATCCTAACGGCATTAGTGCTCTTTTTGCGCTATTACTCAATTGCCTGTTCCAGGGCCTTGTATTGTTTGACAGTTACTTTCAGGAGTGTTTAGATGTTGTCGCTTAAAGCAATAGCCGGTTGCGTACCTGCGATTCGAATCGCCGCAACCCCGAGTACAGTACCCGATTATTTGGAGGCAACATGCAAAATGCAAAATATGGAAGGTATGCGTGGCGCAGTTCCTGGATAGTTCTGGTTCTTCTGGCTGTCTGCTTCATAACTCCGGCGGCTTCCGCACAATACCGCACCTCGATTCAAGGTGTGGTCACCGACCCCACAGGCGCAGTGATTCCTGGCGCCACCTTGACCCTAACCAACATTGGGACCGGCGAAAAGCAGGTCCGCACCAGCGATGACAGCGGAGTCTTCAACTTCAATGCATTGCCACCCGATACATTTACCCTCGTTGTCACAAAGGATGGATTTCAGGAGAAAGATCTTGTTCAGCTGCAACTGATACCGGAGCAGGCGAACTCAATCAATGTGCAGCTATTGCCCGGTGCGGCAACAACGACGGTGACTGTCAATGCCTCCACTCAGCCTGCCCTCGATACACAGACAGCAAACACCGGCCGATCCATCTCAGCCAATGAAATTCAACACATGCCTGTCTACGAACGAGACGTGATCGGCCTTCTCCGGTTAGCTCCTGGCGTCCTGTCCGACGGATCGCAGCAAGCAGGCGGCGGTGGCTTCCAGCTTCCAGGCACGCAAACCGGAGCCTCATCGGGCGGTGGTGGAAACCTGGGACACTCTAGTAGTATTTTCGCGACAGAAAACGGTGCTTCAGCCAATAGCAATGGCGGTCAGTTTCAAAATAATGGGTACAGCATCGACGGCATCAGCACCGTAAGCGCTGTCTGGGGTGGATCAACAATTATCACTCCCAGTGAGGATTCGATCGGCAACGTCAAAATCGCCTCCAATGCTTACGATGCCGAAAATGGCCGCTTCACGGGAGCGCTGACAGAAATTACCTCAAAGAGCGGAACGAATGATCTCCATGGCAGCTTCTTTTTTCTGATTACTCGCCCCGGACTGAATGCATATCAACGCTGGAATGGTCCAGGTTCTGTGCAGGCATTCAATCCGACAACCGGGGCTAAGCTGACACCCGCGGAGCGCGGTCTGCTTCGGGATGAAGACCGCTACAACCAACTGGGCGGCAGCATTGGCGGTCCGATATGGAAGAACAGGGTCTTTGCTTTCTTCGCCTATGAGGGACAAAGTCAGACTATTCCGGCGACCAGCACCGGATGGTACACCGCCTCTGCGCTGGCAGGACTGGCCCCCGCAAACAGCATTGCATCTACCTACCTCAATTTTAAGGGAGCCAATGTTGCTGGAACGGTAATCGGCTCGGCCACCTGCGCTAACGCCGGACTGACAGAAGGGGTAAATTGCAACACGATTGCGGGACAGGGTATAAATATCGGCTCGCCCCTCACTACGGGCCTGGGTACGCAGGATCTCACCTATGTGAGCTCCAGCAATCCCGGTGTTGGCAGCGGGCTTTCGAATGTTCCCAATATTGCTTTCTATACGATACAAAACCCGACAACCAGCGACTTCAAACAATACAACGGGCGGCTCGATGCTGACGTAACCGGCAGAGATCATGTGAGCTTCGCTATCTATTGGGTTCCTACTTCGATCTCCCGTTATAACGGTGGATATTCTTACCAACTCTTCAATCACACACAGACAAACAATGCCTTCTCGCTGATCTGGAACCACACTTTTTCACCTACTTTCCTGAATGAAGCCCGTGCTAACGCGGCTGGTTGGCGCTATAACGAACTTAATAGCAATCCACAGGCCCCATTTGGCCTGCCCCAGGCCAGTCTATTTACCGCAAATACCACAAGCGGACCTCAGCAGATTGGCAGCATCAGTATCGGTTCCCTTGGCGTGCCGGCTCCAGCAGTTTTGAATCAATGGACTTATGGCTATAAAGACGTTGCGACCAAAATCTGGGGCTCACAAACGATGAAGTTCGGCTTTGATTTCACACGGCTTTACTATCTGAATGATCCGATCGGGGCTCCGAATTTCACCTTTTTCAATTTGTGGGACTTTATGAATGATGCCCCGGAAGCGGAAGGTGGTCCGTTTCAGGCAACCACCGGACTTCCCGGCGGCTATCGCAACGATAACCGCCAGAATATGTTCGGCATTTTTTTCCAGGATGACTGGAAGGCCCGTCCTAACCTTACGCTGAGCGCTGGATTACGTTATTCCTACTTCGGACCGCTCTCGGATAAGAACAATAACATGGGCGTGCTTACTTTTGGCAGCGGCACAAGCCTCTTAACTGATATCACCATCCGTACCGGAATCGGCGCATGGTCAGCACAAAAAGTTAACTTCGGGCCTCAGGTTGGCTTCAACTGGAGTCCGCTTCAGTCCAATGGCAAAATAGTTTTCCGCGGCGGTTACGGTTTGAACTATAACCAGCAGCAGATCGCAACGGCGAACGTCAATAACGGCAATCCTCCGGGAACCACTTCAGTTCCGGGGTCCAGCACAGGCCCAACCGATATTAACCCGAATGTTCTGTACAGAATTTCGTCCAACCCAAGCAGCATCTTCGGTTTTCCGCCGAATCCGAGCACAATTACCACATTTAACTCTGCCGGTCTGCCGACGGTTGGAGGGGCAAACCTGGGCGCGCTGCCCAATCACCTGTCCACGGAGTATATCCATCACTATTCGCTCGATATGCAATGGGACGTGGGACAGGGATGGGTTGCGACTTTAGGCTATTTGGGGAGTTCCGGCCACCATCTTCTTTACAACTATGACTCTACCGCCTATGGAACTATTCTGGGGGCTCCGCTCAATCCTCTCATAAACAGCATCAACACCTTCGGTACCCTGGGTAAGGCAAATAACAACATGATGCTTGCCGGGCTTAAGCATCAGTTCGCAAATACTTTTTCTCTGGAAGCGCAATACGCCTGGGCCCACAGCATGGATACCAATTCTGGCCCGTACTACCGCGATCCCTATCTGTTCAATACGCAGTACTCTTATGGACGGTCAAATTTCGACATCAATCAGTCCTTCAAGCTATTTGGTGTGTGGCAGCCGGTCATCTTTCGCGGCTCACACAACTGGGTAGAGAAGATCGCGGGTGGATGGACACTCAGCGGCATCCTGACCCTTCACTCCGGCTTCGGGTGGACTCCGGTCTATAGCGCGCCACACCCGATCTATTGCAACAGCTGTCAATATACATTTCAGAACCTGCGTCCGTTCTATAACGGGAGAGCTGGCCACAGCACCAGCAACAGCGCGTTCAGGACGGGAAGCAACTTTCCTAATCCGGGAACGGCAAATACGGGTACCAATAATGATCAATTTATAAATAACTACTTCGTAGTTCCGAACTATGCGAATGCAATCGCATCTCAACAGGTGCCGTTTCCCACTGCATTCATTCCTCCACCGGGAATTGATCGCAATTCTTTCCCCGGTCCCAGATACCGTGATGTCGATCTCAACGTTGCCAAGGCTTTTGGCTTACCCAAGATGCCGGTACTCGGGGAAAACGCCCAGATCGAAATCAAGGCCAACATGCTCAATCTCTTCAACATAGAGAACATTAACCCGAGCACCATTTCAACGAACATTGGAAGCTCCAATCTCGGTCAGGCGAGTGCCGGGCTTGGAGCCAGAGTAATAGATTTCCAGGCGCGCTTCAGCTTTTAGTCTGCTTCGATGAACATTAAAGAGGGTGCGCCAACTCGGTGTGCCCTCTTTTCTATCAGCAAGGAGACCTGCTTTGCGATTTAGATATTGGCATTCTTTTGCATTGGTTCTCGCGTTGGTATTGGTGTTTAACCAGCATGGGTTTGCGCAGGAGCAAGTTGAGATCGACGCGAATGCGCCGGTTACACCCTTACCTCATTTCTGGGAGCAAATGTTTGGTTCGGGGCGCGCGATTCTCACATTGCGTCAAAGCTATCGTGATGATCTGCGCGCGGTGAAACAAATCACGGATTTTCGCTATGTGCGCTTTCACGCCATTCTGCACGATGAAGTTGGCGTTTACAACGAAGATGGGCGTGGGAATCCTGTTTATAACTTCGCATATGTCGACCAGATTTACGATGGCCTGCTAAAGAACGGAGTTCGGCCTTTGCTCGAGATCAGCTTTATGCCGAAGAAGCTGGCCTTCAACCCGGATGCGCTGCATGCGTTCTGGTACAAACAGAATGTCTCGCCACCGAAGAGCATGGAGGGATGGGATGACCTGATGAAGCACTTCGCGCAGCATCTTGTCGACCGCTACGGCATTGACGAAGTCGCGCAGTGGTATTTCGAAGTGTGGAATGAACCGAACATCGATTTCTGGAACGGCATTCCTCGTATGGCGTCCTACTTTGATTTGTATGCGCATACCGCGCGTGCCCTGAAGTCGGTCAACTCGCGTCTTCGCGTGGGAGGGCCGGCGACGGCAGCCGCTTCATGGGTTCCGGACTTTCTGAAATATACGGCTGAAAATCGTGTGCCCGTTGATTTTGTCTCGACGCATGGTTATGCCGATGACACCGTGCAAAATCTCTTTGGCACGAACGAAGATATTCCTGTGGAAGACCGTGTTTGCCGCGCCGTTGAGAAAGTGAAAGGCGAGATCAAGGCTTCAGCTACTCCGACACTTCCGCTGTTGTGGACGGAGTGGAATGTTGCCGGTCACATGGAGTCGCGAGACACGCCATATGTTGGAACTTCGCTGGCAAACACTGTCCGTGAATGCGATGGCAATGTAGATGAGATGTCGTTCTGGACGTTTTCCGATGTCTTTGAAGAAGGCGGCCCGATTCCAAAACCCTTTATGGGTCAGTTCGGTCTGCGCGCCAAGGGTGGCATCAACAAACCCAGCTTCTACGCTTTTGCGCTGCTGCATCAGTTAGGCGATCAACGGATTGCAAATTCATCCAAGGATGTCATCGTTACGAAGCTGTCTGATGGGACTCTGGCCATTGCTGCCTGGAACCTTGTTGATCCCAGTGCGCCTCCGGTCCAGAAAGAGATGACGCTGCTGATTCATGGCGTGCGCGCCGATGCTCCTGTCGCGATTCAGCGCGTGGATGAGAATCACAGCAATGTGCTCAAGTCCTATGCCGCGATGGGCAAGCCAGTCAGTCCGACTGAAGCCCAAGTGGAGCAGATGAACCGCGAGACTGCGTTTGGTCCTCCTGAACAGCATCGACTTGATAACGGCAAACTTACGCTGCAACTTGGCAGCAATGCTCTGTTGCTTATCAAGGTCTCGAAGTAGGGGAATATTTCCCCAAAGCAAAATAGTTGCGGCATTAAGACGACATCTTTTGCCATTGTTTCCGAGATTCACCGAAGCGAAACCACCCCTCCCTGCAAACCATATACACTATATCTTGATGAAATTTTGCTTTGATCGGTAGTGCTCTTACTAAGGTTTTTGGGACCAGCAATGAACGCGCGGTGAAGCGCCTGACGCCTGTCGTCCAGGTCATAAATGCTATGGAGCCGGATACGCAGCGGCTCTCGGATGATGAGCTTCGCGCAAAGACGCAGGAATTTAAGGCGCGTATTGCCAAGGCCCTTGAAGGTATTGATGATGCCGAGGAACGCAAGGCTGCGGAAAAGCAGGCCCTGGATGAGATTCTGCCTGAGGCTTTTGCCGTGGTCCGCGAGGCGGGTCGCCGCGCTGTGAACATGCGCCACTTTGATGTGCAGCTGATCGGTGGAATGGTGCTGCACCAGGGCAAAATCTCTGAGATGAAAACGGGCGAGGGCAAAACGCTCGTTGCCACGCTGCCTTGCTATCTGAATGCTCTTGCCGGACGCGGCGTTCATGTGGTCACGGTGAATGACTACCTGGCCAAGCGCGACGCCGAGTGGATGGGCAAGATTTACGAGTTTCTGGGTCTGACGGTCGGCGTGATCGTGCACGATCTGGACGACAACCAGCGCCGCCAGGCCTATGGTGCCGACATCACCTACGGAACGAATAACGAGTTCGGCTTCGACTATCTTCGCGACAACATGAAGTTCGAGCTGGCCGAATGCGTGCAACGCGGCCACTACTTCTCCATTGTGGACGAAGTGGACTCGATCCTGATTGACGAAGCGCGTACTCCGTTAATCATCTCCGGCCCAACGGACCAGACGACCGACAAATATGCACGCGTGAACCGCATCATTCCGCAGCTTGAGCTGGGTGAGGAGATTGAGCGCGGCGAAGAAAAGATTCTTACCGGCGATTACGTGGTCGATGAGAAGCACAAGACGATCAGCGTGACCGATGATGGCTGGGAGAAGGTTGAGAAGCTGCTCGGCATCGGCAACATTGCTGATCCGGAAAACTGGGAGTTCAAGCACCACGTTGAGACGGCGATCAAGGCGCACTCGCTTTACAAGCGCGATGTGCAGTATGTGGTGAAAGACAATGGGCAGGGCAACGAAGTCATCATTGTTGATGAATTTACTGGCCGCCTGATGCCGG
This sequence comes from Pseudacidobacterium sp., assembly GCA_036264445.1. Taxonomy (GTDB): domain Bacteria; phylum Acidobacteriota; class Terriglobia; order Terriglobales; family Acidobacteriaceae; genus Pseudacidobacterium. The sequence goes on from DATAQW010000212.1 coordinate 12,346, forward strand.
GACGCCGCTGGTCGGATGGTTTGCACCAGGCCATTGAAGCCAAAGAAGGCGTGAACATTCGCCGCGAAGACCAGACGCTGGCGACGATTACTTTCCAGAATTATTTCCGCCTGTATCAGAAGCTCGCCGGGATGACTGGAACTGCAGAGACAGAAGCCGCTGAGTTCGACAAGATTTACAAGCTTGAAATTGTTGTTATTCCGACGAACAAGCCTTTGCTGCGCATTGAGAATCCTGACGTGGTGTTTCGCACGGCCAAGGAAAAATACTTTGCTGTTGCGGACGAGATTGCCAAGCTGCATGAAAATGGGCAGCCTGCGCTGGTTGGTACTACGTCGATTGAGAAGTCGGAGCTGCTCTCGCAGATTCTACAACGCAAGGGCGTGAAGCACGTTGTTCTGAACGCGAAGTACCACGAGCGCGAAGCTGAGATTGTGGCGCAGGCGGGCCGTCTGGGCATGGTCACGATTGCCACCAACATGGCCGGCCGTGGTACAGACATTCTGCTGGGCGGCAATGCTGAGTTCGTTGCCAAGCAGGACCTGGTCAAGAAGGGTACGGCGCGCGCGATCAGCGTGGCCGAAGGCGCGCTGAATCCGATGGCTGCGCCGGGAATGATGCGCTTCTACTACCAGGGACAGGAGTTCGAGACGACGCAGGAGATATGGGACCGCACCTACGCTGCATATGCGGCGAATGCTGCGAAGGAACATGACGCGGTTGTTGAGGCGGGCGGTCTACACATTATCGGCACGGAGCGGCACGAATCACGGCGTATCGACAACCAGCTTCGCGGACGCGCTGGACGCCAGGGCGATCCGGGTGCGTCACGTTTCTATCTGGCACTCGAAGATGACCTGATGCGCATCTTTGCCAAAGACTGGGTTGGACCGCTACTTCAAAAGCTTGGAATGGAAGAAGGCGTGCCGATTGAGTCGCGCATGATCTCAAAGCGCATTGAAGGAGCGCAGAAGGCCGTAGAAGCCCAGAATTTTGAGGCCCGCAAGCATCTGCTCGAATACGACGACGTGATGAACAAGCAGCGCGAAGCTGTCTACGGACTGCGCCGCCAACTGCTTGAGGGGCTTGACCAGAAAGAGCTCATTATTGAGGATTACGTTGCTTCGATTCTGAGCAATATTCTCGAGGAGCATGCGCCGGAGAAAATCCATCCTGAGCAGTGGGACCTGAATGCTCTGAAAACACGGTTGATTGGGCAGTTTGGGCTGGATGTGGATGCTGAGGGAATCAATCTCAGCGAGATGACGCGGCATGAGCTCGGCGAGACGATCTTCGAGCAACTCAAGGCGCGCTACGACGCGAAAGAACAACTCATCGGACCGCAGGCCATGCGCTTCCACGAGCGCATGATCATGCTGAGTGTGCTCGACGGGCTCTGGAAAGATCATCTCCTGAACATGGACCACCTGAAGGAAGGCATCGGGCTGCGTGGCTATG
>DATAQW010000215.1:0-28647 GCA_036264445.1 Pseudacidobacterium sp.
ACTGATTCGCGTCACCAATCTTCAGACAGGGCAATCCGCAGTCATGCGCATTACCGACCGCGGACCATTTGTACAGGACCGTGTGATTGATCTTTCCGTTGCTTCAGCAAAGGCAGTAGGAGTCTGGAGACCAGGCACTGCACAAGTCCGTATTGATGTTTTCGCTGCGCCCAAACCTATTGACGAAGGAGGACGCTGGTGCGTGCAGATTGGAGCATTCAGCAAGGAAAAGGAAGCGCTGAAGCTGGAAGAGCACCTCGAACGAAAATATCGTACCGCAAACGTGATTGAATTTACCGGACCTACCGGACACTGGGTGCGCATTCGTCCATTGAATGATGACAAGCAACGCGCAGCCGAGATCGCTAAAGAAGTGAAACCAGAGGAAGGTGACGCGTATTTGGTCCGCCTGGATTGAGGTCAATCCAGATATTTCCTAATTGAGTTCGTAAGCATTACCGTCTCGCATGCTCATGACGTGCTTTGCCAAAGGGTCTTTCCCGCTTGAACGTACCGGAATGCGGGATTGAGGACTGACCACGCCAATTGTAGTTAGAATGGCTTCGTCACAGGAGAAGCATGCTTACACGTCGCGAATTTGCCAAAGGACTCGCCGCCACAACGACCGGACTCGCCATTACCAACACTGCAAAAAGCTATGCACAGATTGTAGGCGCGAATGATCGCGTCAATTTCGCTGTTATCGGCCTGCACAGCCGGGCCTATGCTCACCTTGATGGAATCGTCGCCAACCGTGATTCTGCGCGCATCACGCATGTAGCCGATGTAGACTCCACTATTCTTTCTAAATACTCGGCAGCAACGGAAAAAGCGATGGGCTCGGTTCCTCAAGGCGACAAGGATTTCAGGAAGGCGCTGGAGTCGAAGGATGTCGATGCGATCACCATTGCGGCTCCAGATCACTGGCATACGCCTATGGCCATTCTGGGCCTGCAGGCAGGCAAGCATGTTTACGTTGAGAAGCCATGCAGTCACAACGTGCATGAATGCGAGCTGATTGTCGCCGCACAGAAGAAGTACAACAAGCAGGTGCAGATGGGAAATCAACAACGGTCATCGCCGCACACCATCGAGATTGTTCAGAAGATACACTCCGGCCTGATTGGCCGCGCCTACTTTGCGAAAGCGTGGTACAGAAATACGCGCAAGTCTATCGGCATAGGTAAAGCTGTTCCCGTGCCTGCAACTCTCGATTGGGATCTGTGGCAGGGTCCGGCTCCGCGCCGACCCTATAAGGACAATGTTCACCCTTATAACTGGCACTGGTTCAAAATCTGGGGCACCGGAGAGGCGCTCAATAACGGTACGCACGAAGTGGATGTCTGCCGCTGGGCGCTGGATGTGAAGTGGCCTGATCGCGTTACCTCTTCCGGCGGGCGCTATCACGATAAAGATGACTGGCAGTTCTATGACACGCTGGTCACCAGCTTTGAGTACCCGGACAAGCTGCTCTCATGGGAGAGCATGTCGTGCAACGGAATGCCGCTTTACGGCCGCGACCGCGGATCGGCCATCCACGGAACGGAAGGCACAGTGATTGTTGACCGTGACGGGTATGAAGTCCATGACCTCAAGGGAAAAATGATTGATCAATACCAGGTGCCGCGTGTGGGTAAAACCTCAAGCGCAGACCTTGTCGGCAGTGACACCATGACGCAGGCACACTTCAAAAACCTGATTGATGGTATTCGAACCGGAGCCAGGCTGGATTCACCTATCGACGAGGCCAGCGTGTCAGTCGCCATCCTCCTTATGTCAAATATCGCGTGGGAGGTGCAGCGCGAGCTTAAGCTCAACTCGTCGACAACCGAGTTCATCAACGATGCGGAAGCCACAAAGCTGCGCGCTCGCACCTACGAAAAGGGCTGGGAGCCGCGTATCTAAATAACAAAACCTGCGAGGTAATCTATGGCAGGCGATGCGTTCTCGCGCAGAGCATTCCTGAAAACAACCGGCGCCGCAGCGGCAGCGGCGCTTCTTCCGATAGGATGCTCACGCGCGGCATTGCCGCCATCTACTCCTGAAGCGCAGCAAAGCGGGCCTGCTGACTATACCCTGCGCATTGCAGTCACGCCTGTCGAAATCGCTCCTGACAAAATTATTTCTATAGCGACCTACAACGGACAATTTCCGGGACCGCTGCTTCGTCTCAAAGAAGGCAAGCAGGTTACGGTGGATGTTTATAACGATACCGACACACCAGAGCAGCTTCACTGGCATGGGCAAATGGTGCCGAGTGAAGTGGACGGCGCAGCAGAAGTAGGCTCACCGTTTATTCCACCGCACGGCATGCGCCGCATTATTTTTACCCCGCGTCCTGCGGGATTTCGCTTTTATCACACACACTTACGCGCCGGAGCTGATCTGAATGCCGGTCAGTACAGTGGGCAGGTTGGTCCGGTCTATATTGAGTCATCGCAAGAGCCGGGAAATTATGACCGTGAGGTATTTCTGGTTCTCAAAGAATTCGAGCCGACTTTCAGCCGTGGCGGCGACATGGCGCAGGACTTTCTTTCGCCATCGACACAAGTGCCGGAGTTAAAAGAGCGCGGCGAATCCGCCATGAAAGCATCGCTCGCGAAAGGAATGCCGCACGGCTTTGAAGTCGGCTACGGCTCGTTCACCATGAACGGACGCATGCTTGGGCATGGCGAACCAATCAGAGTAAAACAAGGCGAGCGCATTTTGTTTCATGTGCTCAATGGCAGCGCTACAGAGATTCGCAGCCTCGCCCTACCTGGGCATGTGTTTCAAGTCGTGTCGATGGACGGCAATCCTGTTCCGAAGGCTACAACCGTTCCAGGTCTTTGGATTGGCACCGCGGAGCGCATTTCCGCAATCGTGGAAATGAATCATCCCGGCGTGTGGGTCCTGGGTGATCTGGCAGATGACGATCGCAGCCACGGAATGGGTATCGTCGTGGAATACGCTGATCACAGCGGCAAGCCGCTGTGGATAAAGCCTCCGAACTTTCGCTGGGATTATTCGGCATTCGCCAAAGCGGGCATAGCGGCACAAACTCCTGATGAAACCATTGAAATGCTGTTTGAGAAAGATAATGCTGCAGATGCTGGATTCAATCGATGGATGATCAATGGTACGGCGTATCCCAATACACAGATGATGGCGCAGCCTTCCCATCGCCTGCAGCAGGGCAAGCGGTATCGCATCAAAATGCGCAATGCCAGTGACGATATCCATCCGATTCATTTGCATCGTCACACCTTTGAGCTGACCAGCTATGGAGGCAAACCGATGTCAGGGTTGATGAAGGATGTTCTGATGCTCGGCGGCTACCAGGAAGCGGAGATTGATTTCGTCGCCAACAATCCGGGCATGACACTTTTCCATTGCCACCAGCAGCTTCACATGGATTTTGGCTTTATGACTCTGTTTGATTACGCGTAGGAAAAACGCTCATGCAGCACAATGATGCTCATTTATCCCGAAGGTTTTCGTGGGGCGTACTCCTGCTCCGTATTTTTGTGGGATGGGTCTTTCTCTCCGAAGGAATTCAGAAATTCCTATATCCTGCTGCTCTCGGCACTGGACGCTTCGCTAAAATTGGCATCCCCTATCCGCAATTCATGGCGCCGTTTGTGGGCGTAGTTGAAATTGTCTGCGGCACATTACTGATTCTGGGTCTTTTCACTTCTCTTGCGACAGTTCCTTTGCTCATCGATATCGCGGTTGCCATTGCGACTACAAAGTTTCCCATGTTGATGAAACAGGGCTTCTGGGCGGCGATGCATGAAAGCAGAACTGATTTTTGTATGCTTCTGGGGTTGATAGCCATCGCTCTTCTTGGCGCGGGTAGGTTTTCACTCGACGCCAAAAGGGTTGCTGCTGCAAAGCCTAGCTTGCAAAATCGCAGTTAACGCCTGCAAGCTGATAGCGTGCCGGAACTGCCAGATATCGCTGCATACATCAGCGCGCTTGAACCACGCATTGTAGGCCAGCCGCTCGAACAGGTGCGGTTAGCGAGCGCGTTTCTCCTACGCACGGTAGAGCCTTCCATCGCAGACGTGGAGGGCCGCGTCGTTCGCGAACTTAGACGCGTCGGCAAGCGCATTGCGATTGGCTTCGATAACGATCTATGGCTGGTTCTTCATCTGATGATTGCGGGCCGGCTGCACTGGAAGCCTCCTAAAGTAAAGCTGGCAGGACGCAACAATCTGGCGGCCTTCGATTTTCCGACTGGATCTCTGGTGCTGACCGAAGCCGGAACCAAGCGCCGCGCTTCATTGCACATTCTCAGCGGAGAAGAAGGCTTACGCTCAGTTGATCCAGGAGGCATCGAGGTTTTCTCAAGTGATCTCGATGCTTTCCGCCACGCGCTCTCCGTTGAAAACCGTACGCTCAAGCGCGCCCTCACCGATCCGCGCATTGTAAGCGGTATCGGGAATGCGTATTCCGATGAAATTCTGCATGCAGCACAGCTATCGCCAATCACGCTGACGCACAAGCTAAAGCCGGAGGAGTGGGAGCGGCTCTTTGCTGCAACGCGAGATACTCTCCAGCTTTGGATCGATCGTCTCCGGGCAGAAGCCAACACCGGCTTTCCTGAGAAAGTTACGGCATTCCGAAAAGACATGGCCGTCCACGGGCGTTATGGCGAGCCATGCCTGCGATGCGGCGAAAGAGTGCAGCGCATCAGATATGCCGACAACGAAACCAACTACTGCGCACAATGCCAGACGGGCGGGAAAGTCCTTGCTGATCGAAGCCTGTCCCGATTGCTGGGCGCAGACTGGCCGCGCACACTCGACGAACTGGAGGCACTCAAGAGGAAGTAGATTTTTTGGACATGGTGCCGAAGAAGGGACTCGAACCCCCACACCCTTGCGGGTACATGGACCTGAACCATGCGCGTCTGCCAATTCCGCCACTTCGGCAAAGGGTAGAACTCCAGCACGAATGGCTGGAGGAGCAGCAGTTCTTAGATTACGGAGTCTGGACAGTTGTGTCAAACCACGATGCAGCGATATGAAGCATCTCAGTATCATCGATTTGAGGGCATCTCTGGATGACTGAGACAAGCAATCTGCCGCCGATTCCGGACGAACATGCGCAGCGGCTTCGCCAACTTCTGCATGACCTGAGCAATGCGCTTGAAATTGTCCTGCAAACGAATTATCTGCTCAGTGTGACGCCACTCGATGACACCGCCCGCCAATGGCAGCAGATGCTCGATCAGGGTGTGAAGCAGGCAACCAATCTTAATCGCGAGCTGCGCGAGTATGTCCGTGCTCAAAGCAAAAACGCCGCAGGTGACCGCGGCGTTTGACTTTGGGGTGCAGGTTGCTCAGACCAGTTTTGCGTCCAGCGAGATTTCCGTATTCCCCTTAAACAGGCGTGAAATAGGGCATCCGGCTTTGGCATCCTGAGCAGCTTTGTCAAAAGCTGCCTCGCTAGCTCCGGGGACCTTGGCTCGCGTGGTGAGATGGATGGCTGTGATGGTGAATCCCGCATCAGTCTTCTCCAACTTCACTGAGGCCGTAGTCTCCAGCGATTCCGGAGTGAGGTTTGCACTCCCCAGCTGCGCGCTCAAGGCCATGGTGAAGCATCCCGCATGAGCCGCGGCAATCAGCTCTTCCGGATTGGTGCCGATGCCGTTTTCAAATCGCGTACTGAAGGAATACTGCGTTTCTTTCAAAACGCCGCTCTGTGATGAGATCGCGCCCTTGCCGTCTTTCAGGTTGCCTTTCCAAACTGCGCTTGCTGTACGCTCCATAACTACTCCTTTGTATTGAGGAAATCTTTAAGCACGCATACGCGCTTCTGTTACTTCGATGCGACTTTGAGAATATCAATGCCGCGCAGGCTGCGTCGAATGAGTTACTACCGCGACGGTCAAAATTCCGTTAATCTTGCCGTGTGTACCCGCAGGCCCCATCCGAATCATACGATCAGAAACCAGAGCAACAACAGAAACAACAGCTGCGTGAGGAATTGCCTGTACAGCATCATTCGGTCTATTGCCCGAACTGTTCATCGCAATTGACGGCGCACCGCTGCAAGCTCGTCTGCAACAGTTGCGGATATTACCTGAGTTGCGCCGACTACTATTAGCGACTTAACTCATGCCTTCAGCCACGGAAACGCTGTGATCCTCAGCTTGGCGGCAGCATAAGGGATGAGTGTGATTGTTTCTTCCGGTTGATCGCTTGAGGCCGGGCTTTGCGGAACCGGATCGGCCACTCCATCTTCGGCCTGCCATGCAGGCAGTTTGCGCGCCTTCACCTGAAGCTTCACCGGGGTGTCTTTCGCGCTGAACGGACGATTACCCATCTCCGTTTCAGCCACAGTGATGCCCTGCGTGGAAGACTTTGCGTCCAGAGCCAGGGCATAGTTCCACTGAGTGGTTGGATAGACCTGCCAATCCGCAGTCATGCCACGATCGCGCAGCTTCAGCCAGTCTTCACCGATTCCATAAGAGAAAACCAACGGCCCACGCTCCACTGCAACCGAATCATGGAACCATTTTGATGTTCGAGGCTGTAGAGGAAATTCAATTTCGACGCGATCTCCTGTTTTCCACTTGCGGTCGATGCGGGCAAAGCTGGCAGGAGTGGGTGCAGGTTGCAGTTGTCCATTGACTTTGATTGTGGTTCCGGCAGCCCACGCAGGAATCCGCAGAAGTAGTGGAAACGCCGTTGCGTTTGCAGGGTTCACCGCTATGCGCACCGTGCCGTTGAAGGGATAGTTTGTTTCTTCCACGATATGCACGGGAACATTGCGGACAAGCACGCGCGCTTCACACGGCGCATGTGCGGCAGCCACGATGCCGTCATTCTGCGACAGCATGAATAAGCTGGCCGCAAACTTCGGCCATCCTTGATGGAAATTCGCAGCGCAGCAGCCGAAGTTTGGCTCGAGCCCAAACAAATTTGATTCAGGCCCGTCGGTTGTCCACGGCTTGCGATGCAGGCTGCACTCGACCTGGTTTGGTTCCTGGTTGTATTGATGGGCCCACATGTCGTCGGTAAATGTCCCCGGCAATGCATTGAAAGCCAGCTTCTCCAGCCGGTCGCCGAGTGCTGGGTCGCCGAGAATCGCAAGCGACTGTTCAAGCGAGAACATCGATTCGACTACGGTGCATAGTTCCGAGCCTTGCGACGGATTCAATCCAGCAAGGTGCTCATCGCATGAAAACATTCCATTCGGCAATCCGTGATATTTGTCGAGTTCAGCGATCATCTGCAACACGGCTTTACGGTCTGTTTCTGAGCCGGAAATAAGCGACCACACCGGCCCGGTTTTGATCGCCTGTCCGTTGTTTACGCCATGCGTCGACAGTGCCAGATCGGCGAGACCCTGTCCTTCTGCCAGCTTGATGCGCTCTGCCGTGATGCGTTCCGTGAATTGAAAATTTGCATATTGCGCAAGCCAGTCATGTCCTTGCGCGTGAAGCAGGCGCGCCAGATCGAGAAGCCTGGCATCGTTTGTGCGGTTGTAGAGCCAGATGACGCTCAGCGCTTCATCCTGCCAGCGAAATTTGCCCCAATCCCGCAGCGGCCGTTTGGGCAGCTCCGCAAGCTGGAACGAAAAATAACGCTGCATGGCTGGAATCACACGTGGATCGTTGGTTGCGTCATGATATTGCGTCAAAACTTTGAGCATCACAATGCGTGGCCACCAGTCATCGTTTGACCGGGGGCCAAACATGCCGTTGTCCGCCTGATTGTTCAGAGTCCAATCGATATACTTCTGCGCCTTCGCCTTCAAACGCGCATCATCGAGAAGATATGCAAGGGGCACAAGTCCATCGAGAAAATAGGGACCACGCTCCCACGACTCGCCTGTGCCGCCCCGCCACCCGCTATTCGGACCCACATCAGCCCAGGTCTCATCCAGATGTCCTCCGAGACCGTTTGCCTGAATCTCCAGTTGCGCCCCCAACCATCCCCGCGGCTGAACTGCGCCAAGCGGCAATTGGTAAAACGCGCTCTGCGCAAGCGGAGACCTGTTCTTTGTCACCGCACGCGGAATCCATGTCGAGCTGTCTGTACTTCCGCGTGCGAAGTTAGAAAAAACAGTGGCCGGCAGCGACGATGCAATGCCAGCGAAACCTAATTGCCTGAGGAACTGGCGCCGGCTGGAGGAATGTCGCGACTTATAAAACAATAAGGTCCCCTGCTACGTGAATTGATGGAGTCGCCGAATGTGGCGTGTTCAGCATGATATCTCTGTTTTGTTCCTTCGACTCATATTGCTCAACCTGAACAGGCGCGTGGATCCGTGTCTCGTATAGACATGGGGATCAGGATGCTGATGGATTGGCGCCAACCTTCTCCTCATGCCGTGCCAACGCATTGCGCAGGCGCTCGTTCTTGTCCAATAACTCCACCACAAGAGCCTGCAGTTGCGAGTTTCTCATCTCAAACTCGTACAGGCGGTTTAACAGCGTGTCCTCCTCAGATGGATTCAATCTGCTTTGCAGCTGCATCGATAATCTCCGCGATCCTGCGTATCTGTTCTTTTGACAGCTCTCCCTGAGCGAAGCGCAGCTTGAGTGCCAGTTTGAAGTTGTGCATGGCGCGCATGATCTGCGGCGAACGGCCCCGTCCATATGCGGCGCCCACCTTGTCAATGCGGTGGAAAATGGCATCCACTAACGCTTTATTCGCCTCCAGCTCCTTCTTTCCGGCTTCCGTGATAGCGTAGAGCTTTTTTCCGCCTTCAGTGGAAGTAACCGTAGCGAGGCCTTCTTCTTCCAACAGGGTAAGCGTCGGATACACCACACCTGCACTGGGCGAATAGATGCCTGACAGCCGCTCGCCAATGGCCTTGATCATTTCGTACCCATAACTGGGCTTTTCCGAAATCATTTGCAGGATCACATAACGCAGCTCGCCGTGATCAAAAAGCCTTCCGCCAAAATCAGCACCAAATTTATGGCCATGACGGCCCCAGAACTCGCCCATATCACCGAATCCATAACGTCCGCCGCGAAAATACTTCCAGTGTCCGCAGCGTCCGCCTTCCTGGTTTGAAAAATTTCTAAACATAAAATACTCCTTCGATATAGCTTAAGATATATCTAAGTCGAATCTATTTGCAAGCTATCTTAGATATATCTAATTGCTTTGCCCGCCTGCTATGTCCGTTATAAAGAAATGTAAATATATTTATTTTTAATAACTTATAAGGTGATAATATCGCTGGCTCATCAAGATTCGGGAGTGGCGTATGATTAAGCCATTTCCTGAGGTACCCCTGATGGCCAAAAAGGTCAACTTAGACGCGATGATTCCTCGCGAAGATTTCGCTGTTAAGGAAGTGGAAGGAGAGTTTGCATTGAACCTCTTCCAGGACTTCCCGATTACTCATTTATACGGTGATTCGCCTGTTCTGAAATTGCTGCGTAAGCCGGACTTCCAGCGAGAGACAAACCATTGGACCCCCGAACAAATGCAGACCTTCATCGAAAGTTTTCTTGATAATGAGGTGATTCCTTCCCTCATTCTTTGGAAATCTCCCTCATACATATTTGTGATTGATGGGGGACACAGACTGAGCGCGATACGCGCTTGGATGGAGGACGATTACGGTGACGGTGCAATTTCCGCAGCCTTCTATAAAACGGATATTTCGGAAGACCAAAAACGCATTGCAAAGCGGGCTCGTAAGTTGATCGAGCAAAAGGTTGGCAGATACTCAACATTAAAAAGCCATGTGGACTCAATGACTGAGTCTGCCGTTTCTAAGCGCGCAAAGGTCTTATTCACGCGCGCATTAGCTCTTCAATGGGTGCAAGGAAGCCCACTAGTTGCCGAATCATCATTCTTCAAGATCAATTCGCAAGGCACGCCGCTTGACGAAACTGAAAGGTCATTGATTGAGAATCGGCGCAAGCCAATTGCTATTAGCGCAAGAGCAATTTTGCGGGCTGGTAGCGGTCATAAGTATTGGTCATCATTCAGTGAGTCGGCCGGAAAAGAAATTGTGGAGCTTGCTCAGGAATTGCATAAGTTGCTGTTTCAGCCAGAGGCGGAACTGCCGCTCAAGACGCTCGACGTTCCTCTTGGCGGGTCTGTTTAACCCGTGGATGCACTTTCGCTATTGATTGAATTCTTGACCATTGCGGGGACGAGAGAACAGCCAATAGTACCGATTAGTGGATATTTGAATGACGACGACGGAGATGGAACTCTGAAGGTTTTGAGGAATTCGGTTCAGATTCTTTCTCGACTGACGGGAAATGGACCGGGCAGTTTGGGCTTACATCCAGCGGTCTATTTCTACAATGAACAAGGGAAATACAGCAGATTCCTGTTCCTTGGCATGACCGCGCTTGTATCTGAAAAGCTCCGCAACAACAACGCCGAATGGTTCAAGGCATTTACATTGGTACGACAGAAAATTGAACAGTTTTTGTTAAACAATAAATCGACAATCGGACTCGTTCTTCAGAACATGGGCAAGACCCAACGAGTTCCGAAGATGCGAGATTTATTTGATTACCTGGTGGCTACAGCCATAAAGAATGAAAGTTTAGAAATTCAAAAAGCCATCTCGCATTTAGGAATCACTGGGCGAATTCTTGAGGTTAATGGTAAGCAGGCTTCGCCGCACATTTCAGACGACACAAAGTCGATGCTCTTTATCCAAAATGCTATTGCAAAGGCCCTTCCTTGCCCGATTTGTGGGGGACTACTTGATCCCCAAAAATCTGTGTCTTACGACCATATTAAGGCACAAAGGGATGGAGGGTCTGGGCATATTAATAACATCCAGATGACCCATCCGTATTGCAACACGGGGTATAAAGAGTTCCAATCCGCGAAGGAAGAAAAAGAGCGCGGCCTTGTCCTCAATGAGTGATCGTATTCGGCTAAATGAAGCATTCTGCCGAATACGCAGCTTTCACCAAAGCTGGGCGCCGTATTGTCTGTATCCCGCAATGAGATGAAACGAAACGTAGAGAGGCGGAGTATCGCGTATCTGGAAAAGGCTTAGCCGGGCTGCTGTCCGGATTTCAACGCAACTGACCGTCGACTTTCTGTTTTGTGAACGGCATCATGTTCGATCAGGTCGCCCATCAGGACGTAATAGCCGTTCTCATCGCGCGTTTTGCCCGTTCCCCTGAGGATGGTTCCCTTGAATGAGTACCAGATGCCGTGCACCTGGCGGGTGGTGAAACCCAATTCCTGATCGTGCAGTGAGGTTTGTTCGAAGAAGAAGGTGAGCGGCGTGCCTTCATCGCTGTAGCCATCGCCCTGGCGGGAGATGTAGCCGCTCAATTCTCCGAATTGCAGAATGATTTCAACAACCTCTCCGGGCTTGCCCAGCATATATTCGCCTGAGGCGTCTTCGGGAATGATGGAGTTGCTCTTGCCTTGTTTGATGACGACTGGATGATCTATGGTGCTGGGATCGCCACGATGATGCAGCCTGGGATCGCTCGCCGTCTGGGCAGCAAGAGCGAAGGGCATGAAGAACAGCGCGATAAGAAGTTGATGCTTTGCCTGCCGTCGCATGCCCTGACCCCGCATTAATTGCCTTTCTTGCGAGCGGCCTCGAACTCGTCACCCGGCTGCCAGCCAATAGGTTCTGAGAGCGACGATGCCTCCCACCCAAGAATGAACCCGAACTGGGCCATTTTAGCGTTGCCGCGGAAGTCCATTTCTGGGTTGTACTCATCGGAGGGCTGATGATAGCGGTGTGCGACGTAGTCCTCCATCTGCTCCTTACCCCATTCCGGGGTACGGCCTTCAAAAAGTGTTCCTTGCCCGATGGAGAATGAGGGAATGCCTACGCGCGCAAAGCTGAAGTGATCAGAGCGGTAATAGTGCCCTGCGCCAGGAAACTGGTCCGGCTCAATGGTGAGATCGAAGGTCTTCGCGGTCTTCTCCACCTCCGGATAAAAGGTTGTGCGTTCAGCGCCACTTACTTCCGCAGCCGTAGGAATGCCAATGGGGTTCAACATGTCATAGTTCAGATTGAGAGCAATTTGCGATGCGGGAACCGGAGGATGCATTCCAAGCCACTGAGAACCGAGCAACCCCTGTTCTTCCGCCGTGACAGAGGCAAAGTAAACGCTATGCGGCGGCTTGGTCTGAGAAAAGGCACGCGCCATCTCAAGCAGAATTCCGCAGCCAGTGCCGTTGTCTGCCGCTCCGTTGTAGATGTTGTCGCCCTTCGCATTTGGATCAATGCCGAGATGATCGTAATGCGCGGAGTAAATGACTGCTTGTCCAGGCTGCGCACCAGGAGCTTCGGCAATCACATTGTCGGATTCATAACGGCGCACTTTACTGGCGATGTGCGCCTTGAAGTGAACCGGCAGTTCAACGGCATGAAATCCCGGCTTACCGGCTGCGTCGATCAGGCTGTCAACATTACCTTGCCCTGCAGCGGTCAGTAGTTTCTGCGCGACATCATGCTGTATCCAGCTCGCGGCCTTGAGCGTGGCTGCTGGATCGCTCTGCAAGTAGGATTTTTCGATCGCCTGCGAATCACGCACGACTTGCCATGGATAACTTGCGAGGTCATTGCGATGGATGATGAGCACACCGAGCGCGCCTCTGCGCGATGCCTCTTCATACTTATAGGTCCATCGTCCGTAGTAAGTCAGCGCTTTGCCTTTGAAGAAATTGTCATCCGTTGAAGGAGGCTCATTCACAACGACGAGCAGGATTTTTCCTTTTACATCCACGCCCGCATAGTCGTTCCAATGGTATTCAGGCGCATCGATGCCGTATCCGACAAAAACAATGGGCGCATCAATATTTGCTGACTCTGCTCCTGTCTGATCTTTGCCAACCCAGTCTTTGCTGTATTCGAGCGGAATGGGCTGTCCACTTGCCGGCACAAACTCCGCCGTGGTCTGATCTTCGACTGTGTGTACCGCGTAAAGCGGGACCTTCTGAAAATAGGTTCCGTTATCTCCCGCAGGCTTTAGTCCATCGAGAGCGAACTGCGTGGCAATGTATTCTCCGGCAAGTTGTCCGCCGCGCAGGCCAGGGCCGCGCCCTTCGAGTAGATCATTTGCCAGGAAACGTACATGCGCGCGTATCTTTTCGGCGTCAATGCTTGCAGCAGCCTGGCGGGCAGTTTCCGGCACTCCCGGAACAGCGGGAACTTGCATCTGGCAAAGCGCGGCGGAAGCAGAAAGAAATGTGACGGCAGAAATAAAAGCAAGACGAGAAGATCGAGTCATTCATGCTCCTAAGAAAAGTGTAGTGATCGAGCAATAGGAATCTGTAGAACTATTTTGCAACAGAAAAGAGCGCATTTATTGCTGTTGAAGCGGCGGCTTGTTTTGCGGCAAGCGCAGGAGCAGTCTCTCCAGGAAAGAAGTGCAGACGCTTCAGCACCTTACGCGCAAGACCCGTGAGCGGTAGAGCGGTCATTTCTTTAATTTTGATCCATTTGCGTGTTTTGCTTCTTGATAAAAGACACTCTTCGTCAGACGCAAATCGAAAAATATCTACGGAATAGTTGGTTGTAGTAATCGAGTGACGGACAGTAAACAGCAGGCGATCTGTACCAATCTCGTTTTCGCTAAGTAGTGGCAGCTCCCACATACCAGCCATCAGAGAGGCATCATGTGGGCGCTGCTCAAGTAGCACTTCAATGTGGTCTTTGCGTTTTTCGCGTTGAATGAATGCGTAACTGATACGCTTACGAATCATTTCTTTGCGTGGAGCGGTTGGATGTTCACCGCGCGTGTGGCATAGCTTCTGCACTGGGCACTGCAGGCACAACGGGTTCTTCGGCAGACATATCGTAGCTCCAAGCTCCATCACGGCCTGGTTCGCGTCACCCGGACGTTCGCGGTCGAGCAGCAATTCTGCTGCTTGGCGAATCATTTTGCTGTTTGGGTTTTGATAGCCCGCAAGACGAGTGACGACACGCTCTACATTTCCGTCAACGACAGCCACAGACTCACCAAACGCAATGCTGGCGATGGCGGCCGAAGTGTAATCGCCAATGCCGGGAAGCTTTCGCAGATCATCAGAGGTTTCGGGCATTTTGCCTGAAAGCTCATCTTGGATGACTTTTGCGGCTTTGTGCATCATGCGGGCGCGGCGGTAGTATCCGAGACCGCTCCAGATGGCAAGCACGTCCGATTCTTCAGCATTGGCCAGGTTCTGGATTGCAGGAAAGCGGGCCATGAAGCGCGCATAGTGGTCGAGCACTGCATTGACCCGCGTCTGCTGAAGCATGATCTCTGAAATCCAAATGGCATACGGATCGCGTGTCCGGCGCCAGGGAAGCTCGCGCGCGTGAATGTCATACCAGGAGAGAAGCTGAAGGCGAAACTGATCCGTTCGTACAATTGTGAAGGTTTCGCCGCTCATATTTTGGATTGTAGGTCATCTCAGGCCTGGCAAGACGCATCGTATCTTGATGTGCCCATGTCGTCGACAAGAAAATGAATGCCAGCGCAAGCCTCGAATATCTAGATAACGATAGATTGAAGCAAAAAGATACTACAAAGTATCTGAGCGAGCTCGCTGCCATCGTGGAATCATCGAATGATGCAATTGTGAGCAAAGATCTGACGGGGCATATCACCAGCTGGAATCCGGCAGCGACACAGATTCTTGGTTATTCGCGCGAAGAGATGATTGGAGAGTCTATTCTAAAGATAATTCCCAGAGAGCTGCATTCTGAGGAAAACGCAATTCTCCAAAAAATAGCAGCTGGTCAATGTATCAACCACTATGAAACTATCCGGTTGACGAAAAGTGGTGAAAAGATCGATGTCTCGCTCAGTATTTCTCCAGTGAGGGATGAGTCAGGCGTTGTTATCGGCGCATCGAAGATTCTGCGGGACATATCCTCTAAACGGCGCATGGAAGCGTCGTTGATTCAGTCGGAAAAAATCGCAGCCGCAGGGCGCATGGCGGCAACGATCGCTCACGAAATCAATAATCCGCTTGAGGCCGTGCTGAATCTGGTTTTTCTGGCGAAAGCAAATGCGACAAACGCTGAAGAAGTCATTAGCCTGCTTAGCGCAGCGGAGAGTGAGATTGAGCGCATCTCCCATATCGCCAGGCAGACTCTTGGCTTTTATCGTGAGCATGCATCGGTGGCCAGTGCTTCTCTGTCCACCCTGGCTACGGATGCGATCAGGATTTATGAGCCAAAATGTAAGACGGCAGGAATTCGTATTGAGAAAAACCTTTATTCGACCCGGCAAATTGTTATGCGTAAGGGTGAAATCATCCAGGTGATTTCTAACCTGATCGCAAACGCAATTCAGGCAATGCCAATCGCTGGCACTCTTTCTGTTTCAGTGGAAGATACAGTAACAAGTGATTGCGACGGCATTACCTTGAGCGTGGAGGATACTGGGATCGGCATTCCGCGAGAAATACTGCCTAGAATCTTCGACGCATTCTTCACGACTCGTGGTTCTGTTGGCACGGGCATTGGACTCTTTGTGGCAAAACAGTTTGTAGAAGGGCATTCAGGCAGAATTGAAGTGAAAAGCAGTACAAATGCTATTTCTCACGGTACGAGGGTGTCTGTCTTTCTTCCGTTGAACAACTCACTTTCAGTGAAATAATCGCTATTTTCGTGAAGTTCTGGCCTGCTTCGCACTTTTTCTGATTCCCCGGAGCACGCTCGGCAGCAGACCGGGAAAGAGCACTTCAAGATCGTCCATGCGCAGCCAGTTGATAAGCGACGTTCCATTCGGGCGCGTGCCTACAATGCCTGCTTCGCGCAGAACGCGGAAATGATGCGAGAGAGACGACTTGGGCATATCGAGCAGAAAAGTGCCGCATGCACGCTCGTTGCCGTCCAATTGACGGATGATTTCAAGGCGTACTGTATCGCCGAGAGCATAAAGCACGGAAGACAGTTGGATTTCACTCCGCAGTGGTTGTTTGGTAGTCTTCAGGGCCATCTACCACCAAGATTCTTGCATAGCGGGAAACGATTCGGATTTTCCGGGAGCTATTTCAGAAAGCCGCAATTCTGAAATTTATGGAATTGCGTTAAGATTCGTTTGAACAGCTCCATCCCGATTCTGTCAGGATGGAGCATTCACTGATTGCTGTTATTAACGCCAGTGGCCTTGTACGAAGACCCAGCCTCCACCACGCGCTACCCAATGTCCTGGCGTCCAGACAGCGTGCGCGCGAGGGGGAAGAGCGTAATATCCGGGTGTCCAGACGTAACGTCCTCCATCCCAGCGGTGATATCCAGGAATCCAGACATGGCCCGGTCTTGGAGGTGGTCCCGGACGTTCGACAATGACAGGAGGCCGCGCAACCCGCACAATCACCTGCGCAAATGAAGGTGCTGAAGCAAGGGCGCAAATCAAAATTCCTACGAAAGTAATTTTTTTATAAGGTAATTCCATCCAATGTTGAGTCCAGAACAAATCGGGCTCTAAACATTAGTAATCAAATGCAGTTTTCAGCTGATAGTTGCGCGAAAAGGGTTTGTTGCGAAGATTGTCAGCCGGGATGAGATGATAGACACAGGAATCATTGCACAACATCATCCATGCTTAAGGTCATTTCTACGCACGTATTTCTGCGCAGCCGTCTGCACCCTGGCTTTCTTGATCTCTTTGCCCGGGCGGGCGCACAGGGCGTCGAACTTTTTGCGGCGCGCCAGCATTTTGACTACACCAATCGCGCGCATGTCCGCGAAATTGCCGACTGGTTTCGCGCTAATGCGGTCGAGGCATTCTCGATGCACGCGCCTATGTTTCCCGATCTTGAAATGGGCCGCAGCGGCGCGCCTGCCGTCAATGTGATCCATCCGGAAAAATCGCGTCGCGTCGATGCTATGGATGAGATTAAGCGCGCCCTTGAAGTGGCAGAACAGATTCCGTTCCGTTACCTGGTGCTCCATCTTGGAGAGCGGGAAGATACTTGGAGTCCGCGCTCACTGGAAAATTCTCTGACAGCACTGGAGCACCTGCGTGCCTTTGCGAATCCGCTCGGTGTGAAGCTGCTGGCCGAGAATATCCAGAATGAAGTTGCGCAGCCGCACAACATTATGGAAATTCTGAGCGTTGGTCATTTTCAGGATATTGGTGTTTGTCTGGATGTAGGACACGCTCATATCGGAGATGGCGTCGCACCTGTTTTAGGCGAATTGCGCGCGCACATCCGGTCCTCACATCTGCATGACAACAACGGCACGCGTGATGAGCATCTCTGGCCCGGGGACGGCACGATCAACTGGGACGAGACAATGAACGAGTTGCGATCCGCTCCACGAACACCGGCAGGCGTTCTGGAAATTCATTATGCTCTTGAGGAGCCGCCGGAGACCGTAGCCGCAAAGGCACAGGCGGCGTTTGAGAAGTTCGACTCCTAGCGGCTGCGTTCAGACCAGGATCCATAAAAAAGCGGCGGCAAGGATGCCGCCGCTTCCGGTATCAGAACCGGATATGAGCCGGAGCCGAATCAGTCTGTGATCTTCAACCGGCATCCGCTTCAGGGCGAGTTGGCAAGCTATGCCAATGATGCGACAGCACCATCACACCGTACCTATGCAGTGATCGCGCTGGTGCCGAACCTGAATGAAACCGGATGGGTGCTGATCGTAGAGGGATTAACGATGGCCGGAACGCAGGCAGCTGCCGATATTCTCTTTAATCGTGATGCCATGCGCCCCGTTATCGATAAAACTTTAGCCCCAAATGGGCGGCTGATGCCATTCGAACTGCTGATCGAAACAAGAAGCTTCGGATCAAATGCACCGCAGGCTTCTATCATCGCCAGCCGGTATTATTCGAAGACTCCTGCTTAGGGGCCTTTTCAATCCCGTACTTTGACAGCATTTTTCGCTACGCCGTTCTTGAAGGCAAGCATGGTCGCTGCTTTTGAGAAATCACCGCCATCGATTGCGATCGCCTCATTCTCTGCGCCTTCAAGTTGAAGAAATGTTGTAGCTGGAGTGAGCAGCCGTGTGGCAGTCAACAGAGCGTGTTTGGAATCGATGAAGCGTAAGACTGATTCCGCCTGAGGGTTGCCCTGTACATTCAGTCCGCTGACGGCTGCATCATCGACATGGTCAAAGATCACTGCCGGGCGCAGGTCGGGCTCGCTGACTTGAAAACGCATATTCTGTAACGTGATCCCCCGGGCATTGCGCGCATAAAAGCCATATGCAGGCATTGGGCCCAGCATGAAATACTCGCCGGCTATTTGCGGAAGGTCGCGGCGCTCAGCTTCTTCGGCAGTTCCTCCCCCGCCGAAGGTGAGATGAATATTGTCAAAGGAAATATTTTCGAGAATTGCATTGCCTATGCAATTCAACGTGATGCAGGAATGTCCTTCTCCCGGACGATAGCCGCTTTGAAAGGGAAAGTCCGGGAGTGGCGATGGGTTTGTAGTCACTGTCCCATGAATGTTGCTGAATGAAATATTTCGGCCAACTGCTGCAGCCTTTGCAGGTTCCACGGCTGCATCGTCTGAAGTCTGACGATTCGACGGGCCGATGCTGATGTGAATTGGGCCGGTGACATCGTCGAGAATCAGGTTCGAAAATGAGATGTTTTCAAATCGTGATCCCGGAGAGCCGTGAAATTTAATCGGGCACCCATATACTTGATACAAAACGCAATTCGATACCGTGATGTTCTCAGCAACACCTCCGCCGAAGCGAAAGACAGACCAGCGCGTGCTGAACGAAGAATTGGTGATCGTAATGTATTTGCAGCTTCCGAAGAGTGCGCAGGCATCATCCTGTGATTTGATAATGCAGTTGCTGACGGTCACATATTCGCAGCTGATGAAATGGAAGCCATCATTGTTCCCGTTCACGCGGTTGTGGATGTAGATGCTCTCCATGTGCACGCGCTTGCACTGAATAACGCGAATACTGTGGTATGCGCTTTCGAGCATGTCAATATTGCGTACGGTGAGATTCTCGCAGCGATAGCAGAGAAGATGATAAGGGCGTTTGCTGCCCCCGATTCCGCTAGGCGGCGGCGTGCCGTGAACAGGCGAGTGAAACTGCATGCCCTGTCCGTCAACAGCACCCGGGCCCTCGATAGTTACGTTCTTTGCATTGACGGCAAAGAGTAGCGCCCAGTTTCCATCTTCAAGCGTTGAGTCGCCGTGCTGCGGAATTGCATCGACCGGATGATATTGCTTGCCGTCGGCGCTGCCGAGCAGTTTTCCCGCGGCAGTGATGTGCAGCGTGACGTTGCTCTTGATCTCAACTGTTCCGATGAGGAAGGTTCCTGCAGGCACAAGCACGGTGCCACCATCGTCATTGTGGCAAGCGTCGATTGCGGACTGGAGGGCTGCTGTGTCGAGTGCTATTCCGTCGCCTTTCGCACCGTGATCGCGAATGTTGTAAACACTCGCGCCTCGATCGGACGCTGCATTGCGTGTTTGCGCTGCGACATGTTTTTCTTCCAACAGACCTGCGCCAAGAGTCGCAGCAATGACGGGCATAGGCACACGGCCCAGCCATTGACGCCGAGTCAGAAGACAAGAATCCGCTGCGTCTTCAGAGAGATGATCTTTCAAGCGATAAGCCTCAACTGAATTCAGCGTAGGTGTCGTAACCTTTGCGGTCAATCTGTCAGCGCGTTTTCGTCTCGACTAGCGGGAAGCAAATGCACAATCAGCGCCAGTCTCCAGAAGTGTGGAAGTTCGAGTGGCGACACAGCAGCCAGTGATCGTTTATCGAGATAAAGAAAAGATGTCTGCCTTGTAACGAATTGCCGTTCCGTCTCACGGGACGGGACGCTTTTGCTCATATTCAGGAATTTCGACGCAGGCATGAGCAAGAATAATCATTCTGACTGGTTTGCTGAGACAAGAGTATCTGTCACAACTTTTGGGGAGAAAATGAACAAACTGGCAACGTACTTTCTTCTTGCCGCTTTTTTGCTAACCGGGTGCGTGCTATCAGTTGACGCACAAGAGACGCAATCCTCATCCGACATATCGAAAGCCGTTGTCGATTCCACGCTTACCCGCAACCCTGACGCGAAACAATTCGGCAGCTGGGGATATGCGAAGGCGCTCTATTTGTTTGGCCAGTATGAGGTCTATCTGCGTACTCACGATCCGAGATATCTCGCGTACATCAAGGATTGGGTAGACACACACATCGACGCAGATGGAAATCTCGACCACAAGGTAGACGCACTGGATTATGTTCTGCCTGCGAATCTCGTGCTTGTGCTCTATCAGGAAACTCATGAAGAGAAATACAAGCTCGCAGCAGATAAGTTCCGGCATCGTTTCGATGACTATCCACGAACTTCTGATGGCGGCTTCTGGCATGCGACTGTGCCATCACGTCAATGGCAGCTGTGGCTCGATGGAATTTATATGTCGCAGCCATTTCTGGTCCGCTATGGGCAGATGTTTGGCGATGAAAAGTACACGGAAGATGAAGCCGTAAGACAGATACTCGTGTACTACAAACACCTGCAGGATCCGCATGGAGGGCTGCTTTATCACGCATACGACGAAAGTGGAAAACAGCCATGGGCTGATCCTGTGACACATCATTCAGCTTATTTCTGGTGCCGCGCCATTGGTTGGTATGGAATGGCAATCGTAGATGTGCTGGATGTTCTGCCGAAAGGCCATCCAGGCCGGAAAGAGATGATCAAGATCCTGAACCGGCTCGCCAAAGACCTTGCGAAATATCAGGACCCTGCCACGGGACTCTGGTACCAGATTGTCGACAAGCCTAATGTGAGCGGGAACTGGACTGAGACGTCAAGTTCATCTATGTATACCTACATCCTCGACGTCTCCGTAAAGCGCGGATACATCAGCAAGAAATATAAGCATGTTGCCGAGAAGGGCTACAAGGGCGTGCTGTCGAAGGTCTCTACTGGGGACGATGGCCTTACGAACATCTCAGATATTTGCGAAGGTACGAACGTTAGCGACCTGAACTATTACTTCAATCGTAAACGCAATACAAATGACTTCCATGGCCTGGGAGCGTTTCTTCTGATGAATGAGGAGTGGAACACGTCGCTTACTTCCATGAAGGTAACGGCAAAGCAATAATGTTGGGTGAATTTATATCTAAGTTACTATGCGCCTGAAGCAGGCTGCATATGATAGTAGTCTTCGGGCGTAGTTGTGTTGATTTTTGTGGATTGCGACCATCTCTGTTGGTTTACTAATAAGTTAAGCTGTGTAGCGGACTGGATAAACAGATTTTATCTATCTGTCACGCGTCGATTTATTTGCTCTCGCCTTCAAAGTAATTCCTCTCTAGCTAAATCAAGGTTTTGCGTATAGATCTGTTTGCTCGAGTTGCGCATGACTGGCAGCGAGACAATAAACGCCATTTATTGCACCACATCAATTTCACATATACCCCGAATTTACAGTTGAAACAATGAATTTCCCCAAACTAAGTTTGGACATGGAAGTTATCCGTCAGACATTTCACCCTTCGCGATATCCCAAAGAATGCGCTTTGGCGGTATCTGTAAATCCCTAGCGCTTCCGTCGAACAGCAGCTTGCCAAGAAAACAGAACAGTTTTCACAACATTCTTTTGGAGGTCGTGGTGATGTTATTCCGGGGTCGTCGTTTTCTCTCTAGATTTGTCACTGTCACAGTTCTATTTGCAGCATTCGCTCTCATACTGCAATCGGTCTCTCGTGCGCAGACATTTCGCGGAGGCATCAATGGGGCTGTGACCGATCAGGCCGGCGCAGTGGTCGCCGGAGCGCAGGTTGTAGCGACGGCCGATGCAACGCAGGTTCAGCACACTACTGTTACATCGAGCAGCGGCGAATTCGCATTTCAGGACCTGCCGCTCGGCATCTATACTGTGACGGCGACGGCGAGCGGATTCCAGACTGTCAGAGTGGGCAACGTAGAGGTGGCTGCCGGCGCCATCTATACTTTGCCGGTCAAGTTGACGGTGGCAACGCAGGCAACTACGGTCGAAGTCTCTGCTGCGGCGCTGGCACTGGATACCACGACGACGACACAGACAACCGTCCTGAATGAAAAGACAGTGCAGGATCTGCCGCTGAACGGCCGCGACTTTACGCAGATGATCGGCTTGACGCCAGGCTTTGCCGGATATGTGGGTGGAGGTTACGGCTCGCTGAACGGCACCCGGGCCAACCAGATGAACTGGCAGATTGACGGAGTTGATAACAATGACCTGTGGCACAACATTCCTGCGGTGAACCAGGGCGGTGTTTCCGGGATCGCAGGCATTGTGCTGCCGATCGATGCCGTCGCGGAGTTTTCCGCGCAGACACAGGCGGCTCCGGAAGCGGGACGCAATCCAGGCGGCACGGTTAATCTCTCTCTGAAATCCGGTACGAACGGCCTGCACGGATCGCTCTACTATTACAACCGCAATGAGTTCTTCGGCGCGGGATCGCCTTTCACTCCGGGCGAGAAGCAGAAGGTGCGCAATTACAACTATGGATTCTCGGCCGGTGGGCCGTTTGTAAAGAACAAGCTCTTCTGGTTTGCGACTTACGAGCACCAGCGGTTTGTGATTGGCCTGCCAGGTCTTGGAACTGAACCGTCAACGGCATGGCAGACGGCAACGCAGCCGCTGCTGGACTTCTACCAGAATGTGAACCCGGTAAGCAGCGTGTCCAAGGCTCTGTTGTCCACCTACTGGCCCTCTTACGCTTTAAACGGACCGGCGTCGACAAACAACTATCACAGTCCTGATCCTGAATTCGGCTACAGCTACAACGGGCTGGTCAAGGTGGACTGGAACATCAATGACAAAAACACCTTGTCCGCGCGCGTATTCGGCGGACAGGGCAACCAGGTCGCGCCGGTTGGTTCGCAGTTGCTGCCTTATTATGAGGTGGCGCCTCTGCATGTTTTCAATTACGCCCTTCTTTATAACCATGTGTTCACTCCTTCCTTGACGAACCAGGTGCTGGCGGGCGTGAACTACTTTAACCAGGTTTTCAGCGACTACACCACGGATTTCAATCTCTCTGCCACAGGCCTGGTGACGAATTCCCCGTTTCCGCAGGCCCCGAACATCAAGATCACAGGATTTGATCCAATCGGCCTGACGCCGCCACAGGGCAGAAACGACATTACCGGCCACCTGACAAACGATCTGGCATGGACGGTCGGCAAGCACCAGTTCAAATTCGGCGGCGAGTACAGACAGGCGCAGCTGGACGAGTTCTATCACCGCCACACGCAAGGCGTCTTTACCTTCAACGGAGACGCAGCTCAGGCAGGGCAGGACTATAACGCTACAGATAGCGCTGGAAACTACACCTGCTCACAGGGTTACTTTGCATCAGGCCAGCCCGGGCATGATGCATGCGTGGCGCGCAGCATGGACAGCCACGTCCTGGCACTGAATGATTTCCTGACCGGAACTTCCGAATCGTCTTCGATCTCTCAGGGTGATCCAAACCGCCAGGTGTTTGTGAACACCTTTACAGTATTTGCGCAGGACTCCTGGCAATGGACTCCGGAAATCAACATCAACTATGGCATCCGTTATGACTACATCGGCCCGTTCCACAATGACTGGAAAAATATGTCCGTCTTCCGTCCGGAGATAGGAGGCAACGGCATTGCCTTCCAGGGAAATCAGATTGAAAACCTCTTCAACCGCACCTGGACGAACTTCAGCCCGCGTGTCGGTTTCTCATATCAGGTGAAGCCTAATACCGTTGTTCGCGGCGGATTCGGGTTGTACTTCGATTCATACAACCTGAATCCATTTCTGGATAATCGCCCGGGCAACAACGCGCCCAACGGCGTAGAAGGCAATCCCGCTGGCAACAACCCTGTCTTCACAGTCGAACAGGGTACGAAGGTTTGGACAGCAGGACAAAGCTTCTTCCCGTCTTCAGAAGGAAACCTGACCTGCCTGGCGACGCCGGTTCCGGGCGGCGGCGATAACTGCGGCGTCTTTGGTGTGTTCTCAGTAAATAAGAACTTCCGCCCATCTTATAACTACAATTTCAACTTCAATATTGAGCAGAGTCTTGGTTCGAAAGCCGTCTTCACCATCGGATACGTCGGCTCGCAGGCGCGCCATCTCCTGTCGATCCTGGATATCAACCAGGCTGCTCTCAGCGCTGATGGCGTTGACCAGACCAGTCGCCCTTATTACAACGACCAGCGGATTTATCCGTACGGCCAGCACTACGGCAACATCAACCAGATCGAAAGCATCGGCACATCGAACTACAACTCCCTGCAGGCCACCTTCCGCACCAACGCCTGGCATGGGCTTACCTCTCAGGTGGCCTATACCTGGAGCCACAGTCTTGACGAAGTCACGGCCTATCGCGGAGCGCTGCCACAGAACAGCATCGCAACGGGAACAGGCTGCGGTCCGGTTTCGAACGCCGGCTTTAAGTGCGATTACGGCAACAGCGACTTCGATACACGCAATACTGGAATCATCCAGGTGACCTATGCCGTTCCCGGAGGCAGTCGCTGGAAGGGGCTTACCCGTGGCTGGGAGCTCAGCAGCCTGATGAACTTCCACGGCGGCCAGCCTTTCAACGTTCTTAGTGATTCAGACAACACGGGAACTGATGAGTTTACGCAGCGCTCAAACCTTACCGGCAATCCGTATGCGGGAGACGTGCACCACCAGACGCCGAATGCGAGCTGGCTGAATCCGGATGCGTTCACCGATCCCGTAGCTGGAACGTTCGGAACTCTTCGCCGCAACCAGTTCTTTGCTCCCGGTTACAGCGACGTGGATTTGTCGGTCTTCAAAAACACCGCAATTAAAGAACGCGTGACGGTACAGTTCCGCGCGGAAATGTTCAATCTCCTCAATCGCGCGAACTATGCTCCGCCGGATGTGAAGGCAAACGCGTTCTCTCTTTATGACACAATCGGCGACTACAATGGTGCCCCTGGCATCGGCGCGGGTGAGCCGTTCAATACGCAGCTGGCTTTAAAGGTCATTTTCTAATCGCAAAACCTGCACACGACTTGCTGTGTGTGCTTTTGCACAGCGCGGATTTATAAGGGGCCTATCCGGTTTGTGCAGGGAGGTCTCTGCACGAAAAACACATGAGGTGAGATGTTTATGGGATTGACTCGACGCGATTTTTTGATGCGTGTTGGCCAGGCGGGCGGATACAGTGCCGCATTCGTAATGATGCAATCGCTTGGTTTGCTGCCCGCTCCTGAAGCTTATGCTCAGGCAGCTTTGAAACCTGTGCAAGGCAACGGCACACGTGTTGTGATTCTCGGAGGCGGCATTGCCGGTCTGGTTTCAGCATATGAACTGGGCAAAGCCGGATACCGATGTACTGTGCTCGAGGCGCGCGAACGCGTTGGTGGCCGTAACTGGAGTATTCGTCGCGGTACGAAGGTCAACTTTGCCGACGGCACGGAACAGGCATGCGCTTTTGAAGAAGGCCACTATTTCAACGCTGGGCCAGCGCGTTTGCCCTCCATTCATACCACAATGCTTGGCTATTGCCGCGAACTCGGCGTTCCCCTCGAAGTGGAAGTGAACACCTCTCGCGGAACCTTGCTGCAATGCGACAAGATGAACGGCGGCATCGCAGTCGAGCAGCGGCAGATGGTGAATGACACACGCGGCCATGTCTCTGAGCTGCTGGCCAAGAGCATCAAAAAAGGCGCTCTCGACGAGGAAGTTACTTCTGAAGATAAAGAGCGCATGCTTGCGTTTTTGCGTGAGTATGGCGACCTGACTCCGGATGGTGCCTACAAGGGTTCGCAGAGATCGGGTTTTAAGGTGTATCCGGGCGCTGGCCCAGAGAAACCCGAAGCGAAAGACCCATTGCCGATGCACGCATTACTCGATGCAGATCTATGGCAGGGCCTGCTGGCTGAAGATGTTATTGACTGGCAGGCTACGATGTTCCAGCCCATCGGAGGCATGGACCGTATTCCCGCCGCTTTCGAAAAGAAGCTTGGAAACGTCATCCATTACGGCGCCGAGGTGAAGCAGATACGTCAGTCGCGAGCGGGAGTCACCGTCACCTATCGCGACAGCAAGACAGGAAAATCAGAAACAATCAATGCCGATTACTGCATTTGCGCCATGCCTTTCAGTGTGGTCAAGCATCTTGATGCCGACTTTTCTCCAGACGTGAAGGAACTGATTGATGCCAGCAGCTACGACTCCGGTTATAAGGTGGCATGGGAATCACGGCGTTTCTGGGAGCAGGACTATAACATCTACGGTGGCCTCTCATATCTTCGCCAGACAGTAGATGTGGTGTGGTATCCAAGCGCGTCGTTCTTCTCGCAGGCCGGCGTGATTGTTGGGGGGTACTCGATTGAGAATGGAACGCCATTCGGACGGCTGCCTGATTTGCAGGCCAAGCTGGAGGCATCGCGTGCTGCGATTGAGAAGCTGCATCCAGGCCATTCAACAGAACTGAAGAATCCTGTTTACATCAACTGGGGCGAGATTCCGTTTAACTACGGGTCGTGGATCCACGGATACGGCAGAGATTACGAAAAGACCTATAAGCGCATTATCGTTCCAGACCGTCGCGTATACTTCGCCGGCGATCATACCAGCCACATCATTGGCTGGCAGGAGGGCGCGGCGCTTTCGGCCCACCGCACCATCAACCAGATCGGCGCAGCGATACAGCAGGGAGGAACCAGTGCGGCTTAAAAAGATGAACCTTGTGATGGCGGTCCTGTTGTTGACGGTTGCGGGGATGCGCGCGCAAACTGTGCGCATTCCCCTTCCGAACTCAAACTTTCCGATTTCTCAGGGAGTGTGGGTGGGAGACACCCTTTATTTGAGCGGCATGATTGATTTTTCGATCATGCACGGCGCCCCCGGTGACACCAAAGCGCAAACCATAAACACTATGAAGCAGATTCAACAGGCGCTGGAAGCGCAGAAGCTTACGCTGGGCGATGTGGTGATGATGCATGCGTACCTCGCAGGCGATCCAGCTAAAGGCGGCAAAATGGATTTTGCCGGATTCATGGAGGGCTACACGCAATTCTTCGGTACCAAGGAGCAGCCCAACAAGCCTGCGCGCAGCGCCATGCAGGTGGCGGCGCTGGCTACTCCTGCCGCACTCGTGGAAATTGAGGTGATCGCAGTAAAACCCAAATAAGAGGCTTCAAATTAAATCAACGCCGTTCCTCAAAAAAAATCCATTGCCACTGGCGATATACTCAGGAAAGAATTCCACTTTCCCAGTTAAAGAGGCGCGCCATGCTGATCACCCTGCTCGAGCTCGAACGGGAACCGCTCGAATTTGACGTCGAAATTGAGCCAAAAATCGTCGATTTTGGTCCAGAAATAGAGCAAAAAGGGCCACTTTTTGTCGCTGGACGCGCCGATCTAATCGAAGAGCATCGGGGAACGCGCGAGATCGTGGAAGATATCCGCGTGCGGGCGAAATATCAGGGAAAGGTGGATGTGGCTTGTGCCCGCTGCCTGGAGCCGGTTGAGCACAGCCTTGAAGGCGAATTTGATCTGATCTTCAGGCCTTTAGGCATCGAAGATGGCGACGATCACTCCATTAGCACATCCGAGACGGAAATCGGTTATTATCAAAAGAGTGGCCTTGTGCTGGAAGACGTACTGCGGGAGCAGGTGCTTTTGTCCCTTCCCGCCAGAACACTATGCCGCCAGGACTGCAAGGGGCTTTGCCCACGCTGCGGCCAGAACCTGAACTCCGAAGCCTGCGCATGTGAAACGGCGCCTGTCGATCCGCGCTGGTCGGCGCTTTCGGGTTTAAGTTCAAGTCTGCGCAGCCGGATGAAATCGTGATTGTGAGCTCTGTGTGGCCGTAAGCGGTCCGGATGCTCAATTGAAAGGAATTTGTTATGCCGAATCCAAAGCGGCGCCACTCCAAGGCCCGCACTGCAAAGCGCCGCGCGCACGATGCGCTCACATCCACCGGGCTCTCCGAGTGCCCGAACTGCCATGAGCGCAAGCTTCCTCACCGTGCCTGCCCCAAGTGCGGTACTTACAAGGGCCGCGAAGTGCTTGAAGTAAAGGAAACCAGCTAGTTCCAGCCTACGATGCTGACCCATATCGCTCTCGATGCCATGGGCGCTGACAAGGCGCCTGAGCCGGAGATTCGAGGCGCGATCCTTGCCTGCCGTACTCTGCCTGTGCGTGTGCATCTGGTGGGACCTCAGGAGCGGTTGCGCCCATTGCTATACGAGTATCTGGATGGAGAGCGTCTCCCTATTGATGTAGTTCACGCGAGTGAACACATCAGCATGGATGAGAAGGCGGCGCACGCTGTTCGCACCAAACGCGACAGCTCGATGCGCATCGGCCTGCGGCTTGTTCGCGAAAAGAAGGTCGCCGGCTTCATCACAGCCGGCAATACCGGGGCCGCGATGGCCACGGCTAAAATGGTGCTCGGCGCGCTGCCCGGCGTAGACCGTCCTGCGCTCGCCGTGGTGATGCCTACAACCGCAGGATCTCCCTGTGTGTTGCTTGACGTAGGCGCGAATGTGGATTGCAAGCCGCAGAACCTGGAACAATTCGCCGTGATGGGCGAGTTGTATGCGCGTAGCGTTCTCAAAATTTCGCGGCCGCGAGTTGGGCTGCTTTCTATCGGAGAAGAAGAAGGCAAAGGCAACGAACTGACGGCGGAAACGCTGCCGTTGCTGAAACAGCTTCCGATTAATTTTATTGGCAATGTCGAAGGGCGCGATATCTACAACGGTCACGCCGATGTGATTGTGTGCGATGGATTTGTGGGCAACGTCGCGCT
>DATAQW010000232.1:0-6333 GCA_036264445.1 Pseudacidobacterium sp.
AACGCGCGCTCAGCCGAGATCCGCGCGAGCTCAGGAAGATTGTTACTCTCTGATAAATGTGCCAACACTATATAAGACGCTTGTCCGTCGTAGTGCGATTCCAGGAAATTCGCCGCAGCATCATTTGAGAGATGCCCCACCCGAGACATGACCCGCTGCTTTACCGACCAAGGATACGGCCCGTCGCGCAGCATTTCAAGATCGTGGTTGGACTCGAGCATCAACAGATCGCAGCCCCGCAATTGGAGGCTGACGTTAGGAGGCATGTAGCCTAGGTCTGTGGCAAGGCCGATGCGCACGCCTTCCGCGTGAAAAACGAAGCCTACGGGATCAATCGCGTCATGCGGAATGGTGAAGGCGTTGATGGTAATGTCACCAATCGAAAACTGGCTCCCCGCGCGGAAATACTCAACAGCAGGCAAAGCGCAGGGATCAGCCTCTTGTTTGTCTTCAGAAGTCGTCAATTCCTCTTCTTCCGCAGCGCATTCGGCTAGCTCCTGCTCGCGATAGAAGGGGTTCTCGGCATCTGCATCAGGAACTACATCACTCGCTTCTGCTTCGGCTTTTTTCTTCTCCGCCTCCTGCTTGCGCTGTTCCAGCCATTCGGCATAGGTAAGCCGCTTGCGCGGAGTCATCCAGCGCATCCAGGCGCGATGCGTCGCTTCGGTGAAGTAAACAGGAATACCCAGCTTACGCGCTGCGACAGAAAGCCCCTGCACATGGTCCTGATGCTCATGCGTGATGAGGATCGCATCGAGCGCTTTAGGGTGTTCGTTCACGGATTGCATCCGTTTGAAGAGCTCACGACAGGAGAGACCAGCATCGACGAGGATGCGCGTCTTCGAACTGGCGACAACAGCGCTGTTGCCCTTGGAGCCACTGGCGAGCACCGTCATCTGAACCATGTTGTTCAGGATACCGCCGATTCGTGTGGAAGAGGCGGGAGAATCTCGAAGCGGGAACCATATTGAGCTACAACCCACGCCGTTTCCGTCAAACCTCCATCCTGGTTCCACTTTGCCGCCATAGTTTCTTAAAACTGTTTCCCTGTGTTTGAATGATGTGCGAATAAACAGGCTACATCCCATTCGACCGGGCCGCTGCATGCATCTTCAAAGTCTATCCATACCAGGCCGCGACTTGTACGCAGCAGGTTTTTCATATCGCATACTCTCAAAAATGCATCTCTCTTTGAGGAGGGCAGCTCATGACCACAGCGACAGTAATGGGAGAAATGGCGCAATTTGATCTCGCGCGCGAAATTGCAGATTCCGAAAAGAAGAAGCCCTGGCAGTCGGGCCTTTATGCCAAGACTCTTTTCAAGCGTGATGACTTTCGTGCGGTGCTTATTACCATGGAGCGAGATGCACGCATGAAGGAACACCACACCGACGGCACCATCTCGATTCTTGTACTGCAGGGCTCTGTGCTTATCCATGCGGATGGAAAAGAACATACGTTACCCACAAGCGGTCTTTTCACACTCGCGCCTTCCATCAGACATGACGTTGCAGCGACAGAAGACTCGGCATTCCTGCTTACAATCTCGTGGCCGCCCAGCGAAAAGCTGCGAGCGCTGGAACATCGCGGATACGGGGCCTGAAGCTTATTCGTACTTATAGAACCCGCGCCCGCTTTTGCGTCCCAGCCATCCTGCATCGACCATGCGGATGAGCAGCGGGCATGGACGGTATTTTGGATCTCCGAGGCCATCCTGAAGAACGCGCATGATGTCGAGGCAAACGTCGAGTACGATGAAATCAGCCAACGTTAAAGGCCCCATCGGATGCGCCATGCCCAGCTTGAAAACCTCGTCTATTGCTTCGGGGGTCGCCACACCTTCCATCACGGCATACATCGCCTCGTTGAGCAGCGGCATCAGCACGCGATTAGAGACGAATCCCGGAGCATCGTTTACCTCCACCGGAGTCTTTCCCAGCTTTTCTGCAAGTGCCTTTACCGTGTCATAGGTCGCCTGCGAAGTCGCCAGTCCGCGAATTACTTCCACGAGCTTCATCACCGGCACAGGATTAAAGAAATGCATGCCGATGATCTGCTCCGGGCGCTTTGTCTTCGCTGCCAGCTTTGTAATGGAAATGGATGACGTGTTGGAAGCCAGAATGACATGCTTCGGCAGAATGGCGTCGAGGTCAGCAAATATCTCGCTCTTGATCTCGAATTTTTCTGTCGCTGCTTCAATCACAAAATCACAATCGGCCAGTGATTTCCGGTCAAGCGTTCCCTGAATACGCTTGAGCGCTGCTACCGCTTCATCACCGCTTATTTTCTGCTTGGCTGCTTCACGGTCAAGGTTCTTTTTTATCGTATCCAGCCCGCGATCAAGAAAGCGCTGCTCGACCTCACACAGCCGCACATCGAATCCGCTGCGCGCGAAAACATGCGCGATACCATTGCCCATCGTGCCCGCCCCAAGAACGCCGACAGTCCTGATTTCACTCATTCACTTCACCTCTGCAAAACAGATGAGTGTATCAGGACGGCGGGTCAGTGCTTCACGTCAGAGAGTCAGGACGCCTTCGCTTGCTGACTGCTATCCAATCCTCACCAGAACAACCGTGATGTTGTCTGCGCCACCTGACTCATTCGCTTCATCAATCAAACGCTGAGAGACGATTTGCAAGTCAGAAGAGGTGGTTTCGCCGAGAATCTGGGCAATCTGCGGTTCAGAAAGTTCCTTCGTCAATCCATCGGAACAAAGCAGAAATACATCTCCGGATTGCGCTGGTACTTCGTCGATATCCGGAGTCACAGTAGCACGCGTTCCCACAGCACGCGTAATCACATTGCGGAAAGGCGACATCTCTGCTTCTGCAGGAGTCATTTGACCCAGACGAACCTGCTCGTCGACCAGGGAATGGTCCTGTGTTATGCGCTCGAGATGTCCTGAGTTGAAACGATAACAGCGGCTGTCGCCGACGTGCGCGACCCACACGCTGTCGCCATGTACAAAAAGCGACACCAGCGTCGTACCCATTCCATGCAGAGATGGCTCGCGCTCAGCGCGCGCGAAAACGCGCTGGTTTGCAAGAGTAACCAGTTGTTCCAGCAAGCTACGCGGCTCTTTTGCTCCTTGATGCTTATCTATACATTCAAGTGCGGTGGCCACTACAATCTGGCTGGCAACCTCACCTGCAGCCGCTCCACCCATCCCATCGCACACAATAAATAACCCGGCTTCGACAGCAATGCCGTAGGCGTCCTCATTCGCCGAACGGACACGACCCACATCTGTCAATGCTACTGCTTCCACACGCATGGTCATTTGACGTTTATCACAATACACGATGAGAAAAGGCTGGCATTATGCCAGCCTTGAATTGCCATCAACCTGGGAAATAGAGTAACGCAAGCGCTTTATGATGGAACCGAGATCGTTGAAGTCTTCACCAGCTTTGTTTCGTCAGAATGACAGTGAAACTTTTACCCACGCGAAGCAGCGCTTGCCAGCTTCGATTCTGCTTCTTCCATCACGTTGTTTGCGTCTTCATACTTCCTGGGATCATCGCCTGCTTCATTCCACAGCTTTTGCCCGCGTTCCAGCTGCTCTTGTGCGCGGCCGGTATCAATTTCTTCCGGTTTCAGCGCGCTCTCGGCGAGAATTGTGACCCGTTCCGGCAGTACTTCCACGAAGCCCCAGTTGACGTTGAATCGATGCTCGCCAGCGCGTCCCCCGTGAATGCGAACCTCGCCTGAACCCAGTTCGGCGAGCAGCGGCGCATGCCCGAAGAGCGCTTCGAGATAGCCGCTGCGCGCGGGCAACTCTACTGCGTCCGCAGTGGAATCGATGAGGACGCGCTCCGGAGTCACGAGCCGTACTTGGAGTTGGTTAGCCATGGTCTTATGCCGTCGTCTTCATCTTCTCAGCCGCTTCGAGCACGTCTTCAATCGAACCTTTCAGATAGAACGCCTGCTCAGGAATATCATCATGTTTGCCGTCGAGCACCTCCTTGAAGCTCCGTACCGTGTCTTCAATCTTGACGTAGCGGCCCGGAATGCCCGTGAACTGCTCAGCCACATGGAACGGCTGTGAGAGGAAGCGCTGAATTTTACGCGCGCGCGCAACGGTGAGCTTGTCTTCTTCTGAAAGCTCGTCAATGCCGAGAATCGCGATGATGTCCTGTAGGTCTTTATAGCGCTGCAGGATGCGCTTCACGCCCTGGGCCACGTCGTAGTGCTCCTGCCCGACGACACGCGGCGAAAGAATGCGCGATGTTGAAGCCAGTGGATCGACAGCAGGATAAATACCCAACTCAGACAACGGGCGCGAAAGCACCGTAGTCGCATCAAGATGGGCAAAAGTTGTCGCGGGAGCGGGATCAGTCAGGTCGTCGGCCGGAACGTAGACGGCTTGCACTGAAGTGACCGCGCCTTTCTTGGTTGAAGTAATGCGCTCCTGCAATTCGCCCATTTCCGTAGCGAGGTTCGGCTGGTATCCCACTGCCGAAGGCATGCGGCCCAGCAGTGTGGACACTTCAGAACCCGCCTGTGTGAAGCGGAAGATGTTGTCGATGAAGAGCAGTGTGTCCGCGCCTTCATTGTCGCGGAAGTATTCAGCAACAGTGAGGCCGGTCAGCGCTACGCGAAGACGCGCGCCCGGCGGCTCGGTCATCTGGCCATAGATCAGAGATGCTTTTGACTTCGAGAAATCCTTCAGGTCGATAACGCCTGCTTCCTGGAATTCCACCCAGAGGTCATTGCCCTCGCGGGTGCGCTCGCCGACTCCGGCAAACACAGAGAAGCCGCCATGCTTCAGCGCGACGTTGTTAATCAGCTCCTGAATAATGACTGTCTTGCCGACACCCGCGCCGCCGAACAGCCCAATCTTGCCGCCCTTCAAAAATGGCTGGATGAGGTCGATGACTTTCACGCCGGTTTCAAACATCTCTTCGCGTGTCGACTGCTCATCAAACGCAGGTGCAGGACGGTGAATGGGCAGATGCACTTTTGCGTTCACGGGACCAAGCTTGTCTACTGGCTTGCCAATGACGTTTAGCACGCGGCCCAGTGTTTCGCGGCCCACAGGAACCGTAATGGGTCCGCCGAGATCGATGGCGTTCATGCCGCGCACCATGCCTTCGGTGGCTTCCATAGCCACGCAGCGCACGCGGCCCTCGCCCAGGTGCTGCTGCACTTCCAGAATGACGTCGATGGGAACGGGCACAGTGAAGCCGTCACTTACGACGCGCAGCGCCTGGTAAATGAGCGGCATCTTACCTTCTTCAAACTGCACGTCGACCGCTGGCCCGGCGATTTTGATGACTTTGCCGATGTTTTCTGCCATAAAATTATTTCTCTCTACAGCGCTGCCGCGCCGCTCACAATTTCAATCAGTTCCTTGGTAATTGCTGCCTGGCGCACGCGGTTCATAGCCAGCGTCAGTGAATCGATTAGCTCTGAGGCGTTGTTCGTCGCCGAATCCATTGCTGTCATGCGCGCGGCAAACTCTGCTGCTGTGGATTCCAACATTGCGTGATACAACTGCGTCGCTATGTAGCGCGGCAGGACAGCGTCAAATAACTCTCTAGGCTTTTGCTCATAAATGTAGTCAACTTCAGCAGTGCCGAAACGTCGCGCTTCATCTTCAGCCTGCTTCGCAACACCCTCAGCTTCCGCCGGACTAAGGCTCACGCCCGCCGATTCGGCTGCCTGGCCAGCGCGCTCAAGCTCTTCCCGCGTCATTTCCTTAGCAAGAACAACCTCTCTGCCGCCAATCTTAATGATGGGCAGCACGCGTTCTACTACTACGCGTTGCTGAATGACTGACTTGAATTCGTTATAGACCACATATGCTGCGTCAATCTGCTCATCCGTATAAAGCGAGGTAATCTTACGGGCCAGTTCGCTGGCCTGCTCGAACGAAAGCTTGTGCAGAATGCCGTGATAATGATCTTCAAGAAGTTCTACAGGGGCTGAACGGCGGCGCTCGTCAGATACCCCATCCTGCCTTGGCTGGGGGACTGCAGCTGCTGGGTAACGCCTGCGCAAGACATCGCGTCCCTTGCGCCCGATCGTTGCAATGTCGATTTCCTGTTCGCTATGCAGAGCAATGAAGCTTGTGGCCGCCTTCACGATGTTGGCATTGAAGGCGCCTGCAAAGCCTCCTTCACCAGAAACAACGATGAGCAGCACTTTTTTTTCGGGACGTGAAACCAGCAGCGGGTGCTTGATTTCGCCCGTTTCCGGATCGTAGAGTTCTATGCGGCGCTTGAGCGACTCGAGCACAGTCGTCATCATTATCGCGTATGGACGCGCCGACAAGGCGCGCTCCTGCGTGCGGCGCAGCTTGGCCGCAGCCACCATCTTCATGGCCTT
>DATAQW010000242.1:0-4477 GCA_036264445.1 Pseudacidobacterium sp.
ATGGTCTGCTCGCGATCTGGACCGGTTGAAATCATGCCGATCTTCGCGTTTGATTCCTTTTCCAGGAAGCGGAGATATTCCTGAGCGAGCTTTGGGAGTTTCTCGAACTCAGTAATGCCTTCGGTCGACGTCTTCCAGCCCTTCAGCTTGGTGTAGGCCGTCTCAATGGCTTCGAGGCCCCGAACATCAGCGGGCATGGTGTCGATCAATTTGCCGTTAAGTTTGTATCCGGTGCAGACAGGGATCTCATCCAGCTGATCGAGCACATCGAGCTTGGTGACGACCAGCCACTCGGTTCCGTTGATCTGGTTGGAATAGCGCAGCAGCGGAAGATCGAGCCATCCGCAGCGGCGGGGGCGTCCAGTGACTGCGCCGAATTCCTGTCCGCGTGCGCGCAGGATTTCGCCTGCTCCGTCGAAAATCTCAGTCGGGAAGGGGCCTTCGCCGACGCGTGTGACATATGCCTTGGTTACGCCGATCACAGTGCCGATCTTTGTCGGGCCTACGCCGGTTCCGGTGACTGCTCCGCCTGCTGTGGCTGAAGACGAGGTGACGAAAGGATAGGTCCCATGGTCGATGTCGAGCATCGTGCCCTGCGCACCTTCAAACATCACGCTGCCGCCCCCATGGATAGCTTTGTTAAGCAGTGATGCCGTGTCCGTCACAAAGGGAGCGATCTGTTCTGCGGCGCGCGCATATTCGTCATACATCTTTGCCGGATCGAGTGGCTTCGCGCCGAAGAGCGCGTTGGCGATAGTGTTCTTCTCGTGACAGGCGTTCTCGATGTGCGTCTTCAGCAGATTGGTGTTCAGCAGATCGATCACGCGCAGGCCGTTGCGGGCCATCTTGTCTTCATAGGCAGGGCCGATGCCGCGGCTGGTCGTGCCGATCTTCTGCCGTCCCGGAGCACTTTCAGCAGCCAGCTCGATCATGCGGTGATATTCAAGGATCACCTGTGCGCGGTTGGAAACAAAGAGATGCTTATCGACTTCAACGCCCAGCTCGCGCAGCTTGCCGACTTCTTTCAGGAAGGCCATCGGGTCGAGAACAACGCCGTTGCCGATCACGGCCTTGCAGCCAGGACGCAGGATGCCGCAGGGGATCAGCTGGAGAATAAACTTCTGGCCGCCGATGATGACGGTATGTCCGGCATTGTGTCCGCCTGCGTAGCGGGCCACAACGGAAAAGCGCTCGGAGAGCACATCGACGATCTTGCCTTTACCTTCATCGCCCCACTGGGCACCGAGAACCACTGCTGTTTTTGCTCGCATCACTTTTCAACGCCTGCCTTGCACACTTTCCCTCAGGCGGCTTGAACGCAAAAAAACTGAAGCGAGGAGCGAACTTGAAGGTCTGTGTCAGATAGTGGGCGAATGCTCAGCCCAAATTTTGATGATATACCGGCGGCCAGATCTGGCCAAAGCAAGTGTACCGAAACGAGTCTTCCTGCGAAGATAATTTGCAGTCATGCCTGAATTGCCTGAAGTCGAAACTGTCGCTAGTGGTGTTAACCAGCGTGTGCGGGGAGAGGTCATTGAGTCGGTCTGGCTGGGGTCGAAGCCGGAGCCGTTTAAAACAGATCCGAAAGAGATGGAAGCCTCACTTACGGGCAGGCTAATTGACCACGTCTATCGCGTAGGCAAACATATCGTTTTTGATCTTGCGATCGGGAAGAAAAAGATGGATGCGCAGTGGATTGTGCATCTCGGCATGACCGGTCGGTTGCTGGTATGTGCCGCGTCGGTTCCGCTTCCGCCGCATACGCATGCTGTTCTGCGCCTCAAATCTGGGCGCGAGCTGCGCTTTGTGGATCCGCGCCGCTTTGGACGGCTGGCGATTCACAGGATGAACGGTGTATCTGGAAAGGGAGGAGGCTTCAGTGGGCCCGGCCACGAGCCGCTGACGATTTTGCCGGATGAGTTCGTTGCGCTTTTCCGCGGACGCAAAACCTCTATTAAAGCGGCGCTTCTGAACCAGAAACTGCTTCATGGCGTGGGCAATATCTATGCCGACGAGAGCCTTTTCCGTGCGGGAATCCGGCCAGCGCGCAGGGCGGGCAGTCTGCCGCGGGAGCAGCTTTTTAGATTGCATGCAGCCTTACAGGCAGTTCTGAAGGACGCTATCAGACTGGGTGGGTCGTCGGTGTCTGATTACGTAGATGCCGAAGGCGTGAAGGGATTTTTTCAGCTGGAACATAGAGTATATCAGCGCGAAGGCGAGCTATGCGTGGTGTGTGAGACGCCTGTTCGAAGGACTGTACTGGCCGGTCGAGGAACCCATTATTGCCCCCAATGCCAGAAATAAAATGTATGAATTTGTGAAACTGTCCGGAAATGGACTTCCAGAATTTTGAAGACGTCACTGTTGATGCTGTCCATAAATCATTGATTCTAATAGTTAACATTACGGCATAAGAATTGCTTATAAAGAGTATGCCAGCGACGTATGTGTTTTCTGGATAAGAACGGGAGGCACAGAGTACAGACTCCGGCTGGCGAGAGTAAGGCCTTAGAGAGCTTCACCCGGGCCGGAGATCTTCACCCAAATGCCATCGGCAGGTGGGTTTTCAGGGAGGCCAGTGATTGGCCATCATAAAGGACGAAAAGGCCGCTACTTATGGCGGTCTTTTCCCTTTTTAGCTCACGCTGGAAATTTGAGCATCCTTCTACTTGCCACGTTCGTCTATAATGAGTAATATTGTCTTTGCCTATCGAGCGGCTGATGCCGGTTAAGAAGTTCCCCGGAATGTTCGCTGCGTTTCTCGACAGTCAAGAATTCAACTGGCGCGTTTCGTCTAAGGGCAATGCCTCAAGGTGAACACCCAATACTAGTGATAGCGAGTTGAAAGATCGTACTCCCGAACTCCGCGACGCTGTGCAGGCTGGAACCCGGTTCCTACCTCGTCATTCTGAATCTGGCGACTGCACGCAAAAGCGTGGGGTTATGAATCAATTTATCTCCCGGCATACCCGATAAAGAAAGCAGCAGCGACTTTCCGCCGGAAACACGCTGTAATCAATGTCAACGCACCAGGAAGTGCAAGCATGACAACAGAACAGAACCAGCCCCAGGCGCAGTCGCCCCAGGGTCCAGCGCCACAGGACGGTCAGCCACAAGGCCATCGCCGCCGGCGCCGCAGACGGAAGGGGGCTAAAGGCCCAAATCCTCAGGCA
This sequence comes from Pseudacidobacterium sp., assembly GCA_036264445.1. GTDB lineage: Bacteria > Acidobacteriota > Terriglobia > Terriglobales > Acidobacteriaceae > Pseudacidobacterium. The sequence goes on from DATAQW010000242.1 coordinate 3,174, forward strand.
AATGGGCAGCAGCAGAACCAGCATCAACACGGACAAAACCCCAAAAAATCCGGTAAAAACCGGTTTTTCCAGAAGAATGGAAACGGACAGGGTGGAGGAGGCCGTCGCAGGAACAAGCAGCGGAAGCAGCAGGTTTTTGTCGGTCCCATGGACCACAGCTACCGCGCTGTAAACGGCAACGTCTCTGATGGACCACCGTCGACAATTGAGTACCGAAACGGCAACGGCCATCATCCGAACGGGTACCAGCCGATCGAAACTGTTTTGGCCGTTGAGGCTCCGGCAACGCCAGTACGTGAGGACGCACCGACACGCATTTTCTGCTTCATTGAGGACCTGTTTTTCCTGGCCAAGATTCAGGAAACAGCCCGCAAGCTGGGCGTGAAGGTCGGCTTTGTGAAAGCAGAGAAGGATATTGTCTCCAAGCTGACGAGTGTTCCCGAAGACGAAAAGCCATCGCTGATTGTCTTCGATCTAAACAACGCGAACGCCAAGCCGCTGACATTGATTCCGAAGATCAAGGCGAAGCTCAAACGTGGAACGTCCGTTATCGGCTTCCTCTCACATCTACAGGGTGATCTGAAGGTGAAGGCAATTGAAGCAGGTTGCGATATGGTGATGCCGCGTTCGGCTTTCTCGCAGAATTTACCCAACCTGCTGCGCCGCCACGGCCTGCAGGAAGAAGAGACTGAATCTCGGGAAGCTTGAAACTACCCCAGGTTAGCTAAACGAACCTGGGGCACACTTCTCCTCTGGGTGCCTGTCACTTTTCTGAAGCAGATACACACGCCAAATCTCCTGAGACGGGAGTAGAATTTCTGCGCATACGCGTGGCGGCCTGTCTGGGCCCCAAGTTGTTGATCCGGCGGGTCTACCGCGCAATTTCACATTGCGAGGTCCCTATGCAAACGGTTCAAAGAGCGCTCCTGCTGTCGTTGACCATCGCACTGCTTTCTCTTACAGGGTGCCAACGTCATTCCGCTTCCGAGACGTATTATCTGCTTGCAAATAATCTGAAGCTCCCTTATTGGCAGACGGCAGCAGAAGGATTCAATAAAGCCGCATCTGAATATCATGTAAAGGCCCAGGTTGTCGGCCCTGATACCTATGATCCACAGGCTGAGCTGACAGAACTCCAGCACGCCATTGCTGTCAGGCCTGCCGGGATTCTTATCTCTGTAGCCGACGCTGCAAGCTTCACCCCGGAAATCAATACGGCAATCGAAGCGGGCATCCCCATCATCACAATGGACTCGGATGCTCCTCACAGCCATCGGCTGTTTTTTATCGGCACTAACAATCTT
>DATAQW010000225.1:0-3183 GCA_036264445.1 Pseudacidobacterium sp.
CGTCACCATCCTTGGGCGACGACTTCAAGATTTCCTCGACCTCTGCCATTGCCTCAGCAGACCGGTTCGCAGAAATAAAAAGCTGTGCCAGAGTTTTCTTGACGCGCAGGTCAGCAGGATGCGACTTCTTCAACTCTTGAAATTCGGCGATTGCTTTCTCTGGCTCGTTACGACTGATATAAAAATCGCCAAGCATCCGGTATGCGGCAGGATCGTCGGGTAGTTGCGCTTTTTCGTCACGCAGCGTTTTCTCGGCGAGATCGAGTTGGCCTTGCATCACATATAGCGAAGCCATCGCGGCGCGTGGGACGACGCTCTTCGGAGCCACCGACATTGCCGTCTGGTACTGTTTCTGGGCGTCCGTCCAGCGCTTCTGCTGCTCGTATAGTTTTCCGAGCGCCAGCAGCGGTTCCAGCGAATTGCCGTCCACCGAATGAGCTTTCTGCAGGCTCGCTTCGGCTTCCGCGGCAGAACCCGCCCGCCCTTGTTGGATTCCCAGATTCGTGTAGACGTCCGCGCGTTGTGGAGCCATGGTGATCGCTTCCTGCGCCGCGCCCAACGCCTCCTTGTGTTCGCCCAAGGCAGCCTCGGCATTCGAAAGAAGCAGCCGCGCATCCACATTTTTAGGATCACCCTGAATAATTAGATCCGCTTTTTTCTTGGCTTCCCCCGCGTTGCCGGAGCCCAGATAAAGCCGGCCCAGATCAAGTTGCGCGGCCCAATGATCTGGCTGCAATTCCACGGTTCGGGTCAGCGCCTGAAAGGCGGACGGATAGTTGCCCAATCGAATTTGGCACTGCGCGGTCTGGTAATACGCTGGGACATAGCGTGGATCGATTTGCAAGGCCTGAGCGTAGCTGATCAATGCCTCGGGATATTTCGCCTTGTGAAAATATTCGTCGCCCTTATGGACGAAATCGGCTTTGCGGACATTCGGGTCGCGAGAACACCCAGCAAAAATGAGAACGAAACACAGCGCCGCCAGGAATCTTCGATGAGCTTGAGAGCCGTTAATCATGAGTCCTTCTGGTATTCAGACTTTCTAGCAACTTAGCAGTATCCACGGAAGGGATGCAACTGCGTGGTCACCTGCCTGTGCTTAGAGCATCTTATCTCTATCTATTTCAGGGAGATAGGGAGACTAATTCGAAGAATCAAGACGTGGTCTCTAGTTGAACACGAAGTCTACAGGTAACTGCCAACTCGGCGCGAAAGAAAGGGATAATGTGGGTAGAATAGTTCCACTGGCCATCTTGCGGCATAGAGTCGCAACTGGCTCCGTGGGACGGGCCGTTAGATTAATGTCGATAAGTATCCTGTAATGAATATCTTACGGGTGGTTGCGTAGTGCAAATGACTCGCGTGACGTGGTACCGGGCGTGCACTATCACCCGTGATTGTTTCATCTTCGTTGGATTCGACTGACCGACAGGCAGGCTAACCATGGTTCGAAATGGGGAAATGACGCTCGAGGATGCGCGCCGTGTATTCCGGCGATTCTGGTGGATTGCGCCCATAAGCGTCGTCGTCTGCGTAGCTGTGGCGATCTTCGTAGCCGCTTCGCTACCCAAGAAGTACACCTCGCAAACATCTGTCCTGGTGGACGAACCCACTGTGCCGGTCAATTACGTTGCGCCAGTGGTAAGCGAGACCGCCAATCGATTGGCTTCGATACAACAGCAGATTCTGAGCGGCCCTAATTTGCAGGTTGTTGTGGATAAGTTTGGGCTGTATCCAGAGGAGCGGGGCAAGGTTCCGACCGCTGCGCTCGTGGATCGCTTAAAGGAAGCCATCACTGTAGCCCCATTGCAGCCCATGCCCGGGACTGGCAATGCCTTGCCAGGATTTCATGTGAGCGTGAAGTTTGGTAACCCGCAAATGGCTCACGATATCTGTGCCGAAGTTACTTCCATGTTCCTCGATCAGAATGCGAGAGTGCGCGAGCACATTGGAAAAGAAACAACCGGTTTCCTCAGCCAACAACTTGTCCAATCGAAGCAGAATCTCGATCAACAAGACGCAGCGCTCGCCGACTTCAAGAGACACCACCTCGGTTCTTTGCCTGAAGAAGAAACGGCCAATTTGCAGATGCTCAACGGACTGACCACTCAATTAGACGCCGCTTCGCAAAACATCAATCGTGCCCAGCAAGATAAGGCTTATCTCCAGACGATGCTGGACCAGCAGGAAGCCAACTGGAAACTGGCACATACCGGTGGACAAAACCCTGAAACTCTCGAGGAGCAATTGACCGCGTTGCAGGACCAGCTTGCGATCGCGCTCAACCGCTACACGCCGGAACATCCCGACATCATTAAGCTGAAGTCTCAGATTGAAGATGTAAAAAAGCGCATGTCTGAAGCCGCTCCCACGCCTTCTACTGTTCCGGCATGGGCTACGCACGAGCCAGTACAATTGGCGCAATTACGTCTGAAAATCAAGCAAGACAACCAGACGATTGCGGACCTCACCAAAAAACAAACTCAAATCGAAGAGCAGACTCGTATGCTTCAGGGCCGAGTTCAGTCGAGTCCGGTGATCGAACAGGAGTTCAAAGAGCTGACACGTAATTACGACACGGCGCTCGAGGGCTACAAAGAACTTCTGCGAAAGCAGGAATCTTCGGCAATGGCCGGCGCGTTGGAGCACCAGCAGGAGGGCGAACAGTTTCGCGTGTTGGAGCCGCCGAGCCTGCCTACCGAGCCATCGTTCCCTAAAAAGCCGTTATTTGCCGGCGGTGGGTTGGGAATGGGCTTGGCACTCAGCGCTGGACTAATGTACCTCATCGCTTTGGGCGATAAATCCATGCACTCCGAGCGGGACGTGGAAGTTTGCTTGAAACTCCCGGTGCTGACCACAGTGCCAAATCTGGACATCGCGACACTTCATAAGCTTGCTCGTCGCCAAAAATCGTCGGATAGCGCAGTTGTCTTCGAAGCGTAAAACCCGCAGGGAAGGATTGGGAAAAGCCAAAAGATGAGCCGGATCCATGAAGCACTGAAGAAGGCTGCACAAGAGCGAAGCATCAGACGTACCGAAGATGTGTCGCGGGAAGTGGCCGATCTCTCTGCAGAAGGCTTGGCAAACAACGTCAAGGTGTCCACCAATCTGCCCCTTGAAGAACCGCGAGAACCTTGGCCGGTCTCTCCACATCCACACTGCCGCGCACAGAACAGTTCCTGG
>DATAQW010000373.1:0-7390 GCA_036264445.1 Pseudacidobacterium sp.
TAGATTCCTCAAAGAAAACCAAAGTGTAGCCAAGCAGAGCTCCGGCCGTTGAATACCTTGGGCATATGCGCTCCTCCACGAGAGAATGAGCGTACATGCCGCTGCTCCAATCCACACGACTCCGTCTTTTCGAAGCATTCGTCAATGCCTCCGCACGCCGCCGCACGAAAGAGCCTGAGCATCTTGTAACCGGCCGCCGTGGAGAACTCGCCGCATATTTTTTCCTGAGGCGCCAAGATTACATCGTTGTCGCGCGAGGATGGCGTTCAGCGCGCTTGCGCGGAGACATCGATCTGATTGGCTGGGACAGCGATACTCTCTGCTTCGTTGAAGTGAAGACACGTACAACACGCGATGTCGCTACTGCCGAAGCTGCTGTCGACGAAGACAAGCGTCGCGCTCTCCGACGATTGGCGCGTCAATATATACGCCAACTTCCTGCTTCCGAAACGCAGACACGCTTTGACATTCTCTCTATCTATTTTGAAAAACAAAAAGCCGCGGACTTCCAACTCTTCCGCGGCGCGTTTGATTGGTCTTAGTGTTTGTAGCGCTGGGAGCAACCAGGATACAGGGTACAGATGAGGGCACGTTTGTTTTTAGCTTGATGCGTCCTTGAATTCCTCATACCATGCCATCTGAATTGCTTCCAGCTTTGACTCATTCGACTTCGCCGGATCATCAGCGAAATCCTCCAGCTCAGTCACATATTTATGCAGATCAGTGAATCTCACTGTCAACGGATCAAGCTCAGGAAACTTCTCCTGTAATTGAATGCCGATCTCTTCTGCGTCTGTCCAATGAATCTCGCGAGCCATTATTTCTCCTCCGCTAACGCCAGCGGCTTGCCTTCAGAAACGTAGTTCCGGTTCCACTTGGGAATCTCGACAATATAGCTGCCCGGCTTCGTGATTACACATTGGCAGCCAAGCCGCGAGTTGAGCTGCAAATCCGCCGCCATGTCCAGACGGTCGAGTTCATCGTCTTCGGCCTCGCTCAATCCCTGTGCGCCTTCTTTGATCCACAAATGACAGGTAGTGCACGCGCATGATCCGCCGCACGCGTGATCGAGGAAAATCCCGTAATTCTCCGCCACGTCGAGAAAGGACATCGGTTTGCCATGATGGTCGTACGGCATTGACCCGAATTCAAATTCAACTGTCTTGCCCTCGGGCAGAAACGTCACGCGCACCATGTTCGGCGCAGGTGGCTTGCTTAGATCAATTTCGTGATTCGTCTTTACGTCGCTCATAATTTCGTATTGCTACCATCGGTGCTATCCAACCTTTCGCAAACTTTGTGGAGAGGTTGGATAGCACTATTTCTTGCTGATCTCGGCTGGCGCAAAGGGATGCGGTGCCGTCGGTCCTTCGCCCAGCTTCTCGCCCGCTGAATCCATTGTCTCGCCTTGAATCGCACTTGAAACCGCTGCGTCCATCATCAACTCAGCAAAACGCCGTGTGGCCTTATCCAAAGCTTCTGTTCCGGCGCGCAACGTCTGCAAATCATCCCCCTGTTTCAGAACATACAGTTCATCCTTCAGAAGTCCAATCTGGGTGCGCTCTTCGTCCGTCAGCTGCTGCCATGCAGCGTTTACCGGCGCTTTTTCAACGGCTGCCAGGATTGTCTCTGCTTCATTGCGCGCTTCAATCAACTGCCGCTGATGGAAGTCTTCCTCTGCATGATCGAAGGACTCGAGAATCATGGTCTCCACCTGCTCGTCTGTGAGGCCGTAGGTTGGCTTCACTTCAATTTCGGCTTCCTTGCCCGAGCGCTGCTCGCGTGCCGAAACATGCAGAATGCCATTGGCATCGATCAGAAACTTCACTTCGATACGCGGTAATCCGGCCGACATAGGCGGAATGCCTTTGAGATCGAATCGCGCCAGTGAGCGGCAGTCCTTTGCCAATTCCCGCTCGCCCTGCAGCACATGGATGGCAACGTTCGCCTGTCCGTCCACACCAGTAGTGAAATGCTCTGTCGCTGATGCGGGGATCGTCGAATTGCGCTGAATGATCTTCGCCACCACGCCGCCGAGTGCTTCAATTCCGAGCGAAAGTGGAGTCACGTCGAGCAGCAGCATATCTTCGGTAGCCTTCGAACCGCCGCCAAGAATGTTTGCCTGCACTGCAGCACCCAGCGCAACCACTTCATCCGGATTCAATTCCGTATGCGGCTTCTTTCCGCGCGCACTTAAATGAAAGACATCATCGGTAAGCCTGCGCACTATGGGAATGCGTGTCGAACCACCAACGAGCACAACTTCATCGATTTGTTCCGGTGTTATACCCGCATCTTTGAGAGCTTGTTTACACGGGCCAACAGTCTTCTCAATAACAGGACGAATGATCTCTTCAAAAGCCGCTCGCGGAAGTTCACGCTGGTATTTACGCCCATCAGGAAGGTCAACGCTGATCTGCGCAACATCCGCCGAAGACAAAGCAATCTTAGCTTCGATCACTGCCTTGCGAATCGCCTGCACGGTCTCAGGACTTTTGCTTACGTCAAGACCAAGCTCACCCTTGATGTCTTCCATTGCAATGGCAATCAGCAGATTGTCGATATCATCGCCGCCTAAGTGCGTATCGCCATTTGTAGAGATGACTTCAAAGATGCCTTCATGCAGCTTCAGAATCGAAATATCAAATGTGCCCCCGCCAAGATCGTAGACCGCGACAATGCCTTCCTTATTGCGGTCAAGGCCATATGCTAGCGCCGCTGCTGTCGGCTCATTTACAAGGCGCAGCACTTCAAGCCCAGCCATGCGGCCGGCGTCTTTTGTTGCCTGCCGCTGTGCGTCATTGAAATAGGCTGGAACAGTGATAACGGCTTCGGTCACAGGAGCGCCGAAATATCGTTCCGCATTTCGCTTCAACTGCCGCAACACATAGGCTGAAATTTCTGGCGGAGTAAATTCAGCGTTCTCCGAATCGCGACCCAGCTTGATCCGCAAAACCTCTCCGGGCTGCAAATCTGCTGCAAGACGAAATGGAAAGAGCTTTAGCTCGTCCTGCACATCTTCCACGCCGCGCCCCATCAAACGCTTCACAGAATAGATCACGCGCTCCGGAGTACGAATCAGGAACTCGCGTGCTCCATTGCCAACTACAAATTTGCGCTGACCATCTCCTGCAAGCGCAACCACCGAAGGCACGAGGTTCGAACCATCCTCGCCGGGAATCACCACCGGACGCTCGCCCTGCATAAAGGCCACAAGTGAGTTCGTTGTACCCAGGTCAATGCCAACAATACGTTCCTGCTTGTTTTCGTTCACACCAACGCCTCAGTTTTCTGCGCCTGCGTAGGAGGATTCAGCACATATTGCGCTTCACCCTTGCCAAAGGACCAGTCTGCAAGATCATTTTCCGAAAGCACGATCATCACATCGTCGGGAGAAACCTCTGCGCGCTCCTGCGCAAGCCGCGCAATCTCGCGATAAAGGTTCTGCTTCAATTCCGTGGAGCGCCCGCGTCTTAAAGTGATGTGCACAAGAACAAAATGATCCGTACGCTGCATGCCCATGAAGTGCGGATCAGCGACAAGCTCTCCTTCACCATGAGCAGTTAAAACCACAAACAAATCACCCGCTGGAATGGCAATGGCTGCGCGCATTGCGTCGTACACAGCCTGAGGAAGCTTCCTACGCTTCTCAACAGCCATTTTGTCGGATACAGAAATTCGAACCAGCGGCATCAGATCCCTCTTTGTTTATCTCTGGGTGCTCCGTCCTTTGCTTTTGCGAAAGGACGGCATAACCTTCACACTTCCAGCGCCTCATTCACACTGCGCACCAGATTCCGCACATACCTGCGGCGGTCCAGAAGCGCCACCATCTTGTCCTTTGCATCTGTCAGCACGGACTCATCCTGCACATCAAGCCCCGCATCCCATTTCGCCCAGAGTGACTGCAATTGCGCATCGGCATCGGCAAGCTGATCTTCAAACTGTACTTTGGCTTTTTCCAGATCGCTTCTGAGCTGCGGATCGTCCTCGCCCATCTTCTGGTTCATACGCATCTCTTCGAGCTGCATGTTCAGTTCAAAGACTTCTTCCAGCAAATCGGGTGGCACACGCGACTCTTTCTTTGCACCATTTTCAGAAGATTTATCCTGCTCAATCTCCACGCCTTCAAGTCGCAATAGATATTCGGTACGCGTAATCGGATTCTTCAGTGTGCGGTAGGCATCGTTCAGCAGAGAGGTCTGCTCCAGACTCCACTCCTGCTCACGAGCGCTTGCTTTCGCATATATGTCTGGGTGCAGTTTGCGGCTCAATTTGTAGAAAGCGCGCTCCAGTCCAGCCGTATCAAGCGCCAGTTTCTTCGGCAGTCCAAAGACATCAAAGTACGTCACCGCAACAGCAGGCGCTTGAACTTTCCCGCAGACATCACAAAAAGGCTGCCCGGCAGCCAACGCAGAGCCGCACGACCAGCACGCCGTCTTCACGGATTGTTGTTCCACAGTCTGCATGGAAAAAACTCTAGCTAATCGCTCGCATCTTGCGCCGCAAGGCGCGATTGCCTGGACGGCAAGTCCTTACGCCGAGAATGACGACCCGCAGCCACAGGACTTGGTCGAGTTCGGATTGATGAAATTGAAGCCCTGCCGCATCAGCGTCTCTTCGTAATCCAGAATCATTCCGTTCAGGTAGATGAATGATTTTGGATCAACGAAGACACGCACATCCTCAAACTGATACACACGGTCGCGCTCGCGCGGCTGCGTATCAAAGCGTACGTTGTAGGACAAACCTGAGCAACCACCGCCCTGCACACCAAGACGCAATCCACCTTCGGTTGGCGAAATGCCTTCCTTCGCCAACGCCACGCGGATGCGTTTCAACGCGCGGTCCGTCACCTGAACGCCTTTCTGGTTCGGCGTCAGGTTTTCAGCATTCAGAACATTCAGCTGTGTGCTCATACTTAGTCCCCAGTTGTTAGTAGTTAGTTGTTAGCTTTCAACTGGCTGAAAACTAACAACTAAGAAAGAATGACTAACAACTGTTACGCTACCGGCTGCGCTGCCTTTTCAGTCTCGGTAACGCTGTTCTTCTTCTTCCAGTCGCCGATCGCCGCGCGAATGGCGTCTTCAGCCAGCACGGAGCAGTGAATCTTCACTGGAGGAAGCGAGAGTTCCTTGACGATGTCGGTGTTCTTGATCTCGAGCGCCTCGGAGACTGTTTTGCCCTTCACCCACTCGGTCGCGAGCGAGGACGAAGCAATGGCCGAACCGCAGCCGAAAGTCTTGAACTTCGCCTCTTCGATGACCTGGGTTTCGGGATTCACGCGGATCTGCAGGCGCATCACGTCGCCGCACTCCGGCGCGCCCACCAGGCCCGTGCCCACTTCCTGGCTGGACTTGTCCATTTGTCCAACGTTACGCGGATTGTTGTAGTGGTCAATTACCTTGTCGCTATATGCCATGTTGCTCTCCTCTGATCTTCATTCATCCACAAGACTGAGTCGTCATTCTGGAAATGCGAAGCATGGAGTCGAAGGACCTCAATGCTTCCAAGCAAGCCGCCTAGTGGGCCTGCCACTCAATCTTGGTTAAATCGATGCCTTCCTTCACCATCTCGTACAGTGGCGAAAGCTCGCGCAGCTTTTGCACCACATCGATCACCTTATCAGCCACATAATTCACTTCGGCTTCCGTGCTGAAGCGGCCCAATCCAAAACGGATTGAGCTGTGCGCTACATCATCCCCTAATCCAAGGGCCTTCAATACATAAGATGGCTCAAGTGTCGCTGAGGTGCACGCGGAGCCGCTCGAAACTGCAACATCGTTGATGCCCATCAGCAGCGATTCGCCTTCTACATAGACAAAGCTCATATTCAGATTGCCCGGAAGGCGATGTTCCATGGAGCCGTTTATGTGGATATAGTCGAGATGCGACTCGAGCTTCGCCTTCAGCTTGTCGCGCAGGGCGGAGAGATGCTTGGCCTCGCTTTCCATTTCAGCCGTGGCAATCTCGCAGGCCTTGCCCAGACCGACAATGCCGGGGACATTCAACGTGCCGGAACGCATGCCGCGCTCATGGCCGCCGCCGTTGATCTGCTCAGAAACCTGCACACGCGGATTGCGGCGACGAACATAGAGCGCGCCCACACCCTTCGGCCCATAGATTTTATGTCCGGACAGTGACAGGACGTCGATATTCATCGCGTTCACGTCCACCGGAACCTTGCCTATGGCCTGCACCGCATCCGTATGGAAGATTACTCCCTTTTCGCGGCAGATTTTACCGATCTCAGCCACAGGCTGCAGCACGCCAATTTCATTGTTGGCATACATGATCGTGACCAGAATCGTTTTGTCATCGATCGCGCGCTTCAGGTCTTCAAGATCGATCAAACCATCAGCCTTTACTGGCAGATAGGTGACGCGAAAACCAGCTTTTTCCATCCGCTTACAGGTGTCGAGAATTGCCTTGTGTTCGGTTACCTGCGTGATGATGTGGTTGCCGCGCTCGCGGTACATCTCCCCAATACCCTTAATGGCAAGATTGTTGGATTCTGTTGCGCCAGAAGTGAAGATGATTTCTTTGGCCGTCGCGCCGATTATCTTCGCAATTTGCGCTCGCGCATCTTCCACTGCAGCTTCAGCTTCCCACCCAAAAGAGTGGTTGCGGCTTGCCGCATTGCCGAACTTGCCGGCAAAGTATGGCATCATCGCATCCAGCACGCGCGGGTCGAGCGGCGTTGTCGCGTGGTTGTCCATGTAAATCGGCAGCTTCACTCCTGCCGGCACGGGAATATTGGTTTCCACTACGCTGCTCATTGTCCTCTTCTCCTCAAACTTCCTGCGTTCTAATTTGATGTAGCCTGCAAAATCTTTCCACCCGATGCCGAGCGGATTGTCACCAGTTCACGCACTGTGCGGCTGCGACCCTCTTCCACCAGATCTGAGATGTGGATGTTCTTCAGCACGCTCGAAATTGTTTCATTCACGCGCGCCAGTGGTTCTTTGATGGTGCAGCTATTGGTCAGGTCGCAGTTTCCCTCGTGCGTAAAGCAGGAAGTGATAAACAGCGGCCCATCAATCGCAAAGATCACTTCAAAGGCGGAAATCCTGCGCGGGTCCTTCGCCAGAGCATACCCGCCATTCATGCCTGCATGCGACTTCACAATCCCGACCTTCGCCAGCCGCTGCAGAATTTTGGCGAGCAGCTGCGGTGGAATATGGTATGCGTCGGCTATGTCCTTTGCGCTCAATGCGGTCGCCTCGGGATGCTCAGCGAGATACTTAAGAGCCATCAGCCCATAGTCCGCTTTTTTGGTAAGCCTTAGCATGAGAATCGCAGCATTTTGACGGGTTTACGTCCCGCCTACATGGTAAAAGTATACGACCGTTGGAGTCCGAATTCAATTGCGCGTAACTTAATAATAATT
>DATAQW010000383.1:0-5827 GCA_036264445.1 Pseudacidobacterium sp.
CCACTCCCATACGTCACCAAACATCTGCTGCAAGCCTGCTGAAAGTTCTGTCGCCGCAGGATGCAACGCGCCGCTCTCCAGCAGATTTCCGTTCACACTCATCTGGGATGCAGCAACTTCCCATTCAGATTCTGTAGGCAAGCGATTCCCGGCCCAATGCGCGTAGGCATCGGCTTCAAAATAGCTGACGTGGCAAACAGGTGTGTTTTCTATTTCACGGAATGCAACGTTGCCGCGCAGCGTAAACACACTCCACTCGTTTGCATCGTTTTCTTTATGCCAATACAGTGGAGCGCGCCAACCCTGCGATTGCGCTGTCTGCCATCCTTCTGAAAGCCAAAGTTCCGGACGCTGGTATCCGCCGTCTTCCATGAAGGCGAGATATTCTGCGCAGCTTACGAGCCCCGAGCCAAGCACAAAAGGCTCCAGATAGATGCGGTGTCGCGGCAGTTCGTTGTCATAACAGAAGCCATCGCCATCATAGCCAATTTCAACCAATCCTCCGGAATACTTGCTCCACTGCATCGGAATCGGATTTCCCGGGTTCGCGAAGCTAACCTGGGTATGGCTATACACCGGGTGCAGCGGATTCGACCACAAGGAATGCTTGATGTCTGTCAGCAGAAGTTCCTGATGCTGCTGCTCATGGTTGATTCCGAGAACAGTTCGCCGTTCAACTTCTTCCGATGGGTCTTCCCTGAGCAGCCTTTCCAGTGCGGCATCCACATGCCTGCGATAGGCAAGCACATCGTCCAGTGAAGGCCGTGAGAACGAAGCGCGCAGCTTCTTTTCCGGCTGGTCCGATACGGCGTTGTAATAACTGTTGAAGAGCCAGAGAAAATCCGGGTGGTAAGACTGATACCCGGAAGCGAATTCGCGCAGGATAAATGTCTCGAAGAACCAAGTCGTGTGCGCAAGATGCCATTTTGCAGGGCTGGCCTCGGCGCATGACTGCACCATCATGTCTTCAGGGGTAAGCGGCCCACAGAGCAGTTCGCTCTGCTGCCGCACGCTACAAAACTGCTCTGCCAGTAAATTGGAAGCCGTCGCTATGGAACTCATCTGAGGAGTCCGCTCCTTCCTAACTTAGAGGGCTTTTCCCCCCCGGTGTTGCCTGCCATCCTACCCAAAGATTCCTGTACCGTACGTTTGGTTACTTTTTAATCTGTGCAGGGTCTTCACCTTGCACATCCCGGAAGTGTACCGCAAAGCGAAAAAGTTCAAATAAAAGCTGTGGGTTTGAAAGGCCTGTATGAGACTCCCTACAATAGGTATGCGTCTAACTGGCAGCCATTTCCCTCTACCGGGTTCAACAATGAAAGCCAGATTTACAGCTCCGTTGCTCCTGCTTCTTGGTTTCCTTTCTCTTGCCATTTGTTACGCCCAGGATCAAGACGGCCCGCCACGCGGCGGACGCGGTGGAATGATGGGTGGCGTAATGGCAGCCGGCAGTGGGGTGCATGGCACGGTCACCGCCGTCTCCGGCAATGAGTTCACGGTAAAAACCGAGCAGGGCGACACATACAAGGTCGAAACCGGCCCGAATACGCATTTCATGAAGGCCCGCCAGCCCATCAAGGCTACGGATGTCCATGTAGGCGACGTAGTGATAACCGGAGGCGAACTTGACGACAAGGCGCACACCGTCGGCGCAGTTTTCTTTGCCGTTCTCGACGCAGAAGCCGTGCAACGCATGAAGCAGGCCCAGGCCGACTTTGGCAAGACCTGGCTCGCAGGCAAAATCACGGCTATCAATGACCTCACTCTGACTGTCGAGCGTCCTGACAAGAAGACGCAGACTATCAATGTTGATGAAAACACTTCCTTCCAGAAGCATCGCGAGAGCATCACCCTGGCTGACATCAAGGTCGGCGATATGGTCTCGGCGCGCGGAGCTTTGCAGAACGGAAACTTCGTGGCTTCCGTATTAAATGTCATGGACCCGAACCGTCGCGGACCGGGTGGCCCCGGAGGCAATGGCGTGATTGTAGGAAACGGCCCTCCGCCGCAGCAGCAACCACAATAGTCAAAGGAATCTGCCCAGTGCGCCGCTTGTTGATCATCAGCTTTCTGATAGCCCTATCTGCCTCTTGCATTGGCCAGACGCAGACAGCCCCTGCGCCTGCGGCTCCATCTGCCCAGGCTGGCGGCACGATCCACGGCACAGTGAAGTCAGGTACCGTCCCACTGCCCGGAGTGAGCATTACAGCCACCAACACCCTCACGGGCAAAAAATACAGCACGGTTACAGATGCCACCGGAACTTACTCGCTCGCAATTCCCCAGAATGGCCGCTATGTCGTTCGCACCGACTTCGCAGCGTTTGCCGCGGTTACAAAAGAGGCTCTCCTCAACGCCACGTCGCATGACCAGCAGGCAGATTTTGTGCTTACTCTTGCTTCCAGGGCGCAGCAGCAGGAAGGAGCCGATCAGACAGCGCAGGCCATACAGAATATGCGTCAGTATGGGGGCAGCGGATCGCAAAATCTGAACCTGCTTGGCGCTGCTGCAGGGCTTATTCAGGCGGGCGGCAACACCGGTACATCGGATGCATCGCTGCCGTCTTTAGCAAACAACTCCGACTTCTCCAATGACTCGGTCGCCATCAGCGGACAAAGCGGTTCCACGAATCCATTTGCCGGAATGAACATGGACCAGATGCGGCAAAATATGGAGGACCAGCAGTTCCAGAACTCACTCTCCCAGACGCCCGGCGGACAAAGCAGGGGCGGCGGTGCAGGCGGAGATGGCGTCTTCATCGGCGGTCCTGGCGGCGGCCCAGGTGGTGGGGGTGGCGGAGGAGGTGGTGGCCCAGTGATGATTGGAGGAGGAGGACGCGGCCGCGGCAACTTCCGCAATTTCAAACCCAACCAGCCTCACGGAGCCTTCTTTTGGACTGGGGGCAACTCTGCTCTGAATGCCCAGCCGTTCTCGGTTCGCGGAGCAACGCTTAACCAACCCAGCTATCTCTCCAACCATTTCGGGTTGACCTTCGTCGGGGCACCATATATCCCGAAACTGCTGCAGCATGATACGAAGGACTTCATCTTCTTCACGCTCGCTGGCAATCGTTCCTCGTCGCCCTTCAATCAGTATGGTACTGTGCCGACGGTGGATGAGCGCGGCGGCGATCTCTCCGCTCTCACTACTCAGGAGGGTTCACCCGTTACCATTTACAATCCCGCGAAATCCAATTGCACAGTGGGCGGCAATGTTCCCGGTCAGCCATTCAGCGGCAATATCATCCCCGCATCGTGCATCGCACCGCAGGCTACTGGGCTGCTGAATTACATGCCTGTGCCGAATCTTTCAGGAAGCGCGCAGAACTACCAGAACATCTCCACCAGCCAGACCAACACCACCAATCTCGGCTTCCGTTATATGCGCAGCTTCGGGTCTAATGCCGGATCGCCTATCGTGAACATGATTCGACAGTACATGGGCCAAGGCGGGAACAGCTGGCGGCAGAGCGTCAATGCCAACTTCAACTACAGCCACAATGCAGCCGATGAGCTCAACATCTTTCCTGAGCTTGGCGGCAAGGAGCAGATGCATCAATACTCGGTGCAAGCGGGCTACTCTCTCGGCAAAGGCAAGCTGACCAACAACCTTACTCTTGGATGGAACCGCAGCAATACAGAGCTGAGCAACTACTTCACAAACACAACCGATGTGGCGCAGAAGCTTGGCATCAACATCTTCAACGGAATACCGACCTCCGCGCTGAATTACGGCCTGCCCAACCTCAGCTTCACGCCGTTTACCGGATTTAACGAGCAGCAGCCCAACTTCCACATCAACCAAACTATTTCCCTGTCACAATCGAGTTCCTGGATCCACAAGAAGAACAACATCCGCTTCGGGGGAGATTTCCGCCGCGTGCATCTCGACATGATTGGCCAGGCCAACTCTACCGGCACTTTCTATTTCACCGGCCTCAACACGCAGGAACCAGGCTCTACAGGCAATACCGGTGGTGGAACCTCATCGACCGGCTCTCCATTTGCGGATTTCCTCCTTGGCCTGCCGCAGCAGACTGCCTTGCAGGCTCCTTATCAAAAAGCCTACCTACGCGCAAATGTCTTCGACCTGTTCGCTCAGGACAGCTGGCAGGCTCTCCCGAACTTCACCGTTCTGGCTGGATTGCGTTACGAATATTTCTCGCCCTACTCAGAGAAAAATGACCGCATCGTAAATCTTGACGCAGGCAACAACTTCACTACTGTTATTCCCGTTCTTCCGAACCAGGTTGGCCCATTCTCAGGTAGATTTCCACGCACGCTCGTTGAGCCGGAACACCTGAATTTTTCACCGCGTGTTGGCTTCGCATGGCGCGCAGTCAAAGACACTGTTGTGCGCTTCGGCTACGGCATTAACTTCGCCAATGGACAGTACGTGAAATTCATTCAGGATTTTGCCTTCCAGCCACCATTCGCCAACGTGCAGACGAATGAGGCAACAACAGCAGCTGGCGCAAATATCACGCTGGCTAACGGCTTCCCTGGTTCGCAAACAGCGGGCAACTACGCGGTCCACAAGAACTATCGTCTGCCTTATGTGCAGGTGTGGAACCTTGACGTCCAGCACACCTTCCCGCTCGGCATCGTTCTCAATGTTGGCTATAACGGCACAAAAGGCACACGTCTTGACATCGTAAGCGCGCCAGGCCGCACTGCCACTGAAACATTGAGCGGGGTCTTTTACGACTGGGAAGACTCGCTCGCTTTCTCGAATTTCAACGCCCTGGCCGTACGGTTGCGCAAGCGCATGCAACACGGCATTGCCATAGGCGCAACCTATACTTATTCGCACTCGATTGACAACGCCAGCTCCATTGGCGGCAACGGTGGCACCAATGTGGTTGTCGCGCAGAACTGGCAGGACCTGCTTGCTGAAAAATCAAACTCCAGCTTTGATGTCCGCCACAACCTCAAAGGCGACTTCGTCTATGAGCTGCCCTTTGGCCCTGACACGCACATGCTCACCAACGGCAACTGGCTCTCGCACACGCTGGCCAACATGTCCCTTTCCGGAACTTTCAACTTTGCTTCTGGGCAACCGCTTACGCCTGCCTACGAAGCCGCTATTGAAGATGTAGCCCGTGGCAGCGCCGGATCGCTGCGTCCCGACCGCGTGCCAGGCTCATCACTCACCGCGGGGGGCGGCTCGATTCGCAACTGGTTCAACCGCTCGGCCTTTACTGCACCGGCCGCGACTTTTGGCACTGCCTCACGTTACTCGATTCCCGGCCCGGGCACTGTGTCTTTCAATGCATCACTCTCAAAAAGCGTCCGCTTTGGAGATTTTCGCAATCTAGAACTCCGCGCTACAGCAAGCAACGTCTTCAACACCGTGCAATATTCAGGGGTAGACTCAACCCTGGGCTCCGCCTCCTACGGACAAGTCACATCCGCCGCATCCATGCGCTCATTCACATTCTTAGGCCGATATCGCTTCTAGAGGAGGACACAACCATGATCAAAAAAATTGTCATCCTGACCGAAGCTTCAAAACTTAAGAATTGTCATCTGGAGCGGACCTTGAACGGAGTAAAAGAGGAGCCGAAGAAGCCGCTGTTTGCTGGTTCCACTGCGACATGGGTGCCCCAGGTCCACGCAGCCGGGGTCCCCGCCATGTGCGGTGTTCGCATGGTGGGGCGGCAAGCAAACCTGGGGTTGCTCACCGCCGTCATTCTGGCGCTTCTCTTAGCCGTCACCCCGGTCCACGCTCAGAACCAGCAAGACCAGCAGAACCAGTCCTTCACTATGAAGGTAAACAGCGATATCGTCCTCACCAACATCGTGGTGCGCGACAAGAAAACGGGACA
>DATAQW010000421.1:0-6712 GCA_036264445.1 Pseudacidobacterium sp.
GACGAATACACAAACGGTCACAACTAGCGATCTACACTGCTTTACGTCAGGAAAGATAGGCTTGAGATCCATGGTATCTGGCGGTATCTGGCGAAATATCCGAGTAGAAAGAATTTCGAGCTCGGATGCGGTGCTGCTTGCATCGGCAAAGCCGCCGCCCCAAACCGCTGTCTATCCTACGAATCAGGGAATGTCATCACTCGGATCAGTGCCTCAGTCGATTGCGCCGCTGATTGAGGGATCGTATACGGCGGGACCGGTGCAAACCATTCAAAGCCTGCGGTTATTTTCAGCCATGCAGCCGGCGCGAGCTATCGTGCGTGGTTCTGTCATTTTTACTGATCCGCTATATATCCAGGATTCAAGCGGCGGCGTGCAAGTGGAATTAAAGTCGAGACTCCCTTTACGGGTAGGCGATGAAGTGGAGGTTGAAGGAGATGTATATCCTCACGGATTGACTGCAACGATCCGCGATGCAACCGCGAGGCCGTTGGGCGGGATGGCCCCGCCACCACCACTTTCTGTCACTGCAGACCAGGCTGCAACTGGGGCTTACCATGCCATGTTCATTGAAGTGGAAGGCACGCTTCAGCGCAAGGTATTCTCCGCAAATGGTCTGACAACTCTTGAACTGCGCGATGGCCAGCAGGTCTTTTGGGCAATCGCGAATTCATCTGCTGTTGCCGCATCATTTAAGAATTTTGAGAAAAGCAGCCTTCTTCGCCTGCGCGGAATCTGCCTGGTAGACGCATCACACACACAGAATGCTGTGCCATTCGCAGTGCTTGTGAATTCACCTGAGGATGTAAAAGTCCTTGTTGGCCCACCGTGGTGGAGTGTGGAACATCTGATTGGGCTTGCAATCATCATGCTTGCCTTGGGATTCACCGTACATTGGCTATACAGCCGTGCAGAAGAGTGGCGCCTGCGCGCTGTGATCGATGAGCGCGAGCGGCTTGCTCATGAGATTCATGACACACTGGCGCAAAGCTTTGCCGGAATCGGCTTTCAGCTGCGAGCTATTCGAAACCGTATTTTGAAGAGCAATACCCCGTTGGATCATTCAACCCTGCTTGAGGAATTAAATCGTGCTAGCGAGCTGGTGCGCCACAGCCATGATGAAGCGCGGCGCAGTATTACGACGTTGCGGCCTGACGCGACTGAAGCTGGCGGCCTGATTGCAGCACTGGAAAAGATTGCGCGCCAGATGGTAGGGCGCGCTCCAACAGAGATTGAGACTTCGGTGGAAGGCGATGTCCGGCTTATTCCATTACGCATATTGGATAGTCTCTTTCGCATCGGCCAGGAATCGATTGCCAATGCGATGCAGCATGGCCATCCCAGCAAACTGGCAATCCGTGCCATATATTCGCCGTCCGCCATTACATTGGTGATCGAAGATAATGGGACTGGTTTCGTGCCAAATCCTGATACAAATGGTTTCGGTCTCACCGGTATACGCCGTCGAGTGGAAAGCATCCAGGGAACTCTCGAAATTGAAACGGCTCCTGCGAGCGGGACGCGCATTATTGTCAAAGCCCCTGTTGTTATAAAGAGATTCAAATTGTGGCATCTCGCTTATGATGATGGAGAACGGGAATTTAGCGACCATGTCTCGTGAAGTAAAAGGCCAGATCCGTATTTTGATTGCCGATGACCATCCGGTTGTGCGCGCGGGACTGGCAAGTATGCTGGCGACATATTCCGATCTGGAAGTAATTGGAAGCGTTTCAGACGGCAACCAGGCAATTACTACTCTTGTTCGCCGCCCTGCAGATATCCTGCTGCTTGATCTTCGTATGCCTGCGCTCAATGGAATTGAGACTCTCTACGCGCTCAAGCAGCTTAAGTCCCCGCCGAGAGTAATCGTGGTTACGAGCTATGAAAGCGATGAAGACATTTACGAGGCCATTCGCGCTGGAGCACATGGGTATCTTTTGAAGGCCTCCTCAGAAGAGGAGATGATCGACGCTATCCATGCTGTTTTTGATGGCGAAAGGTATTTTCCTCAGCATATTGCCGCACGATTCGCAGACCGTGTCCCGCGCGCTCATTTGGATAAGCGTCAGTCAGAAATCCTGGATCTCATTGCTGATGGCTTGACGGATAGTCAGGTAGCAGAGAAATTACGCATCGGGGTGTCTGACTTATGGAATCAGCTGAACACCATTATCGAAACTCTGAACGCATTAGAAGTAGCCCGCGCTGGTAATCCTACGCAGACACGGCGCGCAACCATTGCGGACATTGCCCGCAAGGCAGGTGTTTCCATGGCAACTGTCTCCCGCGTGCTGCACAATTCGGGTAAACATACAGAAGAAACACGCCGCGCTGTGATGAAGGTCGTGCGCGAATATGATTTTCAATTAAACGACACAGCAGCGTCTCTAGCCATGATGCGCAACCCTTCCTCGCAAAGCTGATTCGCCAATTTAGAGTTGTTCCATTTATATTGGTTTCGCTTCAATCCAACTTTTGAAGGGATGTCAAAGCAGATGATCCGAAATGCTTGTGTGGCATGTATTGCACTGATATATGTAAGCGCTTCCAGCATGAACGCTCAAATCACAGTCAATCAGCCCATCCCGCCTACTGCAACCATACAAGTGGACGCGTCGAAACCCGCAGGAACTGACATCCCGCGCGCTATCTTCGGAAGCTTCCTGGAGCCGATCGGCAACTCTACTTATAACGGCCTGTGGGCTGAGATTCTGCAAAATCCAAGCCTCGAATCAGGCTTATGGAGCGCGGGTAATGTTGCCTCAATGCTGCGTGAAGAACCCGAGCTTGCTCATGCCTCGCAGTTAGGATTGCCACTGCCCTGGGAGCCGCTTGATCCAAACCAGGGAAATCGCTATGAACTCCGCTATGGCGATGCGGCCAACTCCTGGCGTTCTCTGGTCATTATGGGTGTTCCGGGTGAACCAACTGGTATCCGGCAAAAGGTATATCTCCCCGTGCATCGTACCCTCGAATACAAAGGCAGCTTGTATGCGCGTCATCTTAGTGGGCCATCCGGGTTGACTGTCTCTATTCGTCTACATCATGGCAGCGAGGTACTTGCATCGGCGCACATAGATGCTGCTTCGAACACCTGGATGAAATACTCTTTCGAATTCCATCTGCCTGATGGAAAACTGCACCGTCTTGATCCAGCCGATTTCGTTGTGGAGGTAGAAGGTGACAGCAGAATCGAGGTAGACCAGTTTTCGCTAATACCGGCGGATGCTCTCGACGGTCTCGATCCCGACGAAGTGGCTATGGCGAAAGCTATGGAAACGCCATTGGTACGTTTTGGAGGCAACTTCACTTCTGGATATCACTGGAGAGATGGAGTCGGCCCACGCGACAAGCGCATCAGCATGTTGAATCTCGCCTGGGGCATTCCCGAAAACAACACTTTTGGAACCGATGAGTTCCTGCATTTCTGCAGCTTGATTGGTGCAGAGCCTCAGTTTGCCCTCAATCTGGGTACGGGCACACCAAAAGAAGCTGCGGATTGGGTTCGATACATTCATGAACATTGGAACAAGCGCAGTGGTCTCACATGGGAGCTAGGCAATGAGCTCTGGGGCAATTGGAACGCTGGATATCCGACGCTTAACCAGCTGGCTGCACGCACGCTGGCTTACAGCCGGGCCGTGCGTGCTGTAGATCCGGATGCAAAGCTGATTGCAACAGGCGCCGATCCGGATCAATTCACGACGTGGAATGCGACACAATTGAGCAATCCTGCGGGTACTTTTGATTATCTTTCGACACACTTTGTCGTGACTAACACCGACACTCAGATGCCGCGGCCGAATACAGACTTTATTGCTCAAGCTGCATTTGCTTTACCCATTGGCCTTGAAGAAAAACTGAAATTGATGCAACAGCAGATCAACGAGACTCCTGCGTTTGCGAACAAGGCCCACATCGCCTTTACCGAATGGCTATTTATCGGGCATCGTCCGGGCACGCCAAACTTCACCAATATGGGGGGCGCGATCAATACGGCAGGCTTTTTCAACATGCTAATGCGAAACAGTTCCATCGTACCGATCTCAAATATGACCGGAATCATAGAGTTTGCGGGAATCTGGAAAAAGCGCAGCCAGGTATATGCTGCTCCCGGTTATTACGTTTTCAGGATGTATTCAACGGCACATGCTTTACGTCCTGTCAGCGTAGAGACGCAGTCCGGCAACTATACTGTGCAGCATGGCGTAAGCCGGATTCCTGATATTGCCAATGTGCCCTATCTTGACGTTGTTGCGGCACTCAATGACAAGGGTGATACGCTCACGCTGTTTTGTTTGAATCGCAGTCTTGATACAGATATTCCAGCAAACATCCGAATTTCAGGGTTCACCGCAGCAAAAGAGGTTACCCTCCAGACGCTGCGCGGCGCCAGCATCGATGATGTGAACGACGAGGATGATCCAGAACGGGTGATTCCTGTATCGTCACAAGAGCACCGAACAGACAACGCTCTCAGGCATGTTTTCCCTCACGAAAGTGTGACCTCTCTCGTCTTTCACCGCAACTGATAAAGCTTGAGCAATATCGAAGCCGAAGTGCTTTTGTTGTAGACGATGTAAGCGCTTCCAACTATGATTGAGCTTACTTTTTGGAGGTTATGCCCTTGGCGCGTCGCTTGGAGTTACTTTTTGCAGGTGCTACCTGGTTGTTATTCGCAGCAAATCCCCAACTCCACGCGCAGCAATGGTCAGAATTGAAGGCCAACACATGGTATGCGCAGCAGCCATGGTTTGTAGGCAGCAACTTTATCCCTGCCGATGCAATCAATCAGCTGGAAATGTGGCAGGCAAACACTTTTGATCCACAGGAAATCGATAAGGAATTAGGATGGGCAGAAAAAATCGGCATGAACACCATGCGGGTCTTCTTGCACGATCTGCTTTGGCAGCAAGACTCCGCAGGTTTCCGGCAAAGAATTGATACATTTCTAACGATTGCTGACAAGCATCACATCAAGCCTATCCTTGTGCTTTTCGATTCCTGCTGGGACCCGAATCCTCAGCTTGGCCCACAACGTCCTCCGATTCCTGGAGTGCATAATTCGGGCTGGGTGCAGAGCCCGGGCCAGAAAGCCCTCGAAGATCCCTCGCAATATCCTCGCCTGAAGGCCTACGTTCAGGGAGTGATTGGCGCCTTTGCTAATGATGAGAGGATTCTAGCCTGGGATGTGTGGAATGAACCGAGCAATAGCAACAACAGTTCGTACGGCAAAGATGACCCCGCTAACAAAGCGCGGCTTGTACAGACGCTGCTGCCACAAGTATTTGACTGGGCGCGCAGCGCACATCCTGTTCAGCCATTAACCAGTGGAGTATGGACTGGAGACTGGTCATCCCTCGACAAAATGGATGCTATTACCCATCTTCAGATAGAAGAATCGGATGTCATCTCATTTCACAATTACGGCTGGCCTGAAGATTTTGAGCAACGCATCCAGTGGTTAAGGAAGTTTCATCGTCCGCTCATTTGCACGGAGTACATGGCGCGTGGGGCAGGCAGCACCTTCGACACAATTCTTCCTATCGCGAAGAAATACCATGTTGCTGCGATTAACTGGGGGCTCGTTGCCGGAAAAACGCAGACCTACCTTCCCTGGGATTCCTGGCAACGTCCGTATGTGCTCATTCAGCCGACTGTCTGGTTCCATGATGTTTTTTATAATGACGGAACACCCTACCGGCAGCGCGAAGTGGACCTGATTCGCTATCTCACAAGCTTGCCCATTTCATCTTTGGCAGCAGATCAACATTGACACAACAAGGATCGATTCACGCCAGTATGGATTTGATTGCATGACTTCAGCTCAAATTGTTGCCAAATAGAAATGTCGCCGCTACATCGTATATCGCCGAACACGGCGTTGTGGGTCCGGGTCCCTTGGACTGGCCTGCTTGGTGTTTGTGAGTTTTCGCAGTTTTTCAAAAGTCTTGCTTTTGCGATTCGACATGCTGTAGTCTCCACGCCAGTCTTGGATGTCCCCTATCTCCCCGCTGGTCTTGTTCCCTGGATATAGCCAGCGTGAGACGGGGGCTCAGCGACTCGTAAGGCGCTATCGAAGGAGAACCCATGAAACATGTACAGAAGCAGTTTTCGGTGGTTGTGCTGTCTGTATTCACGATTGCATTCGCTTGCCATGCACAGCAAGACGACGATCAGTTACCCATCAATTTCCTATCGCACGCTTCTCACAAATCCGTTCAAATGGCACCTCGTGGCCACCGCAACGGCCAGGGCCACACGAACGGCATTCCTGATATCGACTCCCTTGTGAACTTTAACAATCATTTCCAGGCACAGGGTGTCGATCAAAACGGCAATGCGCAAATCATCTGGTACTACAACATGGTTGGAACCGCTCCCCAGCATCACGGCACTACAACCTTCAATGCTCCAATCGTCCCAGTCACGCTGGACCTGCGTAACGCTGACGGGTCGCCGAGATTTGTAAACGGTCAGCCACTGATCTCCAGCCCGGCACAGTTTGTCCAGCCAACTCTCGATTCACCACTTTTTCAGAACTTCACATACTCGAGCAGCGATGATGCTACGCAGTTCACGGATGCTGTCCAGCGGGCGGAGTTTTTTGATCGGGCGAAGGCGGACTGGCATACGATGCTTAATCCGAGCGTGAAGACGGGAAGAACGATGGTACTCCTCCGCGGGACGTATCTGTTTGCCCTCAATCCGG
>DATAQW010000003.1:0-20921 GCA_036264445.1 Pseudacidobacterium sp.
CCTGTGCAGGTACAGCAGATGGAGCCGGCGCTCCGCTGAAAAAGTCCATGAGAAAGCGGGCGAGGAGAAACACTACGACCAGGCCGAGTGCTCCGGCAATGATGACTTTCTTTCTGTCTTCTGTGCCAACCTTCAAGGCCATCAACGCACCTCCTCAGGCTGGAGGGCGGCAGCCTGCGTGCTTGCCTGTCCCTGTTCATTTGTGGATGAGGGGAGATCGCTGCTGGAGCGCAAATATGTTGTTATGTGCAACCTGACATTGACCATGCCGCCCTGCTGCCCGTTAAACGCCAGCGCATTGATGGTGAAGAAGACGTGGTCCTTGTCGCGCTCAATACCATTGATGAAGCGCATCAAATCGGTGTATTCGCCGCTCAGGCTGGCATCAATGCGGACCTCTGTAAGTCCGTTGATCGTAGGAGCTTGAGTATATTGTGCACGCGTGAGGCGGACGTTATTTTTTACAGCTAACGCGCCAAGTTCACTTGCCATGGTGGAGTAATTGGGGGAGATGCGCTTATCGAAGAAGGTGTTCGCGTCGGTACGCGCCTGATCGACCTTTTGAGGCAGTCCTTGAAGATGCAACATCTGCGACTGCAACTGCATGTAGGTCATGTGTTGCGCATCATATTCAGCGGACCGATCGGATCCCACGGCATGCCACGCGAGAGCGAGTCGCGTGAGCAGGAAGAGATTCAGCGCCAGCAACACGACTACGCCTGCGATATGCAGATTCAGCAATGTAAAAATCTTGCGCACGTTCATTGAGCTGCTCCCTTCTGTGCATGGTCCGGTTTGGGAGCAGTTTTTTCGTCACCCGGCAAGGGGCGGTAGTCCGCGAGGATATCGAAGTTTACGTCGCTTGACGCGCTGACAGGCATCGCCTGTTGATTGCCTGAACTGGATGTGGCAAGCGCCTCGTTGGAAAGCCGTGGCGAAGCAAAATGCTTTGAGCGCTCGAGGTTTTTCACGACTTCAAGAGCGCGTTCACGCGGTCCGCTGACGCGCATGCGAATGGTGACATGGCCATCGGGCGACATCTGAGGATCGATGCTTTGCACCTGTACTCCGGCAGGCAGAACGGTTTCAAGATCTGTCATGGTCGCCGTCCAGGAAAAAGCCTTGCGCCGGAAAAGATTATTCAGAAAATCCGACTGTTCCAGCACGGCGGCGTTTTGCGGCTGGCGCATCAATGCCTGAGAGCTTTGTTGTTGGCGCTGCATCTGCTCGACACGCGCCTGCATGGCGCGCACATGCGCTGTTGCCGCGGAGGCGCGCTGCTGCTCGATATGCAGCAGCCATCCGAACGGGATAGCGAGCAGAAAAAGTATGAGCATCCACAGCCGCAGCCGCGCGTAGATAGGGCGCAGCTCGACGTAGGGACGTGAAGCGATATTTATAGTTACGCGCATTTAGCTTGCCAGCGCTCCTGAAACTCCGGCCATCAGGCCTTTGGGGACATTGGTTGCTGTTCCGGTGATTGCTGCGGAAACAAGATCGCGTACTCGGAACTGTTCCTGTTCCAAAACACGCGAGAGATCTTCGGCTCCACATGGTCCTGAATAGAAGATCGACTCTGGTATGGACGCGAGCGTGTCTTCAAAGTATGCCAGCGACACAGAGACGGCCTGCCGCAGATCGGCTTCGCAAGATGCTTCATCGGCAGGCAGATCGAGGCTGCGATGCAGCAGCAGCACATCGCCGCGTGTAATGGCTGTAGTGACAGTATTGCCGTTGCGGTTGACCACTAATGCCGGTTCCTGCTGCTTGAGCGCGGCAATCGAAGCCAGCGTGCTTGGCAGGACGGCTCCGGGCTCGTATCCTGCGAGACGCACTGCTTCTTCATATTCGGCGAGAACGGCACGCGGCATGGCAGTGACGAGGACCTGCGCTTCTTCCGCGGTCTGGTGCATGACCTGATAGCTTATCGCGGCGTCATCAACCTCAAATGGAACAAGTTTGCGCAGGCGGAAGCGAACTACCGGGATTGCTTCGGAGTGTTTTGCCGGGAGTGTGTCGAAATCGAGCATAAGCACACGGGCTGCGGCATCAGGAACCACCATGGTGAGCTGTTTCTCGCGCGATTCGATAGCATCAATTGCGCGTTTCAGCCCCGCCACGACAGCGGCTTTGTCGATGATGTTCGGCGTTTTCAAGCCGGGAACCAGCGCGCCTTCAAAAAGAGGTGCGAAAGCAGCGACGGACTGGCCTGCGTCTGTCAGGCGAGCCGCAACTGCACCGCCGGGTGAAAGCTCGCAGGCCAGCTGTGGACGGCGGTTTGTATCCGGCATGAGGAATGAGAATGCCATCAGCGTGTCGCCTCAATAAATGTAACCTTGTTGATTTCCTTCAGCGTGGTGATGCCGCGGTGGACACGGTCGAGCGCCGATTCGCGCAGGAACTGCATCCCTTCTTTTGCGGCAAGTTTGCGCACTTCCGAGCTCGGCTTCTTGTCGAGAATTATTTCGCGAATGGGATCAGTCAGATCGAGCAGCTCGTGAATGGCTGTTCTTCCCCGATAGCCGGTGCCGCCGCATTCGATGCAGCCCGCGCCTTCGCGAAAGTCGAAGTCGCGCCATTCGAGGGGATCGAGCCCGCTGTTTGCGAGCGTTTCATCGTCATAACGCACAGAGCTCACGCAGTATTCGCAGATGGTGCGCACAAGACGCTGCGCGAGGATGCAGTTAAGGGCGGAGATAAAGTTGTAGGGCTCTACGCCCATGTTGAGGAAGCGCCCCAGCACGTCAAAGACGTTGTTTGCGTGGACAGTGGTGAAGACGAGGTGACCTGTTAGCGCGGAGTTGATGGCGATTTGCGCTGTTTCCTGATCGCGGATTTCGCCGACGAGTATCTTGTCGGGGTCATGGCGCAGGATGGAGCGCAGTCCTCGCGCAAAGGTAAGGCCTTTCTTTTCGTTGACGGGAATCTGCGTGACGCCGCGAATCTGGTATTCGACCGGGTCTTCAATGGTGATGATCTTGTCTTCTTCGCTCTTGATCTCGTTCAGCGCGGCATAGAGTGTCGTGGTTTTGCCAGAGCCGGTTGGCCCCGTAACGAGCACCATGCCGTATGGCTCCTTAATATAGCGGCGGAAACGGCGGATGTCTTCCTCGGCGAAGCCAACGACGTCGAGCGAGAGCTTCTTAAACTTTTCGCTCATCGACTCTTTGTCAAGCACGCGAAGCACTGCATTTTCGCCGTGTACTGTCGGCATGACGGAGACGCGGAAGTCGATGAGGCGGCCTTTGTAGCGTACGCGGAAACGTCCGTCCTGCGGTACGCGACGCTCGGCAATATCGAGTTCGCTCATAACCTTAACGCGCGAGAGGATGGTGGAGTGGTGCTCGCGCGCAATAGGGGCCATCGCCTGCTGGAGCACGCCGTCGATGCGGTATTTTACGATGACCCCGTCGTCGTAGGTTTCAATGTGAATATCGGAGGCGCGGCGTTCGAGCGCGGTAAAGATCGTCGTATCGACGAGACGGATGATCGGGCTGATGTCTTCTTCGGAAGTCAGCTTCTCGATGGAGAGATTCTCGTCCTGGTTGTCTTCGCTGGAGAGAACATCGAATGTGAGCCCCTCAGATGCCTCATCGAGGACGCGCTGCGACTGCTCGGTCTTTTTGAGCAGATCGGTGATCTGCGAAAGCGTAGCAACACGGCTGATGATGCGTTGGCCCAGCAGGCTTGAAATTTCATCGAGCACCATCAGGCGGCTGGGGTCGCTGACGGCAATCACGAGACGGTCCTCAAGCTGCTCCAGCGGCACGAAGTTGTAGCGGAACATCATGTCCACGGGCACAGTGCGGAAAAGATCGTGCTGGATGCGGAAATTTTTAAGATCGACGAATTCGCAGCGATAGCGCGCGGCAAGCGCCTGCGCGCGCGTTATCTCGTCTTGCTCAATAGGAATGAATGCTGGTGCCTGTGCCATAGTGAATCCTTTGCCGCCTAATGCGAGAGCCCGCCTGCCTGACTGAGCGAAATAATGGGCAGGTAAAGTGCGATGAGAATAATAACAACGACAACGCCCATTACGATCAGAATGGCCGGCTCAATGAGCGAGAGCGAAGCCGTCAGCGCAGTCTGCACGTCTTCTTCGAAAAATTCAGCAACGGAATTGAGCATCTGCGGTAACGCTCCGGTCGATTCGCCGACTTCAATCATCTCGGTCGAGAGCTCAGGGAAGACTTTAGTCCTTTGAAGGCTGTGCGCAAGGCTCTTGCCTTCGCGCACGCTGGTGACCGAGGCGAAAACTGCCTTTGCGATGCGTTTGCTTGCGATGGACTTCGCTGCGGTTTCAAGCGACGGCACTAATGGCAGGCCGCCGGTCAACAGAGTCGAAAGCGTGCGAGAAAAGAGGGCTACCTGGTATTTGAGCCATATCTTGCCGAAAATGGGGAGCTTGATGCGTACGCCATCGAGACGGTCGGCTCCGGATTCGGTGCGGCTCCAGCGAAAGAGCAGATAGCCGATCAGCGCAAGTCCGGGCAGGATGTAGATGAGATACTTTTGTGCTCCATTGCCGAGGGCCAGCAGGTAGAGCGTGAGTGGGGGTAGCTTGGTGCCGATCTGGTCGTAGAGCTGCGCAAAACGCGGGACCACGAAGGTAATGAGGAAGATGAAGAGTCCAAAGACCAGCGTAATAAGCAACGCTGGATAGATTAGAGACGCCTGCAGCTTTTTCCTGAATGTCAGAGACACGCGCTGGAAAGACAGATAGCGCCCCAGGACCTCTTCGAGGTTGCCGCTGCGCTCTCCGGCGAGCAGGGTGGTGGTGTAAATCAGCGGAAACCCGCCCTGGGCTTCAAAGGCTGACGAGATCGATTCGCCAGTGCGCACGCGTGCAGCCACATTCTGCAATTGCGCGGCGAAGTTGGGGTTTTTCTGGTTCTTCGCCAGCATTTCGAGCGAGCTGAGAATGGGCAATCCTGCGCGGATGAGGGTCAGGAATTGCTGGTTAAAGATGATAAACGCTTCGAGCTTGGCTTTTTTGCGCGCTCCCGTAAGACCCCGGGGCTTGACCGAATAGACGTAGTATCCGGCCTGGGAGAAACGCTGACGCAACTCCTCGGCGGAGGCAGCGGACTGCACCTGCTCGAGCATGCGCCCGCGCTCATCGGCCAGCTTGACGACAAACTCTGCCATTATCTTCCACGATACCAGTTTGCAGGCCCAACCTGCGGTTCTGGACCCAGCCGCAGAACCGTATGGACTGCCTTAGAAGGGTCTAAGGGAAAGACGCTGAAGGAGATCTTTTCGCTCATTTTTGTGACGGAAGGGCACCTAATTTGGCGATTCTCCCTTTAGGGCCGACCACCCAGGGCAGACTGAGAGCGTTCCAATTGCCGTCGTCGAGCGGCTGCCATGTTTTTCCGTCATCGTAGCTGATATCAGAGCCGTTGATTCCGGCGGTGATCCAGGCTTTTGCCTCAGCATCCCAGGCCACAGCAGAACGATAGCCGTGCGGTGGTTTCGCGGCTGCTGTCCAGTGCTGGCCTCCATCGGCGGTCCATGCCGCCGTTCCAAAAGATTCA
Organism: Pseudacidobacterium sp.; assembly: GCA_036264445.1. Lineage (GTDB taxonomy): Bacteria > Acidobacteriota > Terriglobia > Terriglobales > Acidobacteriaceae > Pseudacidobacterium. Next base: position 5,538 of record DATAQW010000003.1, read on the forward strand.
TTGGGCTTGGTGTAGTCGCCTCCTACGGCCATGCCGTGTTGGGCGTCGCTGAAAGCGAGGGAGAAGATGCCTGCGGAGTCAACGCCACCGGCCAGAGGAATGGAGACATAACGGTTAAATTCCGGCTTCGTGCCCGGCAGCGGTTCCGGGCAATCACATATAACTTTAAGTTGCTGAATTGGGCCGGAGAATTCAGCTCTGTACACATGGGGGCCGCTTTTCCCTCCAGTGCCAAACCATACTCGGTCTCCGAAAATGGCGATCGAAGAATTGCTGGCAGCAAAGGCTCCAGTGCCATCTGCGACGTAAATGCTACCTTCTGTTGCAGGATCTCTAAACCAGCTCGTTCCTCCATCCAGCGTTTTCAAGATTGTAAGGGCCAAGCCATTCCGCATATTTGAATCTTGCACTCGAGTCGGATCGCCCAATAGGATTCCATGGCGGTTATCAGAGAACGCAATCGCATCCCAGAATCCATCCTTATCCGGATTGGTGTAAAGCAGCGTCCAATGCGAACACCCGTCAGTCGTTTTGTACAGGCGTGATTGGTCGCCGGGACCGCTGGACATGACGGTGGCTGTGTTCTCGTCCCAGGCCCAGATACCGCGAAAGTCGAGCTTCTCCGCTCCTGGAGGCATGGCACAGCTTTGCCACATGTAGCCGCCGTCTTCGGTGCGCAGGACTGTGCCGTTGGTTCCGCTGGCCCAGGCAACCCCGCCGCCTACGGCATGAATGCCGCGCAGACTGGCCGTGGTTCCGCTGTTCTGCATTTCCCACGGGCCGGATTTTGGAACTTGTGCGCAGGTGATGCCCTGGAGCAGGAAGAGGCTGAGAATCGATACGAAAGCTTTCATTGTGCTGTGTCTTCAAACGCGAATCTGCCAAGCGCGAAAGGGTGGGAGACTTGCGGTTTGGGGTCTGTCGGGTTCACCGGATATGTGTCTGGAGTATAGGTGGGAAATCCCCAGACCTTTCCTGTCCGCATATCGACAACCACTCGTCCGTATACCTGCTTGCTGCCGTCCGGGGCCCGCAGCATCTGTGTGCCCGGCTCAAAATAGAGGGGATAGACAGAGGTGGATTGCGCGTTCACAGCTTGCGGCGTGACATATGGTCTGATCGCGATGACCGCTAAGGCAATGGCAATGATCAGCAGGAGAGGATTCGTGCAGGCGTTCTTTTGCATTTTATGGATTCCTCCATGTTCTGGAAGATTGTAAATACGAGTTGCGAAATCAGCTTCGGATTTTAGATAGAACCGCGAGCTTATTCGGCGCGCAGAGCTTTTGCAGGATCGATCCTTGCTGCGCGCCGCGCGGGCAGCCACGTTCCTGCTAGAGCCAGAAGAGGCAAGATGCAGATAGCTGCCAGGATCGCAACCGGATCGTGCTGTGAAGTGTGTATCAGCTCGTTTTTCGCGAAGCGGCCGGCGAAGAAAGCGAGCGGCAACCCTACTGCGATGCCGATCAGAGCCAGAACGCAAGCCTGGCGGAGCACCATCCACATAACATTTGCGCGGTCGGCTCCCAATGCCATACGAATACCGATTTCCTGCGTGCGCTGCGATGTGACGAACGAGAGCACTCCATAGATGCCGATTAACGAGAGAAGAAGCGCTGCGGCGGCAAATGTTCCGAAGAGCGCCAGGGCAAAGCGCGGGCCAGCATAGCCGTACATGTCGAGCATTTGTCGCATGGTCATGGACGCGACAATAGGCTGATCTTTATCGATGGAGTAAATAGTTTGGCGCACCGGGTTGAGAAGGCCGTCCGCAGGCAGATTTGTTGAAACGATCAGACTGTCTGCAAAAGGCGTCACTGTATACGGGAAAAAGACTTGCGGATAATCTTCACGGAAGCCTGCAAACATAGGCAAATCGTTGATCACGCCTACGACTGTGAAGGCGTCGTCCTGCATCGTATTTCTTGGGTCGATTCTCCATTCTGTCATGTGCACAATTCGGCCGAGCGCGTTCTCCCCGTTGAAATAACGCTTCGTGAAATTCTGCGTTACTACGATTTCATGCGATTGTTCGGCAACCTCGCGGGAGTCAAGAAGATGGCCCTGCAATACTTTACGGCCGGACATCTGAAAGAATGCAGGATCGGTGAGATGAATGATTGAGGGCTGCTTGTCGGCGGGCTGGCCGGCAATTTGTACATAGTCGCCATGCATTTCCATAAAAGGGAAAGAATCATCGATCGTTGCGTTTGCAACACCCGGAAGAGCGCGAACATGATCGAGTAGCTCGCGGTAAAAGCGCGCCTTGCTCTCGGAGGTTGGATAGCGCTCATCCGCGAGAGGAATACGCATCATGAGCGTATGGTCAGGCGAAAAGGGGACAGGCGCAGCCTCTATTGCTATAAGGTCGCGAACCATCAGACCGGCAAGCATGAGAAGTGCGAGCGACAATGCAATTTCAGTCACGACAAACCCGTTCAGTAGGCGGCGTTGTGCGCGACTGCCAGATGCTCGAATGCTGCCGAGGGCTGCCGCGAGGCGCGGATTTGCGCTGTGCCACGCTGGCGATAGTCCGAAGATGAGTACCGTGAGCAGCGCTATGCCAACGGAGACGAGCAGCACAGGAATGTTCAGAGTGACAACTGCTTCGTCGGGAATTGTTTCAGCAGGAACGATACGCAGTGTTGCATGAAGTCCTGCATAGGCGAAGGCCAGAGCCACAGGCATGGCGATGATCGCGAGCAGCAGCGATTCCGTTAGCGCATAGCGAACGAGGCGCAGGCGCGATGCTCCCACAGCGGCGCGAATTACAAATTCATGTTCACGGTTGACAGCACGAGCAAGCAATAGACTGGACACGTTAACACAGGCAATGAGAAGCAGAATAAATACCGATCCAAGCAGCAGATAAAGCGTGTTTGCCAAGCCTGACTGGAACATCTGATCAAAGGGCATGATGCCGACGCGCAGATCTGTGGGAAACGCGCGCGGGACTCGACGGGCAATGTCCTGAAAAACAGGCTGAAGTTCAGCGGATGCCTGCGCTTCCGTCACGCCAGGTTTTAAGCGCCCCACAAACGCGAAAGAATGCTGTCCCTGAATCGCCTTGTCGTTGGTCATCAGGATAGGTAAATAGACATCGCCGCCGCGCCAGAGGAAACGCGGAGGCATAACTCCGATAACTGTGCGTGGTCTGCCATTGAATGTGAGCACACGGCCTAATACTGAAGGACTTCCCCCAAAGTGTGCCTGCCAGTAGCGGTAACTGAGCAGGGCTACCTCTTCATGGCCAGGCTGCACGTCGCTGTCGGTTGAGGCGCGGCCCAACAGAGGCTGCGCACCGAGGACAGTGAAAGTATTGGGCGTGATGTAATTGCCGCGCAGCCTCTGTGGCTCTGTGCCTCCGGTAAGGATGACATTGCTGATGGTGGAAGCAATTGCGCCGCTGAAAATGTCGGTCTTAGTGGCAATTTCGTTGAATTGATCGGGGGAATAGATATTCCAGTGGCACTCTGGCCATTGAGAAGAGCAGAGCTTGGGCGTTGCCAGCGAGTGGACATCTTTATATGGAAATGGATCAATAAGGACGCCATAGGCCACGCTGAAGACGGCAGTGGCCGCTCCTATGCCGAGAGCGAGGGTAAGGACTGCGGTAAGTGTGAAACCGGGATTCTTGCGCAATTGGCGAAATGCATAGCGAAGGTCCTGCATCATCTCTCCCTCAAACGCCCTTTTCGGATTAGCAGAAATGGTAGCGAAGCCTGAATAGTGCTGGCTACCTGCATGAGGAGTTTACCGGCTTCCATTCATTCCTTAAGCTGGAATATATGAGACATAGCGATACGATTTCACAATCCTTTGGTCCAGCTGCGGCTGCGTATCTGGAGAGCTCCGTTCATGCGCAAGGGGCCGAACTTGAGTCCCTCGGCCAGCTTATTGCAGCAACTCCGCGGGCGCGCGTGCTTGATCTTGGCTGTGGCGCGGGGCATACTAGCTTCGCTGTTGCTCCCTTTGCTGCGGAAGTTGTTGCTTATGATCTGACGGACGAAATGCTGGAAGTAGTAAAGGCGGAAGCTGCGCGACGTGGTTTTGGCAATCTCCAGACGCAGCGCGGCTCAGCGGAGGCTCTGCCATTTGCCAATACATCATTCGATTGGGTGGTGAGCAGATACAGTGCGCATCACTGGCGGAATATAACCCACGCGCTTAAGGAAGTGAGGCGCGTGCTGAAGACCGGCGGACGCGTCTGTTTTATCGACATTGCTGGTGGACACGAGCCCTTGTTCGACACCTATCTGCAGGCAGTAGAGGTGCTGCGTGATCCCTCGCATGTTCGTGACTACACAGAACAGGAGTGGCTTGCGCTTTTGGAGAATGCTGATTTCGAGGCGTCTGTGGAGCGGAGGTGGCGCGTTCCGATTGAGTTTGCTTCGTGGATCAAGCGCATTGGGACCCCGGAAGAGCGGACGGCAGCGATCCGTTCGTTGTGGAATGCTGCTCCTATCGAAGTGCGCGAATCTTTTAATATCCAGCAAGACTTTTCTTTTGAGTTAGATGCGGTCATATTAACTGGAAAAATAGCCGTATCTTGAGCAAACGATTGTCTTTTGGGTAATCCTGCACCTAATGCGATATTTCTATCAACTAAAACGTTTAAGCTTGACGACTGTATTTTGTTCCCGGTAGCATCGCTTCGGAATCTCCTTCTAAGGAAGACACATGCTAATTCGTATGTTGGGTAAATGCCTGCCGTTTGCGGCTGCGGCAGTTATGCCATTGGTTGTGCTGGCCCAGGCTGACAGACCCTGGATGAACAAAAGCCTCTCGCCCGACGAGCGGGCTGACCTTGTGCTGAAACAGTTAACACTGGATGAAAAGATTGACCTGCTGCACGGTAACGGCATGCCGCACACTTCAAACTGGCAGATGCCCCTGACGCATCTTGCGAACGGCGGCGCAGGATACGTCGTCGGGGTGCCACGTCTCGGCATTTCACCGATTTATATTTCAGATGCAGCGTATGGCGTGCGCTCGAGCGGTGAAAATGGGCGCTACTCGACCGCTCTGCCGTCGAACCTTGGGGCCGCGTCAAGTTGGGATCCGCAGGCAGCATGTGAGTATGGCGCTCTCATCGGGCGCGAGCTGCGGGCACAGGGCTTCAACATGACTCTTGGCGGAGGCGTAGACCTGGCCCGGGAGCCGCGCAACGGGCGAACCTTTGAATACATGGGCGAAGACCCGCTGCTGGCTGGAACGATGGTCGGCAACCTGATGAAGTGCGAGCAGGCGCAGCATGTCATCGGCGATATCAAGCATTACGCCATGAACGATCAGGAGACAGGTCGGAACATCGTCGATGCAAGAATTTCAAAGAAGGCCATGGAGGAAGGCGACCTGCTGGCATTCAAGATCGGGCTCAATATTTCTGATTCTGCTGCGGTGATGTGCTCCTACAACCGCGTGAATGGCGTGTATGCCTGCGAAAACAACTATCTGCTGAACGATGTTCTCAAGCATGACTGGAACTTCAAGGGGTTCGTACTCTCAGACTGGGGAGGCACGCACAGCACGGAGAAAGCTTCGGCTGCGGGCCTTGACAACGAGCAGCCGATGGCTGATTTCTTCGGCCCCAAGCTGAAAGAGGCTGTCGAAGCCGGACGCGTGCCTATGTCTGAAATCGACGACCACGCGCGCCGCGTGCTACGGGCGGAGTTTGCTTCGGGGATCGTCGATGATCCGGTGCAAAAGGGCGTGGTGGATGTTGAAGGTGGTCTTGAGACTGCTCAGCATATCGAAGAGCAGAGCATTGTTCTACTCAAGAATGACAAGGCAATCCTGCCGCTCAACCCGGCAAAGCTCCGCAGTGTAGCTTTGATTGGCGGACACGCGGATGTGGGCATGATCTCGGGCGGCGGTTCGGCACAGGTTGATCCACCGGGTGGAAATGCGATCATGCCTCCGGGCCAGGGCGCGACGCACTGGCAGGATCATATCTGGTTTCCCACGTCGCCGCTGAAGGCGCTCAAAGCAAAGTTGCCGAACGCAAAGGTTGAATACAACTCGGGCGAGGACCTGGATTCGGCTGCGGCCTTGGCGAAGAACTCTGACGTTGCGATTGTCTTTGCCTATCAATGGCTTTCGGAAGGCATGGATGTTCCCAATCTTTCGCTTCCGGACAATCAGGACGCGCTGATTGAGCGCGTGGCGGCGGCGAATCCGCACACGATTGTCGTGCTCGAGACGGGCACTGCCGTCACGATGCCGTGGCTTGATAAAGTTGATGGCGTTGTAGACGCCTGGTTTGCAGGGAGCAGTGGACATCGTGCTTTGGCGAATGTTCTTCTGGGCGAAGTGAATCCGACTGCGAAACTCGCCATCTCCTTCCCGAAAAGCGAGCAGGACCTGCCACATCCTTCGATTCCGACACTCTCAAAAGAAGATGAGGGGCAGGGAACAGGCGCAGTGAATGGCCCGGCTCATATGCAGTCGAAGTACAGCGTTACTTATGACGAGGGCGCAAAGGTCGGCTACAAGTGGTACGAGGCTGAAAACAAGCAGCCACTCTTTCCATTCGGATATGGCCTGTCCTACACAACGTATTCTTATTCTGGCCTGAAGACAGACAGCGCACAGAAGGCTGTAACCTTCACGGTGAAGAATACAGGCAAGCGCGCTGGGACAGAGATTGCGCAGGTCTATGCCACACTTCCTGAAGCCGCAGGCGAGCAGTACAAGCGGCTTGTGGGCTGGCAAAGAGTATCTCTGGAACCCGGCGAGTCGAAGACAGTGACGGTAACCATCGATCCGTTGATTCTTTCCATCTTCGACGAGCAGAAAAACGGCTGGCAGCTTCTTCCGGGCGAGTACAAGGTAGCTGCTGGGTCGTCGTCAGCGGAAACGCCGCTGCACGGGACTCTGGAAGTTCACTAGGCTTTCGCTGGATTTAGGATCTCCAGCTTCCTCCCGCCCATCTTCTTTTTGAAGATGGGCTTTGTTTTTGCGGTTTCTTAGGGCTTTCCATTCGGATTCCATGATGGTTTCCAGTCCGTATTTGCCAGCCACAGAACAGGTTTGATCATGGAGGAAATCACAGTCGTCATATAAGGAAAATCGAGTTTGCTGATTTCATCGCTGGGGTGGTGGTAGTCCTGGTGCAGGTTGAAACTGGAAACAGTCTGCGCGATGATGCCGCGTTTCGCGAGAGCGTAATTATCTGAGCGCTGGAAGAATTTTTGATCGGGATGAGGATCTCCGACGATATGTGCGCCATGTTTCGCCAGTTCTGGCCCTAGAGTGCTGCGCTCGAATCCGATGAGCCAGAAGTTTCCCGCGGGCACTGCGGGATCGGGCCGGCCAATCATTTCAAATTCAAGATTGGCGACGATGCGATCGAGAGGCACTGGCGGGTGTTCGAGGAAGTAGCGATTGCCAAAACCGCCGAGTTCTTCTGAGCCAAAGAGAACAAAAAGAATGGTCGTTTCGGTCGTTTGCCCTGGTTCAGGGAGCGCGCCAGTTCAATCACCGCAGTCGTTCCGGAGGCATCGTCATCAGCCCCGTTATAGATAGAATCGCCATTGACCGCGGGTCCAATGCCCAGATGATCAAGATGAGCGGTGAGCAGAATCGCGTCCTGCTGCGTCTTTGTGTCGGAGCCGCGCAGGATGCCGACCACATTCCAGGTTTCCGTGCGCGGGACATCCTGATATTGCAAGAGATGTTTCTTTACGCGGTCGGGAAGCGGATTTGGCAGCGGTGCTTTCTGGATGTAATCGCCGGTGTCTCCGCCTGGTTCGAGGCCAAAGCTCTGAAAGAGCGATGCGATATAGGCAGCAGCAATGTGCTCGTCGCGTGTGGCGCTGCCGCGGCCTTGAAGGACATCGGAAGCGAGAAAGGCTTCATCGGCGCGGACACAGTCTTTGCAGAAATGCGGCTCTTCGGCAGAGACAACGCGACAAAATGGGGTAAGCAGTGATATCACCAAGACAAGACGGAAACATTTACGCATAGTATGAACGTCAGTATATCGGGCAGCGCTATTCGGCTTCCCTCAGTGCAGGATATCTGCGACACGCATCGGTATAAACAACGTATGTACTGGCTTGAACAGGTATGATTGAAACTTTTGTGACCCATGAGATTAAGGTCTGTGAGAAGTAAGTTTCCGGTTCGATATCTTTATCTTCTGCCCATAGCAGGATTGCTGCTCCTGTCCGCGTGTGGGGGAAAGTTTTTCCCTGATGAGACCAGCAGCGGGGGTGGCGGCGGAACAACCGGCAGCGGGAACTATCTGTATGTTGCAAACTCTTCGACCAGCGTGAGCTCCATTGCCGGCTTTACCATCGCAAACAGTGCTCTGAGTGTTCTGTCGGGATCGCCGTATTCGGATGCTGTGCCTCCAAATTCGCTTGCTATTTCGCCTAAGAACACGTTCGTATATTCGGGCAGTCTTTCAGGCGGCATTTACGTCTATGTGATCAACAGCACTGGCACGCTCTCTCTGGGGAATGATGGTCAACCAGTACTCACAAACTTGAGTCCACAGGCAATGCGGGTTGATCCAACAGGACAGTGGCTTCTGGTTGTGGATACCACTCCTTCGATTTGGGTGTTTGGAATCAACGCCACCACAGGAGTATTGACCCAGCAGGGCACTCAGGTCGGACTAGATGCCGGGAGTGTGAGCCATCTGTACATCACTCCAAACGGAAGCTTTGCGTATGTCTCGCTTGGTACTGTCGGCGTGGATATCCTGTCGTTCAACACGACCACAGGCAACGTTGCCAAGATTGGGTTTCTTAGCCCGAAAGCATCTTCCAATGCCGATATCGGATTGGCCAGCGATCCGAGCAGCAAATATCTCTTTGTGACTGAGACTGGCATTAATTCGCTGCGCATACTGACGATTAACAGCAATGGTTCTCTCACAGAGCTCTCCACTTCTCCAGTTAAGACTGGCCTTGGTCCTTCGCAGGTTATTGTGAGCGGTGGAGGCAGTTATGTCTATGTTACGAACCGAACAGATGGAACAGTCAGCGGTTTTGCGCTCGCTGTTAATGGCAGTCTGACGGCGCTTACGGGCTCACCGTATACGACCGGATCAGCTCCGGTTGATCTGGTGGAAGACAAAACATCGGCCTATATTGGTGTCGCCTGCGCTGGAGGCAATCATGATTTACAAGTTTTTCAGATTGATACAACAACTCCAGGAAAGCTGGACGCATTCGCAACTGCAAACACAGGAACTGATCCCACCTTGGTCAGTGCCATTGTTGCCACGCAATAGCTCCGCAAGAGAGTATGCCGCTGTTAGCACGGCTTCCTAATGAACTTTCAATGCTATCCTCTAAGTAAATAGAGGAAACGCGGTCAGATGCGTCTTACCTCTGATTTGCGCATGCATTCTTGCCAGACTTCTCCTGCGTGGTTTCGTTTCCTGCCGCTTGCTCTGTTCCTCGTGGCTTTCTCCGGCTGCGGGCGGTTCAGTCCAAAGCCTCCCAGGGAGTACGTTTACGTTGTTGCAAAAGAGACGTTTTTGCGCGATCGCATTGCGGCTGTTTCCAATCGTGTTGGCAATGTTACGAATGGGCAGAAGCTGGAAGTGATCGAGCACTCGCGCCGCTTCCTCAAGGTTAAAACCGATAAGAATGAGATTGGCTGGATCGAGGAGCATGGGGTCATCAGCCAGGATACCTACCAGCAGTTCACCGACCTTGATAAACAGCACGTGAATGATCCAGTGATAGCGACGGCGACGCTGCGCGACGATCTTTATCTGCACGTAAAACCCGGACGCGAGAGCGACCGCTTTTATCTGCTTCCGGAAAACGACAAGTTGCAGATGCTGGTGCGTGCCTCTGTTCCCAAGGACACTCCTCCGCAGGCCGCGCCTGCTGCGCCGAAGCCGGTTGCAAAGGATCAAACAAAAGCAGGAGGCAAAGGCACAGCTCCCCCAGTACCTGAGCCGCCTCCCATGGAGGACTGGTGGCTGGTGCGCGATTCCCAGGGGAGGGTGGGATGGATGCTGTCGCGGCGTCTCGATATCGACGTGCCCGATTCTATTGCCGGATATGCCGAGGGGCAACGAATTGTAGGAGCGTACCAACTGGCTGCGCTAACGGACCCGGAGTCGAAGTTTCCTGACCAGCAGGCCCGGGAGTATGTGACGGTCCTGAGCCCGTACAAAGACGGATTGCCGTATGACTTTGACCAGGTGCGCGTCTTTACCTGGAATCTAAAGAAGCATCGCTACGAAACTGCTTTCAGACAACGGAACCTGGAGGGGTATCTACCGGTGCAGGTCAGCATGCAGACATTCGACAAGGTTGGCTCTGTTCCGGTGTTTTCCTTCAAGACGGCAACCGACGATACGATTGCTATTGATCCGGCGACAGGAGCGGCGCATGCCGCAAATCTCGAAACCCTGACCTATCGGCTGGAAGGCGCGATTGTGAGGAAGATCGAGCCGCCCAGTGCGGCGCCTCCTGCTCCCGCACCACAGCCTGCCGCCCAACCTGTTCCAGCTACTCAAAAAGCCAAAAAGACAGAAAAGCGGCGCGGAACTCATGTTAAAGGCCATCGAAAACACCACTGATTTCCGGTTCATTAGAAAAGAAATTTCTTTCCTTCAGGAACAAGATTGGCGTCAGGTGTGTCTGTAACGAAAGGAGATGGCGAAACACTATTTAATGGCGAAGTTATTAGCCGATCCCAAACATCTTTATTGCAGTTTTCGCATCTAATTTTGTCTAAGGTGTAGCTTGTCTTTTTGCGAGATAGAGATTTAGGCTGTGTTTTGCTACTCAAAGAAAGTTATGAATGTTGCTGAATCTTCTCTAACCTCGTATTGTGACAGCTAGATAAAGATTGCTTTCGGGCATTAGCATTAACTTTGTTTTAAAGCAGTAAAAAATTCCACAGGAACGCGGTACAGGAGATCGGCACATGGATAACAAGCCGGCACAGAATATTCAGGACACATTTCTTAACACGGTCCGGAAAGATAAAACCCCAATCACAATCTATCTGGTAAGTGGAGTGAAGCTTACTGGCCGGATTCGCTCGTTTGACAAGTATTCTGTTCTTCTCGAGAACAACAGTCAGGAACAGCTCATCTTCAAGCACGCCATCTCAACCGTGGTGAGCTCGCGGTCTGTGCTGCACACTGAACATAAGGGTCCGGCAGTACATGCTTCCGCGCAGTCATCTGTTGCTGGAGCCGGCGCTCCCGCTGTTGAGCAGCAGAGCGCTTAGGCCGGAATAGAGTTCGTGGGTGAACTTCATCGCACAATCGCGGGAGGCGTAGAAGACCGCGCGCTGCTGGTGGCGGTGGAGTTTACTGGGCGAAGATCACCGTTGCCGCCGTCTGCCACCCTTGCGCGAGATACGCGAAGACTTACGTCAAATTCGGCGGATGCGGAATTGTATCCAGCCGCATTGACGCAGTCTGTTTCTGAGATTGAAGACACTCTCGGCGAATTCCGTGAGCTGGTTACAAGTGCAGGAGGCCGGATAGCCGGAGAGGTCATTCAGCGAAGGCCCAAGGCCGATCCGGCAACATTGATCGGCAGCGGCAAGGTGGACGAACTGGCTGGTGTAGCCGCATCGACGCATGCCAATGTCGTTCTCTTCGACCACGACCTGACGCCAACGCAGCTACGGAACTTGGAGGCGGCGCTGCCCTGCCGCATCTTGGATCGCACGCAGCTTATTCTCGACATCTTTGCGCGCCACGCCCGAACGCGTGAAGGGCAGCTGCAGGTAGAACTGGCTCAACTGGAATACATGTTGCCGCGTCTTGCTGGACGGGGCAAAGCTATGTCCCAGCTTGGCGGCGGCATCGGCACCAGAGGCCCGGGTGAAACGCAGTTAGAAACGGACCGGCGCAAAATCCAGCGGCGCATTGTGCAGCTCAAGCAGGATCTGGAAGCAGTTCGGCGGGTTCGAGGACAACAGCGGCAACGGCGTGAGGCTGTCCCGGTGCCCACAGTCGCTCTTGTGGGTTACACCAACGCAGGCAAGAGCACGTTGTTCAACGCTCTGACGAAAGCTGGAGTCATCGAGTCTTCGCGCATGTTTGCCACTCTTGATCCAAAGCTCAAAGCGATCCTGCTGCCATCGCGAAGGAAAATCCTTCTTTCAGACACTGTCGGGTTTATCCGTAACCTGCCGCATACTCTGGTTACATCTTTCCGCGCTACGCTGGAAGAAGTGCAGAAAGCGGAGATTCTACTGCATGTCCGGGATGCTTCAAGTGCTACAGCCGAGGAGCAGAAGGCCGAAGTGGAGAAGGTGCTGGGTGAGCTTAATGTTCTGGGCAAAACGCGTATCGAGGTCCTGAACAAGATCGACTTGCTCTCAGACGAAGAGAGGGCAATGCTTGCTGGAAGCGACGCGATAACGATTTCGGCCAGGCTCGGGCAGGGGCTGGACACACTTCTGGCACGCGTGGATGCTTCCTTAACTGCCGATCCGGTTATCGAACAGACATTTGATGTTCCTCAGGCGCGAGGCGATATTCTGGCAGCGCTGGGCGCGGGCGCTCTCACGCGTGAGCGCGCATTTTCCGATAACTCTGTGCGGATGACGGTGGCGGGTCCAGCATCACTGCTTGGGCGTTACCGAGAGTTTTGCGTGAATGCAAAAACAGACCGGACACCTGGGAGCGGTGGAGATTCCCAGATGCCCAGTCCGTCGGACCCTGAACCGGGTCATAGGTGGTAATACAAGTCTACGCTCACGCTAGTGCGAGTCAAGCTGTTTTTCAGGGTAATATGTCAACTTCCAGCCAGACTCTCAGGGGTCCCGGGTTGCCTCTTTCAAAAATCCATAGTTGTTACGAATTTGCCGGTATCGTACGTGGCCGAACTCCAGGGCACGCTCAAAATAAAGCGGGCGAAGCGATTGCAGCCAGTTAAGTTGATGGTGAATGTTGCGCTCGCAGAGGCACCCGGCGCGATGTCGCCGAGGACGATTGGATAGCTGCCCTGGGGTGTAATCTGCGGTGTGCATGACGGGCCTGAGATTTGGGTAAGGGTAAAGCCACTGATCTGGGTTGAGTAGGCCGGCCCGACATTGCCGTTCGTAGCAGTCATAGTCACCGTGCGCGTGCCACTTCCCCCGGCAGTGGATGCCGAGAATGTCATCCCATAACCTGGCAACTGCGTGGGATCAACGACTCCCCAGTACGCAGGCTTTGCTTGCAGTCCCATATCAAAGGGCAGCGGATAGTCTGTGCGCGCGACCGGGAAGCTGTCCAGCCAAGTATCGTCATCCGCCATGCCCCAGAAGGTGACAGCGCTGATTTTGTTCTTTTCCCGCCGGAACAGGTCAAAGTACTTTTTGTAGAGCCAACCCTGCCCGGCGAGAACGGATGGCGGGATGTTATTGCCGTAGTTTGATGTGGTATCACCGGCATTGTAGACGCTCATATCGAGCTCGGTGATCTGCTGGTCGATGTCCGGGAAGTTGTAGTGCACCGTTTCGATGGCCTGCGCCATTGCTTCAGTGGAGGGATAGTTGATCTGATTGTGCATTTCGTGCCCGATGCCGTCGATTGGAACCCCCCGCTCGCGAAGCTGGCGTACTACGCGCACAAGGCAGGCCAACCTGGTGGAATCAGTGGTGCTGTAATCATTGAGAAAGAGCTTGGTGCCCGGAGGGGCATACTGCTTGGCTGCCTTGAAGGCGATATCGATATAGCTCGGGCCGAGCACCTGGTAGAACGGTCCGTGTTCGAGGCAGTCGGATTGGGTTGGATCAAGCGGTTCGTTGACCACGTCCCAGGCGTAGACTTCGGTGCCAAAGTGCTGCACCTCGCTCTGGATGTGTTCCCGGATATTGGCGGTAACGACGGCCTGGTTGGCGGCCGAGCTTGTTCCGTCACCCGCGGCGTAGGCGGGGGTCTGCGCACCAGTTGACCATACCAGGTTCTGTCCGCGTACCCGCATCTTACTGCACACCGCCTCGCCAACCTCAGCATCGGCGTTGCCGAAAGTGTAAGTACCCTTGGCGTTCTCTACTGAAATCCACTTCATGTCGTTTCCAGAGGTGATGCTGTTGAAGTGCGTGGTCAGCAGCTGGGCGTGCGGTCCGGAAAGATCCGTTAGATCGACGGCTGCACCGATAGGGAAGAAATCGGCAAAGGTTTTATAAATCGAGGGGATATCCGTTTGAACGGTGGGTGGTGGAACGTAGGTGAGCTGAAAGTCGCTAATGTAAAAAGACACGAGATCATTACCCGATGCCGGAACAGTTTGCAGATACAGAAATGCTTCTCCGGGATCGTAAGCGCTGGCCATGTTGTAGCCCATCACGCTGATTTGGTGCCAATTGCCGTCAGCGGGCACGGTAATGCCCGGATAGGCGCTCACGCTTGGGTAACTGGTATTTCCGCTGAGCGTCGTCTGCAGGCTCATGTTGAGAACGTGGCTGGAGCCGTCGGTGGGCTGTAACATGACCCAAACGCTGATGTTATAAGTCGAGCCAACATACATCTTGTCGCTCACGTTGATTAGCGGTCCATCCCAATTCCCAATGCGTCCGGTAGTCAGCAGACTGTGCTGGTCTCCATTGGGATCGATCACAGGTGGGGCCACATTGGTCACCGTGGAGCTACCCGAACGCGAACTCCACCCATCCAGACCGCCATCCGCAAAAGTAGTGGTGATCCCCGTATTGTCCTGCTGGCTGGGGCTTGGGGGCGGTGGTGAGATCTCGCTGATGGTAATGTCGCTGATGTAGAAGGAATCGGTCGCGCTGCTGGACTGGATATAAAGGATCAGACTGGTAGGCGGCCCTGGGAGATTGCTGAAGGTGAAGGTGCCCTGTACCTTCGTCCAGGTCGTATTGGACAACGCTCCTGAGGTTGCAATGTTGTTGTATGCACCGGATGTGGCGCAGTCAGCCGTTTTTGTCGAGATTGTCGCAGTCGGGTTGCCGCTGTCGGCGGCAGCGAGCAAAACGTAACCAGTGACCTGATAGGTGGCGCCCGCTACCACATTTGGCACGGTCAACAAATTGAGGCTCGGTCCCATGTATCCGGCTGTCCTGTTCGTGACAAGAAGACTATGCGTATCGCCGTTTGGATCGGGGATTGGCGGCGCGGTATTCGTCAGGGCTGCAGATCCAAAGGGTACCCAGCCATCCAGGCCGCCATCTGCGAAGGTATAAGACGCAATCGGCGTCCCGCCCGGAGGCGGCGCAGTTTCGGTAATTACCACATCAGCTAAATAGAAGGATTGCGCACTGGTGGTTCCGACCAGCTGTGCGTAAAGAAGTAAACCTGTCTCCGTGGTGCTGGCGGTGTAACTTCCTCCGATCTGTGTCCAGCCGGAGGAGTTTACTGGTACCTGATAAGTACCGACCGTATCGTAACACGTACCGCCGGAGCAACTGGGATCGCTGCGCTTGATTGTGAAGTTGGCA
>DATAQW010000005.1:0-4596 GCA_036264445.1 Pseudacidobacterium sp.
TGGCCAGCCTGATGGAGCGTTTTGCCACCTGCAACCTGAATGCCCCCGGGGTTATAGCAAAGCCAACCGAGAACGACCAGAAACTCTGCGACGCTGCTATGCACATGTTGCGGAACCAGTTTTATCGCAACAGCATACCGCGGTATCTGGAAACAATTGATACGACTGAAGGTGAGTCAAAAATCGCCAACAAAACGGGGGCTTTGGATCATGTCCGCAACGACGTAGGCGTAGTTTTTGCGAAGAACGGTCCGGTAGTCATCTCGGAGTTTACCTATGATGATCAGGACACAAGCTGGACGCCGGATAATGCGGCCGAAGTTCTGATGGCCAAGCTGGCAAAGATCATCCTGGACCGGTGGCAATGATACCAAAGGGTCATAGAAATGCGTCTACAATAAGGATAGGGCTTTTGTACCAGACCAGGAGAGAAATATGCATGATTCAAAAAACTGGTCAAAAATATTCGTGGCTGGATTGCTCACGATTTCCGGCGCTGGTGTGACACATGCGCAAGAGGCAACGGCACAACCAACGGCTGCTGCAGTGGCCACGCAGCCAACGCCGCAGACAAAGTCTTTTGAGGTTCCGGCGGGCACGAAAGTTCTGTTAGAACTGCGCTCCGCCATCAATACAAAAACGGCAAAAGCAGGCGATGGTGTCTATCTTTCGTCGACTTTTCCAGTGGTAGTGGGCAGCAAAGTTGCTATTCCCGCCGGGGTCTATGTGCAGGGAGTAATTGACGATGTTACCCGTCCGGGTCGCGTGAAAGGCCGTGCCGCAGTGCGCATGCACTTTACTTCCATGATTTTCCCCAATGGAAGTGTTGTGACCATTCCGGGCGTAGTGAACAGCATTCCTGGTTCCGATGGGCCGAAGGTGGACAAGGAAGGCGAAATTCAACAGGCTTCGAATAAGGGCAAAGACGCGGGAACAATCGCCCAGGACACGATTGCTGGTGCGACCCTCGGCACGATTGGCGGCGCGGCGGCAGATAGTCCCGGTAAAGGCGCGGGAATTGGCGCTTTGGCGGGTGGCACAGCGGGCCTGATTTATACACTTTTTACCCGCGGGGATGATGTGGTTCTCAACACAGGCCAGGGATTGGAGATGGTCCTGCAGCGTCCGCTGACGATTACGCAGGCGAACCTTGGCGGACCTGATGTCGCGGGACAAGCAGCAATCAATCCTTCGGCGCAGCAGCCAATGGCGAAGCCAAAGAACAAGGTGTTCTGCCCTCCGGGAGGCCTTGGCTGCCCCTATTAAGTTTTAAGAGTTAAATGAGCAACGAAAACACGCAGGAACGACAGCAAAACAGCACGGGAACCCCGCGCTCGAACATACAGCTTTGGGTGCGCGACTTCATTATTTCGGTGATGGCGTCGTTCTTCATTATTACTTTTCTTTACCAGCCGGTGAAGGTGGAAGGCACGAGCATGCAGCCGGAGCTGCGAGACCAGGACCGGCTTTTTGTCAACAAATTCGCCTATAATTTCGAGCACATCTCGCGCGGCGATGTAGTGGTTTTCTACTATCCGCGTGATCCTTCGAAGAGCTACATCAAGCGCGTGATCGGACTGCCGGGAGACGATATCCTCATCCGTGAGGGGCGTGTGTTTGTGAACGGCAACGTTGTTGACGAACCATATGTCCCTCAGAAATTTCAAGATGTCCGCTCGATGGGAGAAATCGTCGTTCCTCCCAACGAATATTTTGTGATGGGCGACCATCGCTCCATCTCCAGCGACAGCCGCGACTTCGGTCCCGTTCCGCGCAAGATGATCTATGGCAAGGCTGCCTTTGTTTACTGGCCGGCGGACAATATGGGTGTGGTGCGCTAAACAAACTGTTAGTTAGTCGCTTGTATTTTCGCTTTCTAATTGCTTGTGCACTGACCACGAAAGAACGCCCACTCCTCGCACTGCTTGCCATTAGAAAATGTACAGATGCCTACCTGGCCGCCGTCTTTTCCAGTTTCGGTTTTGAGTGTGCCGCCGTGTTTTGTGCAGTTCACGGAGGCTGGATTTGGCATGCCGACCTTTTGTGTATCGATGAGCTTGAGAGTGAAATTCAGACTGGATTGAATTGGCTTCTTCTCTCGATCCAGCTGCTGCAATGTGTTGTTGTCTACACGCAGGTAGTATTGTGTATTTTCCGGTTTGTCTGGATTGAGTTGATAGATGACTGCGTCTTGATTATCAGCCGTGCCGTGCTGGATCGTCCAATATCCGTAATCGGTGAAGCTGCCACGGTCGATATATTTCAGATGCAATCTGTAGATGGCCTTGGAATCTTGTGGCGATTTTTCGTAAAGCGTTAGTGTCGTAATGATGCCGCTGCAATCCGCGCAGGGAAGAGTGCCCTGCCAAGTGCCGAGTGCGTGCATGCTTTTAGCTGTGTTGGCGAGGTGTGTCCGCTCAGTGTTCTTGGATTGGGCCTGCGTTGCGACCGCTATGCAGACAATTGCAATACAGAAATATGCGTTTCTGCGCAGTATCATCGGACCTCCAGAAACGGCAAACCGCAACTCACTATACAACCGTCGGCACAGCGCCTGAAAAACTGCTAAAATCTATTGAATCCACTCTATGGAGAAGCGATGCAGGCGATCCTTGCGCTCGAAGACGGGCGCATCTTCCGCGGCGAAGGCTACGGCGCCAAAGGTGAGTGCTACGGCGAAGTTGTTTTCAATACATCGTTAACCGGCTATCAGGAAATTTTCACCGATCCTTCCTATGCCGGACAGATTGTCGTTCTTACCAATCCTCAGATCGGCAACTACGGCACCAATTCTTCCGACAACGAAGCAAACAAGCCTTACATTGAAGGCCTGGTAACGCGCGAGTTCTCTCCGATCAGCTCTAACTGGCGTTCGCAACTTGTGGCGGATGAATACCTTGAGCGCTTTAATGTCCCAGTCATTTCCGACATCGACACCCGCGCCCTTGTTCGTCACCTGCGCACTTACGGCGTGATGCGCGGTGTGATTTCGTCCATCGAGACTGATCCCGATGTGCTGGTGCAGAAGGCGCGTTCGATTCCGAAGATGGAGGGTACGGATCTTGCCAGCGTGGTGAGCACAAAGGCCCGCTATGAATGGGAGAATGACGGCCCAGACCCGCTTAATCAGGGCGAAGAAGCGATTGTTGCACCGCGGCCTGATCTGCATGTGGTCGCTTATGACTTCGGCATCAAGAAGAATATTCTGCGTATGCTCGCCGATGAAGGTTGCCGTGTGACGGTTGTTCCGGCGCAGACCTCGGCAGAAGACGTGCTGGGATTAAACCCCGACGGCATCTTTCTTTCGAATGGCCCAGGCGATCCGGAGCCGGTGGGATACGCGCACGAGAACATTCGTAAGCTGATGGGCCGTAAGCCGGTTTTCGGAATCTGCCTCGGGCATCAGCTGATTGGACTTGCTCTGGGCGGCAAGACTTACAAGCTCAAGTTTGGACACCACGGCGGGAACCATCCGGTTAAGCAAATGGATACGGGAAAGGTTGAGATCACGGCGCATAATCATAACTTCGCTGTTGATCCAGATTCGATCAACGCAAATGAAGTAGACCTGACGCACATTGATCTGAACGACACTACGCTCGAAGGACTGCGGCATAAATCGCTGCCACTGTTCAGCGTGCAGTATCACCCGGAAGCCAGTCCCGGTCCGCATGACTCGCATTATTTATTCCGTGATTTCAGGAAGATGATGGAAGAGTTTAAGAAATGACAAAATGGCGGGCTTACTGGTCCCGCCATTTTTATGGATCGATCCACAGGATTTGTTGAGGAAAAGAACAGAGATGCCACGCAGGAATGACATCACAAAGATTCTCGTGATCGGCTCGGGGCCGATTGTGATCGGCCAGTCCGCTGAGTTCGATTACTCGGGGACGCAGGCGTGTAAGGCCCTTAAGCAAGAGGGCTATGAAGTGGTGCTGGTGAATTCGAACCCGGCCACGATCATGACCGATCCAGAGCTTGCCGACCGCACCTACATTGAGCCGCTTACCCGCGATTACGTTGAAGAGATCATCCGCATCGAGTCGCAGATGCTGAAGGACGAAGGCCGCAAGGGCAAATTTGCTCTGCTGCCTACGGTCGGCGGACAGACGGCGCTCAATCTTGCCGTCGATCTTGCAGATTCGGGCATTCTCGACAAGTACGATGTGGAATTGATTGGCGCGAAACTCGAAGCAATTAAGAAAGCTGAAGACCGGCTGCTCTTCAAAGATGCAATGACGCGTATCGGTCTTGATCTCCCGAAGTCGGCGCTGGTGAACAATATCCGCGATGGTCTTGAATTTACAGGCAAGATTGGATTTCCTGCCATCATCCGGCCATCGTTTACGCTCGGTGGATCGGGCGGCGGCATCGCTTACAACCGCGAAGAACTCATGGAGATTCTCGCGCGCGGTCTTGATCTTTCTCCCGTCCATGAGTGCCTGATCGAAGAATCAGTGCTCGGTTGGAAAGAGTATGAGCTTGAGGTGATGCGCGATCTTGCGGACAACGTCATCATCATCTGCTCGATTGAGAACATGGACCCGATGGGTGTCCACACCGGTGACTCGATTACGATCGCTCCTGCACAGA
>DATAQW010000046.1:0-6406 GCA_036264445.1 Pseudacidobacterium sp.
GGCAAGCTGCATTTCTTCCCCAGCATCCACTCCACAAATACACACGCTATGCAGCAGGCGGAAGCTGGCGCGCAGGAAGGATCGGTATACTTCGCCGACGAGCAGACTGCAGGACGCGGGCGCGGCGCACATCAGTGGTCATCGCCCCCGGGATCGGGTCTCTACGTCAGCGTACTGTTGCGCCCGCAGATTTCGCCTGCTGATATTTTGTGGCTCTCGCTGGCTGCAGGACTTGCCGTGCGCGACGCAGTGAAGCAGGTTACGTCGCTTGAATGCGATCTGCGTTGGCCCAACGATCTGCTCTTTGGACGGCGCAAGTTCTGCGGCATTCTTACAGAGTTAAACGCCGAGGTCGCACACATTCGCCATGCTGTTGTGGGTATCGGAATCAATGTGCATCAGGAACAATTCCCACCTGAGCTGCGTGATATCGCCACATCGATTCACATCGAAACAGGGCGTCCGTGGCCGCGTCAGGAACTGCTTGTTGCCTTGTTACAATCACTCCAACGCGAAGTATTTGGCTTGTCGCGCGAGGCCGGTCCGGCAATCCTCAGGCGGCTGGAGAATGCATCAAGCTGGGTGCGCGGCAAACGGGTGCGCGTGGAAGAAGGCGAAGGATTTTCCGGAGTCACCGAAGGATTGGACACGCGCGGTTTTCTGCAGGTGCGGACGTCGAACGGCCTGCGCAAAGTCTTTTCCGGCGGCGTGCGTGAAGCCTGACAAACGGAGACAATAGAAGCATCATGCTCCTTGTGCTGAATGTAAACAATACAAACACTGTGATCGCGCTCTACACGCTGAAAGCCGACGGATTGGCTGACGAACTGCGCGCCACATGGCGCATCAGCACGCGGCATGGACAGACCGCTGATGAATACGGCATCCTGGTGCGCAGCCTTTTGCAAGGCGAGAACGTAGAAACATCTTCGATCAAGGCCATCGTCATCGCATCAGTCGTGCCTCCGGTGGATTGGATTCTGCGGCAATTCTGCGAACGTTACTTTAACCAGAAGCCCCTGTTTATCGAACCGGGAGTGAAGACCGGTCTCCCGATCCTGACGGACAATCCCAGCGAAGTGGGTGCAGACCGTGTCGCAAACTGTGTCGGAGCGTTTCACCAATACGGCGGACCAACCATTGTCGTCGACTTTGGGACAGCAACAAACTTCGATGTAGTCTCGCACAAAGGCGAATTTCTTGGGGGAGCCATAGCTCCTGGACTAAACATCTCAGCTGAAGCGTTGTTTGCGCGCGCCGCGCGTCTTCCGCGAGTCGAGATTAAGCGGCCCGCAAAAATCATCGGAACCAATACAGTTGATAATTTGCAGATCGGCCTATTCTACGGACACATCGGCGCAGTGGATTACATCCTCGAACGCATGATTGCAAAGCTTGGCGACGAAACGAAATGCGTAGCGACAGGCGGCCTTGCCCATCTTATTGCAAACGAATCGAAATATATTTCAGAAGTGAATGACATGCTTACTCTCGATGGGCTGCGCATTATCTATGACCGCAACCGCGCCGCAAAGAGCCATACACACACATCAGATTCGCAGCCGGCGCGTTCCTGAATATCAAAGTAAATCTTGGAAAACTATTTCAACTACTTTACGGAAATCGAAGAGCACTTCCAGCAGCGGCGAGGGTCGTTGCTATTGCTTTCTACACTCGACTGGGCCTTGATTGAAACCTGGCGAGAAGCAGGCGTGCCTCTTATAGCAGTGCTGCGTGGCATCGATGCTGCTTTTGAAAAATATGAGGCCCGCAAGACTCGCGCCCGCGTCCGGCGCATCAATGGACTTGCCTATTGCACGCAAGAAGTGATGACTGCCGTCGAAGAAATGAAAGAAGCTTCAGTTGGCGCAACGCCTGCAGTCAACGCTGGCGAGCCGGCGTCAGGATTCGAGACAGAGCGCATCGCCGCGCATCTTGAGTCCTGCGCAAATGAGTTGCAAACTGCAAATTACTACGAAATTGCTCAGCGTCTGCAGGAACTCTTGGCAGACTTCCGCGCTGATCAATCAAAACTTGAAGAGTTAGAGCGCACGCTCACGACCATTGAAGAAAAACTATTTGCCACACTGATCACCACCACTCCGGAATCGGACCTCACCGCTATACGCGAACAGGCTGCGCGCGAGATTGCCCCCTATAAAAGGCGGATGCAGGCCGTACAGATCAAGCAGATTGAACAACAATTCCTGCATAAGCGCCTCCTTGAGAAGTACCACCTGCCACGCCTGAGCCTGTTCTACATGAGTCAATCATGAAGCTTCGCATAGAGAAGTGCATCTATGGCGGAGCTGGGCTGGCGCGTGCGGAAGGTAAGGCCATATTTGTCCCCTTCACGCTTCCCGAAGAGCTAGTAGAGGCGCACATCACTGAAGACAAGCATAGTTTCGCCAATGCGGAGCTGGATGCAGTGCTGGAGCCTGCTGCGACACGCTCGGCCCCTTCCTGCTCTTATTTTGGCGAGTGCGGCGGATGCCACTATCAGCACGCAACCTATCCACAACAGGTAGAGCTGAAGCGCAGTATTCTAGGCGAAGCCTTAGACCGCGCACGGTTAACGGATGTTCCGGAAATTATTCCCGTATTTGCAGAACCGTTGGCTTACAGAAACCGTGTGCGTCTGCATATTGGACGTGGATCGCCCCTACTGTGCTACAAGCGGCGGGCTTCGCATGAGAATCTTCCGGTAGCTCACTGCCCAATTGCAGCTCCAGTTCTTGGGCAGACAATTGAAGTTGTTAACCGCATTGGCGACGAATTCGACCTTGCAGAGAAATTCTCTGAGATCGAGCTCTTCACCAATCACGCACAAGATGAGATTCTTCTTTCACTCTGGGCAAAGGACCGTGCAAAAGATGCAGCACAAAGCCTGAAAGCGTTCTGCGAAACTCTGAAGCAAAACCTCCCTGCGCTCAAAGGAGCAGCTGTGTTTTCTGCAGAAGAGGAACGGTTTCAGAGCAGAAAGATCGGTGCCTGGGAAGAGCAATCACTTATATATCAAGCGGCCGATCGCGCATACCTCATTAGTCTTGGCGCGTTCTTCCAGGTGAACCGCTTCCTCATCGATAAATTGGTCGACCTTGTTTGCACAGGCCGGTCCGGCAAACTGGCATGGGACTTATACGCAGGCGTGGGACTCTTCTCCGCTGTGTTGGCCAAGAACTTCCAGCAGGTCATTGCAGTTGAAGCCGCGCCATCCTCGTCTCAGGATTTGCGTGTGAACCTCACCAACAGTAAACACAAGGCAATTACGAACAGTACGCTGGCGTTTCTTCGGCAACAAGTGCAAAGAAAGAGCGTCGCGCCTGATCTCATCGTGGTGGATCCTCCGCGCTCAGGGCTGGGCAAGGATGTCGCCTCGCTGCTTACCAAAGTAAGGGCTAAGACACTCATTTATGTATCCTGCGACCCGGCAACGCTCTCGCGCGATCTGAAAGCGTTGGTAGAATCCGGCTATCGCCTCAGAAACATGCACATGGTGGATCTGTTCCCCCAGACATTCCACCTCGAAAGTGTTACCGTGTTGTCGCTCGATTGAAGCGTGCGCTGAGGCAGCGACCTATGCCTCAGACTTCTCCGCATACTGAGCCCCTGCGCTTTTCGCATTTGCCGCTGTTGTTTGCTGTTATCTGTTTCGCTTGCGGGATTTATCTATCTCGCCTGATTTGGATTGCGCCAGCGTTCTTCATTCCAGGAATTTTTTTGTGCGCTGCTATCTGCGGACTATCCATTTACAAAGCTCCGCGTATTTCTCTGTTGCCGCTTGCAGTTCTGTTTTTATTACTCGGAGCATTCTGTGCGGAATCCGCGCCAATGGCCGATCCGCAAACGCAACTCACACTGCTGGCAGATGGAACCTCGCGGACTGTTGAAGGAGAAGTGGGCAGACTCAGCGCAGTGCGGCACGTTGAGTCCACCGTGCCTTTCTCAAATAAAACGCGTACGGAACAGACTCAGCAGCTTCAAATACGCTTAACTTCAGTAAGCATGGATGACGGCTCGAGAATTCCACTCACGGGCGGTCTGTCACTTGGGCTCTATGCGCCACTCGATGCGGCTTTCCCATTCATTATTTGCGGTGACATCGTACGCGTCACAGTAGCTATGCGGCTCCCGGATCGCTACCTTGACCCTGGCGTGTGGGACGAGCGCACTTATTTACTTGGCCAGGGCATCGGCGCGATCGGTAGTTCTAAATCGGATGCTGTCACGATCCTAAGGAAAGCGCAACATAGGTCGATTCTTTGCCGGCTCCATTCCCTGCAACAAAAAGCGAGCACGCGCCTGATTGCTTTTGCGGAAAATACCCCGTCCGGCTTTTTCCGGCTGGACCGTGAAGACGCGACAATGCTTACTGCGATGCTGACCGGTGACCGGAGTTATCTCTCGCGTGGTGTGCGTACAGGATTTGAACGCACCGGCTCATTTCATCTGCTCGTTGTGTCGGGAATGCACCTCGCCATCTTCGCCGGATTTATTTTTTTCATCACGAGAGCATTGCAGATTCCGCGGGGCGTTTCTACATTCGCGACCATCGCAATTGCATTTGCCTACGCGCTCTTCACTGGCTATGGCCAGCCTGTGCAACGTTCCTTCTGGATGATCACGCTGTTTCTGCTTGGAAGGCTGTTGTGGCGGGAACGCAGCGCCCTGAACGCCATCGGCTTCGCCGCCCTTGTCCTTTTAGTTGTGAATCCTCAAGCTCTTTTCGATGCCGGATTCCAGATGACTCTGCTCACGGTGCTGGCTACTGCCGGAGTTGCGATCCCCATTGCAGAGAAAAGTTTCGCGCCCTATCTGGCTGCGCTGCGAAATTTGTGGCTCCTGCCGCTTGATCCAGCGTTGCCGCCAAAGGTGACACAGTTTCGCATAAGCCTCCGATTGATGGTCGAGCACACCCGGCTTTTCGCTGGCCGCTATATTGCTGCTTTGATCCCGTTTGTAGTGAAAATATTTCTCCGTGTGCTGGAGTTGCTGCTCGTCTCAATCATCATTGAGCTGATCATGTCATTACCCATGGCACTCTATTTCCATCGCATCACAGCATCTGGACTTCCGGTAAACCTGCTGATTGTCCCGTTGCTTGGTATCCTTCTGCCATCCGCAATTGTCACGTTACTGACGGTTGTCATTGCGCCGGCAGTTGCGTTCGTGCCTGCCTTCCTTACCGCGTCCATGCTTCATTTGGCTCTCATTCCTGTCCAGGGATTTGCGTATTCCACAGCAGGCGATCTACGCATTCCAACGCCTTCGTGGATAGCAATCGCCGGATGGATGATCTCCATCGCATTCGCAATCTGGATTGTTCGACAAAAAAAGGTCGCCATCGCGGCAGCTTTCATGTCCCTCGCAATTGGTGCCGTCATTGCGATCCATGTGCGCAAAACCCCAGAACATCATGGACAACTCGAAATCACGGTCATTGACGTAGGCCAGGGCGACTGCCTTCTGGCAATTTCGCCAGAAGGAAAAACCTTGCTTATTGATGCTGGCGGTATCGTCGGTGCCTCTCCTGATTCGAAGGTTGATATCGGGGAAGATGTGGTGTCGCAAACCCTCTGGTCGCGTGGGTTCAACAAACTAGATGCCGTCGCGATTACGCATGCACACGCCGATCACATAGGCGGAATGCCTGCGGTACTCGAAAATTTTCATCCAAACGAGCTCTGGATCGGACGAAATCCCGACTCGCCAGCCTACAACCGGATACTGCGTGAAGCCGCTGCGCTTGGAATTCACGTACGGCAACACCGCGCAGGAGACACATTCCCATTCGGCAGCATTGGAGTTCGAGTATTATCTCCGGCCGCTGATTACACGCCGAAATTTGCTCCGAGCAACGATGACTCGCTCGTGTTACGTGTGAGCTACGGCAGTACATCAGCCCTGTTAGAGGGTGACGCCGAAGCTCCCAGCGAATCGCGCATGGTGGCCGAAGGGAATATACACTCAGACCTGCTAAAAGTTGGCCACCACGGCAGCAAAACGTCCACAACACCTGCATTTCTTCAGGCCGTGTCGCCTTCGTATGCCGCCATTTCTGTAGGACGCCACAACTACTACGGCCATCCAAAACTCGAAACGCTCGAAAAACTCGAAAATGCGCATGCGTTTACCTATCGTACAGATCTGCTGGGCGCATCAACCTTTTATCTGGATGGAAAGCACATCACAACAGCAACTTGGGACAAATCAGAATCACGGTGAAGTGCCAACTCAGGCACACTGGGAATCTTTTTTCATTTTCGCCGCATCGTTACCGTTGTAGGATGTCGAAAAGCACGCCCACACCTATGGAGGAGACACACAATGGGCCCAGGTGAAGCCGACAATATGCCCGAGCTTCAATACGCACACCTCAACTCTCATCAACAGACTCCGGAAGAAC
>DATAQW010000102.1:0-9818 GCA_036264445.1 Pseudacidobacterium sp.
GATTGGCTCTTTTCCACTGTCATCGTGGATCGCACAGCGTTGCTCAAAAGAATATCCATTGCCACGCGCACAGACTCATCGGAAACTCCGGGCCTGATCCGCCCCATCACCAGTACCCACCACTCGTCGGGATTGGTTAAAAGCGATTTAGTCCCGTTGGGTGCAGCCACTGGCTCCATGCTGAAAGGCAGAAAAATATCAGGCGAGATTTGCACGCTGGATGCCCCCGTAAATCTCCGGGGATTCACGCCAATAATGGTCACAGGCGTAAGGTTTACCTGAATTGTTTTTCCAATCACGTCTGGGGAGCGCCCGAAGTGTCGCAACCAGAATCCGTCGCTGATAACGGCAACGGCGCCGCTACCGGGTGCGCCATCATCTGAGTTCTGAATTCCACGGCCCACCACTGTATCTACACCAAGCGCGGAGTAATAATTCCCGGAGGTTAGTTCTGCTGTCACAGGTTCTGGCCTGTTATCAACAGTCACTGTGAGTTGTGGAATTACCTTGAAGGCAAACACATCTTGAAACACACTGTTCTGCTGGCGAAGCTGCTGGTAGACAGGGTATGAAAATGATGTGCAGACGTGAGTCGCGTCGTTCCAATGACCCCAAATGCGAACTGGCACTCTATTTTGGCCGCCTGTCCAGGCAAAGAGACGTAAGTCTTCAGGTCTGTGAACGTCCAGCTTGTCGAGCAAAACCTGTCTGGTGATGGTAAAGATGGTTGTATTCGCGCCAATTCCCAGAGCCAGCGACCCAATGGCAATCGCCGTAAAACTGGGACTCTTCGCGAGCATGCGCAATCCATAGCGGATATCGCCATATAGCTCGTCCCAAATCCGAGTACCCCACGCAGCGCGGCAGTTTTCCTTATGGGCTGCAATGCCTCCGAGTTCCGCGTGAGCACGGCGCATCGCTTCTTCTTTGGGAAGGCCGCCGCGCATCAAGTCTTCGGCATAACTCTCGATGTGAAAAGCGAGTTCGTCTTCAATCTCGCTATCTAACTGATCGCGGCGAGTCATGGCCTTCCACCAAGTTCGGAAGTGGCTTACAAGTCTCATCATGTTTTATTCATGGCGAAGCGCCTGCATCGGATCAACGCTGGCCGCACGACGGGCTGGAATCCAGCTGGCAGCAAGTGCAACCAGAATCAGCAGAAGCCCTGCCATCGCGAGCGTTGATGGATCATAAGGCTTCAGCCCATAGAGCATGCTGGTAATCAGCCGCCCCATGCCGAGAGCAGCGCCGAGTCCAATAACCACGCCAACGAGCGCAAGCCACCACGCTTCTCCTAACACCATACGCAGCACGCACACCGGCTGTGCACCAAGTGCCATGCGAATGCCGATCTCATTTGTCCGCCGGGAAACGGCGTATGCCATGATGCCGTAGATGCCAATGCAGGCCAGAACAAGCGCTAGTATTCCGAAGCCGCTCGTGAGTGATGCAAAGATGAGTTCCTGCTTAGTCGTGTCTTCGATTTGCTCGTTCTGTGTGCGGAGATCGAGTATAGGCAGGTCTTTATCGATTGAGGCGATGGCTGCACGCAGCGCCGCAGCTATAGCCGTAGGCGTTTGTTGCGTAGATATTTCGAAGGTCATGCTTTGGCTGCCATCCGCTATCTGGCGGTAGGGCAGAAAGAATGTTGCGGGAGGATCATCGCGCAGGTTTGCGTATTTCGTGTCGCCGCTGACGCCAACAATCTCAATGTGCTTCTTATCCGCGGTGAAAGTCCGTCCGATAGGGTTGATGCTCGGGAAGAACTGCTTCACCAGCTGCTGGTTCACCATGGCGACCGGGCGCGAAGTCTCTGTGTCGGTTTCGTTGAAGGAGCGGCCGGCGCGGACAGGGATGCCCATGGTGCTCAAAAAATTCTGACCGACAACGATGGTGTAGGCGGAAGATTCATCATCTTTCTTCGGCAGGCCATCGGGCACAAAATCGTTGTTGGACATGCTGTTTGCGATCAACGGCAGATCGGAGAGGGAAATCGAGTGGACGCCAGGGACTGCTGAGAGGCGTTCTTCAAGCTGATGGTAGAGAGCAATGTCCTTAGGCGCAGGATAGCGTGTCCTGGGCGGCTGAATCTCGAAGAGCAGAATGTTGTCTGGGCGAAAACCAAGGTGGCTCCGGTTGAGGTTCATCAGAGTATGAACGAAAAGTCCTGCGCCGACCAGCAGCAGCATCGAGAGCGACACCTGCACGATGACAGTCGTCTTGCCTGTGACGTTCCGGTTACGCTGCGTTGCCGACTGGGCGTTGTCCTTGAGTCCGCTGTTGACCTGGGTGCGCGTTGCCTTCCAGGCTGGGGCGAGGCCGAAGAGCAGTCCCGTGAAAATGGAGATGGCTGCGGCAAAACAGAAGATCTTCCAGTCGAAGCTCGAGTTCATCTCTGTGCTCTCCCAGGAAGATGAAAGCAGGTTGGGGATTGCGTTGCGTCCGAGATAAGCGAGCAGGAAACCTGCAATGCCGCCTGCCACAGACAGCAGCAGACTCTCGGTCAGCATCTGGCGCAGAATGCGGCCCCGGCCAGCTCCCAGAGCGAGGCGAACACTCATCTCACGCTGGCGGCTGCTCGCACGAGCAAGCAACAGGTTAGCGAGATTGGCACAGGCCAGCAGCAGTACGAAGCCGGCAAGCGTCGTCAGGACGTAAACGGGTTGGGCAAATTCATGCCCGGCGGAGTTCTCGCCGCGGCTGCCATCCTGTAAATCAAGACGCGGCACGGAACCGTCTTTCTCTACGGTCATGGTGGAACGGACTGTTGCGTTCAGGACGACATCGAGTGCGGCACGGGCCCTCTCATCAGAAACGCCGGGTCTTATGCGCCCCATTACTAGCACCCACCAGAAGTCAGGATCGGAAAGCAGAGGTTTTTTCGCCCAATTGGGCGCGGCGATCGGCGACATGCTCAAGGGAAGAAAGACATCAGGCGAGCTTTGCGTGCGCGATGCTCCGGTAAAGTCCGGTGGATTGACTCCAATGATCGTAATGGGTGTGAGGTTCAGCTGAATTGTCTTACCGATAACGTTGGGCGAGCGGCCGAAACGGCGCGCCCAGTACCCGTCGCTTATGACTGCAACAGGCCCTGCGCCCGGCACTCCGTCATCAGAGTCCTGAATCATACGCCCAAGTGCGGGTTTTACCCCGAGCGCCTGATAGAAATTTCCGGAGACAAACTGCGAAGTGACGGCCTCAGCCTGGCCATCGACGGTTGCCATCAGTCGGGGAAAATTCTTGACGGCAAAAACATTCTGCAGTACGCGGTTTTGCTTGCGAAGCTGCTGGTAGACGGGATAGGAAAATGATGTGGCAAAGGTTTTGTCCCCCTCGGTATTCCACATGCCCCATGAGTGGTGGACTACTCCCTTTTTCCTGGCGGATGTCCATGCGAAGAGCCGCAGCTCTTCCGGTTTCTGCACCGCGAGCTTATCGAGCAGCACGTGTTTGGTGAGGCTGAAGATCGTAGTGTTTGCGCCGATACCCAGAGCGAGCGAACCAATGGCGATAGCAGTAAATCCTGGAGTCTTCAGAAAGGCGCGGCAAGCGTAGCGTATGTCAGCGCACAGTTCGTCCCATGCGCGAGTACCCCACGCAGCGCGGCAGTTTTCCTTCTGGGCTGCGATTCCTCCAAGCTCGGCGCGGGCCCGGCGCATCGCTTCTTCATGCGGAAGACCGCTGCGCATCAAGTCTTCGGCATAACTCTCGATGTGAAAAGCAAGTTCGTCTTCAATCTCGCTATCTAACTGATCGCGGCGAGTCATGGCCTTCCACCAAGTTCGGAAGCGGCTTACAAGTCTCATGCTTCCTCCGTAGTAGCGCGCAGGATTGCTCCGATTGCGTCAACCATGCGGTTCCACTTTTCCGTTTCCGCCTGCAAACGTCGCCGGCCGGCAGCGGTAAGGCGGTAGAACTTGGCCTTGCGGTTGTTCTCGCTCTGGCCCCACTCGCTTGCAATCCAGCCCTCGTGTTCCAGACGGTATAGCGCCGGGTAGAGCGACCCCTGTTGTATCTCCAGCCGGTTGCCGGATATCTGCTGAATGCGCAGAAGAACGCCATAACCATGCAGCGGTCCAAGCGACACAGCTTTCAGCACCATCATGTCGAGCGTGCCTTGTAACAGATCGTCTTGTCTGGGAGCCAAAAGCGCATCCTCCTAGCGTGACTAGGAGAATAGGCTATGCTCTCCTAGAAAGTCAAGGAGACGCATTCAGCATCAGTTTTTTGCCAAATAAAAGAAGCGCAGGATAAATAGCGCAGCCAACAGATAGAGCAGCCAGTCCTGCCAGCGGATACGCCCGCTGAAGACGCGCAGAAGAGCGAATGACACGATACCGAAACTCAATCCGTTCGCGATGGAATAAGTCAGCGGGATCGTCACTAAAGTTATAAACGCGGGGAAAGAGACGAGCGGATCAGACCACTTGATTTCGCTGATTGAAGAGAGCATCAATCCACCGACGATGATCAGCGCAGGTGAAGTAGCAGCCGGAGGAACTGCCCCGACAAGAGGCGCAATAAATAGAGCTGCAAAAAAGAGCAGTCCAGTCACGATTGCGGTGACGCCCGAGCGTCCGCCGGCTGCGACGCCAGCGCTCGACTCAATGTAACTGACGACGGTACTCGTTCCCGTGAGCGATCCGGCAATGGTCGCCGTTGCATCAGAAAAAAAGATGCGATTGAGGCGAGGGATGCGATGGTTCTCATCAATCAATCCCGCTTTCTGGCTCACTGCGACGAGTGTCCCGATGTTGTCGAATAAATCTACGAATAAGAAGACGAAGATAATTTCGAGGACGCCGACATGCAACGCGCCGCGGATATCGAGCTTGAACGCTGTGGCCGTGATATCGGAAAGATGAAAGGGCTGAGGCTGCCAGTGAACGAGGCTGAGCGTCCATCCCGTGAGTGCGGTGCCAAGAATGCCAATCAGTATCGATGCGCGCACGTGAAATGACTGCAACAGCGCAATCAGCAGCAATCCAAAAAACGCAAGTGCAACTTGAGGATTATGCAGATTGCCAAGCGCAACAATGGTCGCAGGGTCGGGAACGATTATGCCCGCATTGCGCAATCCAATAAATGCGATGAAGAGACCCACTCCTCCAGCAACCGCAGCGTGCAGTTCATGCGGGATTGCACTGACCAATAGCTGCCGGATGCCGCCAATCGTGAGCAGGAGAAAAATCACTCCGGAAATGAAGACCGCCCCGAGCGCAGTCTGTCATGGCACGCCCATATGCTTCACGACGGTGTAGGTAAAGTACGCATTCAAGCCCATGCCTGGGGCGAGCGCGATAGGATACTTAGCTAACGCACCCATCAGAATGCTTCCCAGGGCAGCGCAGCAACAGGTTGCTGCAGTTACGGCTGCAATCGGCATTCCCGCTTCGCGCAGGATTGCCGGATTTACAAAGACAATGTATGCCATCGTAATGAATGTGGTGAATCCGGCAAGGATCTCTGTACGCCAACTGGTCCCCAGCTCTTGAAAGGAGAAATATTTCTCGAGTGCGGGCAAAATGCCGCTCTTTCGCGGTGCCGTCGTAGTTTGCATGCTTGGGCGTAGTCTACACAGAAGGTCTGTTAACGGCCCAAAGTCGATCCAAAAATGCTGTCTTTTTCCTAAACGAAGGTTATTTCAAATGGGAAATAGATTATTCCTTGACACGAGGACTTTATTCAAATTATTGTCGTGTGCGGCAAACATCATTGCAAAGGAGATAACTGTTAGTGGGCCCAAACCCATTGCTGGGAGTTTTTTTTCATTGGCTGGGAGGGCTCGCTTCCGCGAGTTTCTATGTGCCATTTCGCGGAGTGAGACGCTGGGCCTGGGAGACATACTGGCTTGTCGGCGGGGTCTTCAGCTGGATTATCGTCCCATGGCTGCTCGCCGGACTGATGACCCGCGACTTGATGACCGTATTGCATGAAGCGCCAATGAGCAGTCTTCTCTGGACTTTTGTTTTCGGAGTGCTGTGGGGTTTTGGCGGACTTACGTTCGGACTGACGATGCGCTATCTCGGTATGTCACTCGGCATGGCCGTGGCGCTCGGATATACCGCAGTGTTTGGCACGCTGATGCCGCCTATTTTTCGCGGACAGTTTGTTTCAGAGGTTTTAGGCACTCATTCGGGAATCATAATTCTGTTTGGCGTCATTGTATGTCTTGCTGGAATCGGTTTTGCCGGAGCGGCGGGCATCTCCAAAGAACACGAATTGTCCGAAGAAGAAAAGCGCGCGGCCATCAAGGAATTTGATTTGAAGCGCGGGCTGATTGTGGCAACGTTTTGCGGAATCATGAGCGCTTGTTTTGCTTATGGGCTCGCCGCTGGCGACCTTATCAAAACTATAACTGTGCAACATGGAACTTCCACTCTATGGCAAGGGCTGCCTGTGCTCGTCGTGCTTCTTTCCGGCGGATTCACGACAAACTTTATCTGGTGCGTAATTCTTCATATTCGTAACCGTACTGGTTATCAATATCTTTCAGCAAAAACGCGCGGTCGTATTCCTTTGAGGAGCGAAGAATCTGTTATTGAAAGTGTCACAGATGCTCCAGCAATCGAAATGGCTATTCTCCAAAGAGAAGAGCAACCAGAACAAGGCAGAATTCCCGTTACCGCGAATTATTTATTTTCAGCGCTTGCCGGAACGACCTGGTATATGCAGTTTTTCTTCTACACGATGGGTGAAACGCAGATGGGACGTTTCAAATTCTCGAGCTGGACGTTGCACATGGCCAGCATCATTATTTTCAGCACACTATGGGGAATTGCGCTTCAGGAATGGCGAGGCGCGGGGCTGCGTACGCGTTTGCTGGTTGCCTGCACGCTGATTGTGTTGGTTGGATCTACAGTGATAGTCGGATATGGAAATTATCTCGGTATCGCTGCAAATTCGTCGAGCGCATCTTTCAGAAGCCTTCGCTAACATCTGTAGCACTGCTCTCTGCAATACTGGGGGAGATGCATCTGCCTCTGTTGTTTACCGTGATTGCCTGGATCATCGCATTTTTATGGATATGGCGCGCGACAGTCCTCCTCGGCAATCTTCCTAAACTGCCTGACCTGTTATTACAGGCTGAGGCTACTGTGCCGGCGACAAAGCCGTTTGTCTCTGTCATCGTTCCTGCCTGCAATGAAGAAAAGGCCATTGAGCAGACTCTGCGCTCGCTTCTCGCGCAGGAGGGCGTGACAGTCGAGATTCTTGCGGTTAATGATCGTTCGACGGATTCGACTGGCTCGATTATGGAGCGTGTTGCTGCCGAAGCGTCGAATAATAACCTCCGCGTCATTCATGTTAAAGAACTGCCTGCTGGCTGGATGGGAAAGATACATGCGATGGCACTGGCAGCAAGGCAGGCAAGCGCGCCGTGGCTTCTGTTTACGGATGCAGATGTGGTCTTCCGCGAAGATTGTCTGCGCCGTGCGCTTCATTACGCTGGATCGGAAGCCGATCATTTTGTTCTTTCTCCTACATTGATTTTGAAAACTTTTGGCGAGCGCATGATGCTCGCGGCTATCCAAGCACTGACGTTTATTACGTGGCGTCCCTGGAAGATTGCTGACCCCGAGAGCCGTGATTCTATCGGCATTGGCGCATTCAATCTGATTCGCAGCGACGTTTACCGCAGCATCGGCGGTTTTGAATCGCTACGGTTGGAGGTGCTCGAAGACTTGCGTTTCGGCCATCTGGTGAAGCAGAGCGGCTACAGGCAGAGATTCGTACTCGGGCGTGACCTGATACGCATCCACTGGGCTGCGGGGGCGATAGGGATCGTTCGCAATCTTACGAAAAATGTCTTTGCCATTTTTCGTTTCAAGCCATGGCAACTGTCAGGTGCTGGCCTTGGGCTCGGTTTGTTTTGCCTTGTCCCGGTGATTGCCATCTTCGGTTCGTGGAGCGCACGCGTTCCTGCATTGATCGCGTTAGCGTTCGCTGCTGCGGTATACGGCTACATAGGCCGCAAATTGACTGGCGTGTCCGTAACGTATGTTCTTACACTTCCCGTTGCTGCCTGCTTCATTATGTACGCTTTGTTCCGATCTATGCTGGTAACGCTTGTTCGTGGAGGCGTGGTGTGGCGCGGCACTTTTTATCCTTTAGCGGATCTGCGCAAGCATGCTGGCCCACTGCGATAAGAGTTATTGCGCTGTCTTGAAAACACTGTGATGGTGTCCGCCTTTGAGGGCTGGATCATTGAAGGCGGTTCGACTGTTCTCGGCTGAGAATCCATGCAATAGAGCAGGGTTGGGTACGAATTTTTCCGCGCCGCCGTGGAACTGCCGTGCGTGGCTCAAAATGATCTCGCCCTGATCGCCATACGCATGCACGATGCCGCGAATCTGAATGTCCTGCTGCCGGTATTGCTCGAGATCACCTACGTCTTTGCGATCTGATTTTTTGCTTACTACAGTGAAGTGGCATTGTTCGTCGGTCATCTCTGGCTTGCAGATGTCGAGAAAACGCGTGCCGTCCGCCAACTGTACTATGTCGTATACGTGTGCGCTCACGCATACATCTTTGTTTGCGTGCGACAGGGCTTGGTCCGGTGAATAGCATGGACGCGCAGCTGTCATCACAGCCGCGTTGCAAAACAGCATTGTATAAAGCGCAATTGTACGCATATGCATTGCGCTTCAGAATAGGGGAAAAGAGTGCAGCGAAGAAGGTTACGAAAGATTGAGCTGATTTTTGAAACTACCCCAGGTTAGCTTCGCGAACCTGGGGTACTTGATGTTGTGGGATATCAGTCTTAATGGACAACGACCAGTTCCTCTTTTGCTGATCCGGCGCCGTAGCGGGTGTGCACATACTCGTCGAGGATTTTCTTGAAGTCTTCAACGATGGTGTCTCCGCGCAGGGTGGTCATCAGGCGGCCGTCGACATATACCGGGGCCGTTGGTTCTTCAAAGGTGCCCGGAAGCGAGATGCCGATGTTCGCGTGCTTCGATTCACCGGGGCCGTTGACAACGCAGCCCATGACGGCCAGCTTCAGCTCTTCTACACCTGGGTAGCGTTCGCGCCACGCGGGCATGGAGTCACGCAGGTAAGTCTGAATCTGCTGGGCGAGTTCCTGGAAAAAAGTACTTGTTGTCCGTCCACAGCCGGGGCAGGCGGTGACCTGCGGGGTGAAGCTGCGGATGCTAAGCGATTGCAAAATCTGCTGGGCGGTGAGGACTTCTTCGCTGCGGTCGCCGCCGGGTTTTGGGGTGAGCGAGACACGGATAGTGTCACCGAAGCCTTTGAGCAGCAGGGGAGCGAGTCCGGCAGTGGAGGCGACGATGCCTTTCATCCCCATTCCAGCCTCGGTGAGACCGAGGTGTAGCGGGTAATCGCAACGGCTGGCCAGCATCTCGTAAACATCGAGCAGATCGCGCACGCCGCTCACCTTGCCGCTGATAATGATCTTGTCGTGACCGAGGCCGTAGCGCTCTGCAGCGGCAGCGGAATCAAGCGCGCTGCGGCACATGGCTTCCATCATCACGTCACGCGCGTCGAGCGGATCAGGGCGCTTCGAGTTTTCGTCCATGAGACGTGTGAGCAAAGCCTGGTCGAGGGAGCCCCAATTCACGCCGATACGGACCGGCTTATTGTTTTCAACCGCGCACTCGATCATGATGCGGAAGTTGTCGTCGTCCTTGCGGCCAATGGACACGTTGCCGGGATTGATGCGGTACTTCGCGAGCGCTTGGGCGCAGTCGGGATACTTCTTCAGCAGCAGGTGTCCGTTGTAGTGGAAGTCGCCGATGATAGGGACGTGGATGCCCATCTTTGCGAGGCCCTCCACGATGTGGGGGACTGCTTTTGCG
>DATAQW010000150.1:0-5072 GCA_036264445.1 Pseudacidobacterium sp.
TGAATTTGTTGGTTTCGATCAGGAATTTGGCCCAGGCAGGAAGCGTTATGCCAGCGACTATCAGGCGCCGTTGCATGAGTATGAAGCCTTCAGCGCTGATCAGGCATGGATGCCGAATGTTGTGCTCATCGCCAAAAGCACCTATGTGTGGCTGGAGCAGCTTTCGAAGAAATATGGACGACATATCCATCGCTTGGATCACATTCCCGATGAAGAGGTGAAACTGCTCGCCGACAGAGGAATCACGGGTCTTTGGCTTATCGGACTTTGGGAAAGAAGCATCGCCTCGCGAACGATCAAACGGCTGCGCGGTCATGGTGATGCTGTGGCCTCTGCATATTCGCTCAAGGAATATCACATTGCTGAAGACCTGGGTGGAACGGAGGCATACGAGGTCTTGCGAAACCGGGCTGCATCATTTGGCATCAGGCTGGCGAGCGATATGGTTCCAAACCATATGGGAATTGACTCGAAGTGGGTGATCGAGCATCCCGATTGGTTCCTCTATCGTTGGGAGAGCCCGTTTCCTGCATATAGTTTTAATGGACCTGACCTTTCGACCGACAGCCGCGTCGAGATCAAAATTGAAGACCATTACTACGATCAGACGGATGCTGCTGTCGCTTTTCGCCTGCGGCACCACCATGACGGAACAACCCGCTACGTCTACCATGGCAACGATGGAACGTCATTCGCATGGAACGACACGGCTCAGCTTGACTACTCCAAACAGGAAGTACGCGAGCACGTCATTCAGATGATTCTGCATGTTGCCCGCCAATTTCCCATCATTCGTTTTGACGCGGCGATGGTACTGGCAAAGCGCCATATTCAGCGGCTTTGGTTTCCGTTGCCGGGTGCGGGCGGCTCCATTCCATCGCGTGCCGAAAATGCGCTGTCGCAGGAAGAATTCGATGCTCTGATTCCGCATGAGTTCTGGCGTGAGGTTGTCGATCGCGTTGCCGCTGAGGTTCCCGGAACGCTTCTGCTGGCGGAGGCATTCTGGCTGCTGGAAGGCTACTTTGTTCGCACTCTGGGCATGCATCGTGTCTATAACAGCGCTTTTATGAACATGCTGCGCGACGAGGAGAATGCGAAGTACCGATCGTACCTGAAAAAAACCATCGAGTTCGACCCGGACATCTTGAAGCGCTATGTCAATTTCATGAGCAACCCTGATGAGCGCACTGCGATTGATCAGTTTGGCTCCGGAGACAAGTATTTTGGCGTGTGCACGCTGCTGGCGACTCTTCCAGGCCTGCCCATGTTCGGGCATGGGCAAATTGAGGGGTTTACTGAACGCTATGGCATGGAGTTCAAACAGGCACGGCTGAACGAGCATCCGGACGAATGGCTGGTAGCGCGCCATCAGCATGACATTGCGCCACTCCTGAAAAAGCGCTGGCTCTTCGCCGAAAGCTTTCACTTCGTTTTGTACGACTTTTGGACGGATTATGGAACGGTGGACGAAAATGTCTTTGCCTACTCAAACCAACGCGATGGCGAGCGGGCGCTGATTCTTTATAACAACCGCTACAATAGCACGCACGGCACGATCCACGTCTCTGCTGCTTCGATGGATAAGGCGGATGGCCGCCTGCGGCAAAGGAGCCTTGCTGATGGACTTGCGCTTCCGTCGGATGATTCGGTGATCCTCGCCTACCGTGACGGCGCTCGCAACTTGGAATACCTGAGGCGTGTCACCGATCTTCGCCATCACGGGCTGCGTCTTGATCTTCGTGGATATCAATATGCAGTCCTGCTGGACTGGCGCGAGCTCCGGCCATCGGCAGAGCAGCCCTGGGATGCCCTTTGCGATGCGCTGCATGGAGAAGGTGTGTATAGCGTTGACGAAGCGCTTATCAAACTACGCCTGCGGCCGCTGCATGATGCGCTGCGTCAGGCAATCAGCTGCGTCAATCTAGAGTTGCTTGCAGAGATTGCTCTGAAGCAGGAAGTGAAACCCGGTGTCCCGCGTGAAGATCAACGGACACCCATTACACTTCGTAAGCAGCCGTCTGAAAAGGCAGTAGCGAAAAGCACCGAGCCTGAATCCATGTTAGCGAACATAGATCCTCGCCTAAGCGGGCTGAACAAGATAAGCCGATTGGTTTTTGAAAGGGCAACGGACTATTTCACTCCAGAAGATCGCGAAGTAATGAAGAACGTTGCCGCCTCACGCACGCATGATGTATCTGCTGATCGCTCTGAAGATGCAGAAGGCGCTCCTGTCGATCCCAAAGATAGTTATAGCAAGGCGTATGACACCATAATGACCGCCGCCATCCAACTCCCTCGCCTGGAGCGAAGCTTCTCAACGGCATGGCCGGCAGCAGTGCGCTACATGCTGCCCAGCAATGAGCAGGGCATTTCCGTTGAACAGACCTGGGGACCAGTGCTGGCATGGATTATCCTGCGCAGCTTTCCAACTGAAGAAATCGGGACATCACTGTTTGACCGGCTTCATTTACGGTCAGCTCTTGCCGAAGTCTTTTCATCTCTCGGAATGGAAGGCGAAAAGGCATGGAGCGCCGCAGCTCAGGTACGGGCACTGCTCTCATATGCAGATACATCTGCAGAGTCCATGTTTGGGTCCGAAGAGTTCTGGGCCGACCCGGATATTAGATGGCTCACAGGCATCAATGAGTCCTCTGGCAAAACCTATTTCAATAAGGAACAGTTCGAAGAGTTGCTTTGCTGGTTTCAACTACCCGCGTTGGTGGAAATTGCGGGGCAGGATTCTGACGAGTCAAAGTCCATACGCAAACTTGAAGCCGCAATCTCCCATGTTTTGCGCGCAGCCGAGGAAGCAGGGTACGACCTGAATCTATATCTCGATCGGTTGCCCAAGGCGCTGCTTGTCTGAACAGTAAGAAAGGGAAGTGCATCGTTTGATGGTTATACAACCTTGAGCTTCTGCGCTGCGAGTTTCGTGCCTTCGATCCTGGCCTTAATTTTGCTGAAAGCGATGTCGCGAGCAGTAGAAGTATCATCGGCGAAGGGAGCAAACCCACA
Organism: Pseudacidobacterium sp.; assembly: GCA_036264445.1. GTDB lineage: Bacteria > Acidobacteriota > Terriglobia > Terriglobales > Acidobacteriaceae > Pseudacidobacterium. The sequence goes on from DATAQW010000150.1 coordinate 3,016, forward strand.
ATCGTCTGTCGTTCCCAATTGCTTAACGGGCAGGAAGGAAGCAGCTTCAAGAACGCGATCCTGTACCTGCGCAGCTGTTTCGACGACTGGATGGATCGGATCAATTACCCCGATAAAGACTGTGTGATTTGGTTTGAGGAGTTGGCTGACCTGGCGCAAGACACGTTTTCTATCTGGCTCGCTGGCCATCTGCAGATAGAACCGGCCCACGTTCAATTTGAACAGGTCAGGCAGCAGCGTGGCATAATCAACGTCTGCGCTGTGTGTGGAACCGCAGTCGCCTCCCAGGCAAACATGAACCCCAATGTTTTGACGCTGCTCAGGAGTAAAGCGGTCCAGGACCTTATTATTCAGATCAATGAAACTGCGCAACAGATTCCCAGTTGAGTCAAGCTTGAGCGACAATCTGGCTTCGGTGAAGTCGATCTGAATGGAATCTGCGCCGGCATCGAGTGCGCCCCGCAGGTCAGTCTCGGCTTCATCGACAAGATCTGCAATGAAAGCCTCATGCGGATAGTCCGGTATTCCTGCCGATGGATACAACAGGCTTAGAGCAGATGCAGAGATGACCGCCTGCTTAATCCGGAACTGGCTGTATGCACGTGCGGCTTCCAGATACGAAGCAGCGTGCACTCCATAGCGGAAAGGCGCAGATCTCAGGCGGGGCAGTTGGCGGCTATGGCCGTCTGCGAAAGGAATGATGACGCCATCAGGAGCAAGATTCCTGAGCCCGGAAAGGGGATAGGTCGCAAAACTTGGTTTAGTCTGTTCGCCATCTGTAATAACAGGCGATCCGGTCTGCTCAAACCGCTTAATTGTATCGCGCAATGCTTCTGCATAAACATCGTCGAGTTGAGCAGCGCTGATCTTTCCAGCCTGAAAATCCGCAACAGCTTGCAGCAACGATGCGGGGCGGGGAATGCTGCCAATCGGTTCAGTCGGTATCGTCATGCGCAGAGTCTATCGCAGACAAAGCTTAAGGGAACTCCATCAAAAGATTGAGTTCTTAATCTTAAGAAAAATCCAATTCATCTGAATTTCTGTCCATGTTTTCGGGCCATCATTTGCAGTAATTCCTGCAAGGTGCAGGAAAGGTGCAGGAATTGGGCAACTCGATAGTTGAGCAATTGACTCCGATGGGGGCCGGCAGTGGCCCAGGTTCGGCCACTTGAATCGCAAGTCTCTCACCGATTTCTCTTCGGGCAGTCGCGACTTAGCTGAAACTGCTGCCGCCGTCGCCACTTTGGATCTTGTAATCAGCATGGATACATCCATCGCGCATCTGCCCGGGGCAATGGGGATTGCAGACTGGGTGGTGTTGTCTCATCTGGCGGATTGGTGATGGAAGGAAGGGCGCATAGACTCTCCCTGGTATTCCACGGCCCGTCTTTTTCGGCAGGAAGTTCCTGGCAACTGGACCAAGCCGGTGTTATATATGCGCAAAGAACTGCTGAAGATTATTTCCGCAACATTCCGTTACCTATTTGATTGTCCATGTAAATCCAAGCAGCCTGGCTCGCAAAGTCGCCCATTTCATCGGCTGGAGCAGGCGGAAGTTTGAAATTTCTCCATTGGGAGGCCTGCACTTCAAAAAAAAGTACGATATCGGGGTATCAAACGAGCTCCAGGATCATCAGAAATCACAACAGGAGCAGAAATATGCAATTAGCAATGGTAGGTCTTGGCCGAATGGGCGCCAACATGGCACGGCGACTCATGAAGAACGGTCATAAATGTACTGTTTTTAACCGTACTGTTCAACCCATCCAAGAACTTGTCAGCGAAGGTGCAGAAGGTTCGTCCTCCCTGGCAGATCTCGTAAGCAAGCTGACCACTCCTCGTGTTATCTGGCTCATGATCCCTGCCGCGGGAGTCGACGCTACCATTGCAGAACTCATTCCTCATCTAGCGTCCGGAGACATCGTTATCTACGGCGGCAATTCCTATTACATCGATGACATCCGCCGATCCAAAGCGCTAGCTGAAAAAGGCATTCGCTATGTTGATGTAGGCACCAGCGGCGGTGTCTGGGGCCTTGAACGCGGTTACTGTCTGAT
>DATAQW010000154.1:0-6098 GCA_036264445.1 Pseudacidobacterium sp.
CAAAACGATGCTGCTGCAGTCCATCGCCAACTCCGTCACTGCCAACCATCCCGATGTCGTACTCATCGTGCTGCTCATCGACGAGCGCCCGGAAGAAGTCACCGACATGCAGCGCTCGGTCAAGGGAGAAGTCATCAGCTCAACCTTCGATGAACCAGCTGCACGCCACGTGCAGGTCGCCGAAATGGTCATCGAAAAGGCCAAGCGTCTGGTCGAGCACAAGCGCGATGTTGTGATCTTGCTCGACTCCATTACACGTCTCGCTCGCGCTTACAACACGATTGTTCCGCCGTCAGGCAAGGTACTATCCGGCGGCGTTGATTCGAATGCTCTGCAGCGGCCGAAGCGCTTCTTCGGCGCAGCCCGCAACATTGAAGAAGGCGGCTCGCTGACCATCATCGCGACTGCGCTTGTCGATACCGGCTCGCGCATGGACGAAGTGATCTTTGAAGAATTCAAGGGTACCGGCAACATGGAAATCATCCTCGACCGGAAGCTGGTCGACAAGCGCGTCTTCCCGGCCATCGATATCCAGCGTTCGGGCACCCGCAAGGAAGAGCTGCTCATCCCCAAAGAAGACTTGAGCCGCATCTGGGTGCTGCGCAAGGTGCTCAACCCGCTGTCTCCGGTCGAAGCCATGGAACTGCTCGTCGACAAGCTGGGCAAGACCCGCAACAACAACGAGTTTTTGCAGAATATGAACTCTCTCTAAATTACGGTATAGGTGGTTGATTGCGACGCCTGCTCTTCGGAGCAGGCGTTTTATTTTGCCTGAAAGAAACAGTTGCCAAAATCTTTCGTCTGAAGAGTGCAGAACTCCCAGGAGGCCTATTGATGAAGAAATGGGTTTTGCTCGCCGTTGTGCTCTCGGTTACTTGCCATGCACAGACCGCTGCGCCATCACCGCAGAATGTCGTCACGATTTCATTTAGCGCAGCCGTGTTGCAAACGAATGAAGCTCAGAAAGACCTGGATGACCTTCAGAAGAAATTTGCGCCGCGCCAAGCACTGATCCAGGCGCTCAACACTGAAGTGGGAAACATGAAGAAAAGACCTCGATGCTGCAGGCGATAAATTGTCTGAGGCAGGCAGAACGGGAGTCCCGCGAGCAAGCTCTTGAAAGCAAAGAAAAGCAGTTGCAGCGTGATTCTGAAGACTATCAGAACGACTCTCAGTCAGAATCGCAGGAGGTCTTTCGTAGCGTCGCTGCCAAAGTGTATGCGTTTCTACACGACTACGCGCAGCAGCACGGATATACATTCGTCGAGCGCGGATCCAAGGACAACCCGATCATCTGGTATGCCGCCAACAGCGTCGACACCACCACAGCGATAGTGCAAGCGTACAACGCAAAGTCTGGAATCGCCGCGCCCGCCAAGCCTACTGCTCCAGCACTGAAGAATTGATTCTCGACAAATGCTGGTTGTTATCCGCTATCGGTTGTATTAGACAGATTTTTCCGGGTGTAGTTACAGAAAAGTTTTTATTTTATTACCTCACATAATACTTGTTTACATTTTGGTAAATCATTTCCAGACGTTGTAACTTCTTCTGTCATTTCTCTTCCAACGGTTGCGCGCCGCGATATGCCAACGGCTCGGATTTGCGGCACGCTAATCGTTTCAAAGGAGCAGTCCATAATGAGAGTTACAAGCAGCCTCTTGGCTATTGTGGCAGGCATTGGCATAACAATTGCGCCAATGACAGGCAAGGCAGCGCCAGTAAACGAGCCTGAAACTGTCTTTGTCATGACAAACAACGCTGACGGGAACGAAGTTATCGCTTACGAGCAGGTCGGCGGGCAATTCATTCAAGCCCATCGCTATGACACCGGTGGCCGCGGCAGCGGCGGCACCAATGATCCTCTCGGCTCGCAGGGCTCACTTAACCTTAGCGCCGACCACTCGCTCCTCTTTGCCGCCAACGCGGGCAGCGGCACAATCTCAGTCTTTCGCGTGCTTCACGGACGGCTCTTTCTGGCCGATAGAGTCCCGTCCGGTGGCAGCGAGCCGGTAGCGGTCGCCCAGCATCAGGACCTGGTGTATGTACTGAATGCAGCCGGCAGCGGAAGCGTAGTAGGCTTCCATCTGGATGTCAGCGGGCACCTGCAGCAAATTAAGAACTCCACGACCTTCCTGACTGAAAGCGGTGCCGGAGGAGCATCGATAACCATCAGCCCTGATGGCCGCTTCCTCGCTGTAACAGAGAAGGTGACCAATAACATCGATATCTTCCCGATTCAACCCGACAGCACTCTGGGATCCATCGTGGCGAACCCGAGCGCTGGCCCAGGCGCATTTGCCGCACGCTTCGCTCCGGACGGAAAGCTGTTTGTATCTGAGACCGGGCCGGCAGGAGCTACGAATGCGGCAGCCATCTCGTCCTACTCTGTTCTGCCCAATGGCGGGCTTGCGGTCATCAGCAAAAGTGTTCCTACTCTGGGCGCAGCCAACTGCTGGAATGCGGTAACTCCTGATGGCCAGGATATTTATGTTTCCAACGCTGCCTCATCCACTATTTCCGGCTTTGCAATCAGCAAGAGCGGAAGCCTGGCTCCGCTCGCAGGCACTGTAGTAGGAAGCAATCCGCAAGGCAGCGGCAATCTCGACATCACTATCAGCAGTGACGGAAAGTTTGTCTTCACGGTGAATTCGGCAGCGGGCACCATCGGCGTCTTCGCTGTCCAGCAAGGCGGCACACTCAGCAACATTGAAGAAATTGAAGGGCTCCCCAAATCCGTCGGCTATAACGGCATCGCCGCTCTTTAGCTTTCGAAACAACCCTGCGAGTTGCGGCCTCTTCCGCAGCTCGCAGTTTAGTACTCCACATTCACCCCATCCAGTGCCGGCAGAAAACATGGGTGCACCTCTGCCAGAAAATGCCCTGACTCCACGCCAGGATTCGCATTCGCAAGCGCAGCAGCCTCTTCGGCATTCGCAGCATCCAGAATCGCCGTACCGATAATTTCGCCGCCATCTGTAACTGGCCCGGCGACAATGTATCGCCGCGCTTCTATTTCGCGGCGCAGGAAGGCAAGATATTTCGGCATCAGGTCTTCATGGCCTTCTGTCTGGTTCCAGCGCGGACCTTTCTTCAACAGGCAAAGGAAATAAGGTTTCAGATTACGCGGAATGCCAGGCCTTCTCGTGCTCGATGCAGTCATAGTTTGATTATTGCTTAGGCGCGAACTTCGGTTCTCATCGCATACTTTTCATGCAATTTGCACAAAGCTGTAGCAATCTAGTGGATGTCATGCAAAAGTCCCCGCCAGCATGCCTGCGCGCTCTCACAACTGCCTTCGTCCTGCTGCTTCTCTTCCACGGAATTACCATCGCGCAGACCATCCGCACAGTCTTTGTCGCACCGCTGACAGGCGGCAGTGGCGCATCCGCGATTCAGAAGCGCCTGAAAGACCACCTCGAAAAAAGCGGTTTTCATGTTGTGGACAATGCAAAGGCCGCCGATGCAGTCCTGAACGGCAACGCGGTGATCTGGCCTACTGGGACCATCACGAATGACCCGCGCTCGAACAGCCTGCGCCAGACGATCTATCAAGGCTATTTATCTGTCGAGCTGGTAAACGCAGAGAATCAGGCTCTGTGGTCGTATCTGGTAACACCTAGTCATTTCCGCACCAGCAACATTGTCGACGACCTGGCTGACCGCCTCAGCCAGAAGCTGATCGAAGCTATCAAAAGTGGCATTTCGGCATCTGTGGCAGGCGCGTCCCCTGGAAAAAGTGACGGACCCGCGTTACGCGCGGCTGGATCGACCTTCACAGCACCGCTTTACATGAAATGGTTCGAGTCATTTCACCAGACGCCTGGCGGCGTCATCATCTCTTATAATGCTGTTGGTTCTGAAGCCGGAATCGAGCAATTACTCTCCGGCAAAGCAGACATAGCCGCATCCGACATTCCCGACACGCCTCCTGACACACTTCATTTTCCGGTTGTGGCCGGCGGGGTCGTCCCCATTTACAACCTGCCTGATTTAACGCATGGCTTGCATCTCACACAGGAAGTGCTCGCCGGCATCTATTTCGGAACCATCAAGAAATGGAATGACCCGCGCATCGAGGAATGGAATAAAGGCACACACTTACCGGATGTTGAGATCACCGTTGTGCATCGCTCGGACGGGAGCGGCACAACTTATGTCTGGACAAGCTATCTCGCGCAAGCAAGTCCCGAATGGAACGCCAAAGCAGGCGCGCGTGTAGATTGGCCAGTTGGAATCGGAGCCACAGGAAACGAAGGCGAGGCCGAGCAGGTCGCGAAGACCCCGAATTCTATCGGCTACGTCGAGCTAATATACGCCATCCAGCACCAATTGAACTACGCAGCGGTGAGAAATGCGTCTGGCCGCTTCATCAAGGCCGATCTTGCCAGCATTACCGCTGCAGCCGCCGGCCACAATGCCGAGCCATCAATCCTGAATGTTCCAGGACGAGACGCATACCCCATCAGCAGCTTCACCTGGGTAGTAATCCCCAAAGCAGGCACAGACCCTGAGAAACGCAAAGCTATTGCCACATTTCTGCGTTGGATGCTGACCGACGGACAAAAAGACTGTTCCTCGCTGGGCTATGTTCCGCTGCCACGCGATGTGGCAGCAAACGAGCTGCACGTAGTAGACACTTTGAAGTAACTACTAAGGGTTAGTGCTGGAATATCATGGTCAGGATAAAGGAGCCCTGACCGTGCGTCAGCAACAGGCTTATCCTCAACTCGGATGGGTTGCGGTGCAGATCTTCTCCGCAAATGACCGCATGAACCAGATTCTGATTGAACATCTTGATCCTGCTGTCTGGAAAGCAAAACCACCCGGCAAAGTCCGGACAATTGCAGCAATTTTCACGCACATGCACAATGTCCGCACTAAGTGGATCAGGCTTACCGCTCCGCACCTGAAGGTTCCACAACAGCTTAACCGTGCGCACTGTACGCCCCAGCAAGCCCAGGCTGGATTGGCCGACAGTGCTACCCGCTGTGAGAAAATGCTTGCTGAAGGTCTCGGCATCGGGGAGGGCCGCATTGAAAAGTTTCACAGAGATAGTTTGGCCAGGCCGTGGCCCGTCGGCGTGGAGATGCTGTGCTACATGCTTTCTCACGAAGCTCACCACCGCGGGCAGATCTGTATGCTCGCGCATCAGCTCGGCTTCCCGTTGCCGAATAAAGTGATGAGTGGAATTTGGAATTGGGAGAAGCTGTGGAAAGAGTGCGGCTTGCCCGGCGGTCCCGGTTGTGACTCGTAAAGAATCCGTAATCCTTCGCGACCCTTTACTTCAACTAACGCTGCTCTTCCAATTGATCACCGGAAAATCTCGGAATCCCGAAATGTCCGCGTAGATGCAGAAGATCCAGCGGGCTGAGCGTTCCATTGATCGCGATAATGTTGATATTCGTAGGACTCGCCAGCATGACCACAGCACCTTCGACATTCGTATGCTCGAAGCGTATCCACACATCGGTGCGGCCCAGATTATCAGGATCCTTGGTGGACCGCGATGTCACCATGTGCTTCCACCCTTCGGAATGGTATTGCTGGCGAACAGCTTCCAATCCCGCCGGATCGTAAAGCCCAGGCATGGAAAACTTGTAGCTGTGCACAGAAATCCCGCGCAACTTGGCGACTATGCGACGTGTGTCTTCGTCCTCGATAAAGTTATTCGCCAGCGCCAGCATTGAGCGGTCGAAGGTGAAGTCGGTCCGAAAAGAAGCATTGCGGCTGATCGCCTCCACATTCCGTGGAATCCACGAGTCATCGACCTGCGCGCGGAGCGCTACCGGGACCAGGCCAAGCACGAAGGCCACGAGAATAGAGGCAGAAGAGCGACGGGAAAACATAAAAATTCTATGAATACAAACACCGGGCTGCGGTGAAAGTTTGCCTTCAACGAGAAATTTCAGAAGAAAATCACGCCTCCCGCCCAGCTGTCACGGCGGTTCGATAAACTACCTGTGCAGCATGACAGACCGCCTCTATTATTCCGATTCGCTTCTCCGAACCTTCGCCGCCCGCGTCGCCGATATCCATGAACTGGCGCGCACAGAGGGCCAGTCCGTCTGGCAGATTGCCCTTGATCGCACAGCCTT
>DATAQW010000173.1:0-9868 GCA_036264445.1 Pseudacidobacterium sp.
CTGGCTGTCCTTAAAGGGCATATTGGTTGTGTAGCTGCCGCTGTTCGTAAGAGGCGAATCGTTCCATGGATTCTCAGGAATGTACTTGAGCGCTGTCCTGTAGAAGGTCGAAGCGCTGTTTGTGGTGCTGACGTATGTACTGAAGGAGGTGGCCAGCGCATTGTAGTCTGTTCCGCCAACGGCAATGTTGTAGGGGGTAGATGCAAGACCGCTGATAGCAAGACCCATCGTTGCAACTGTTTCCGTGTTTGGATCGTCGCAGCCTGCCGAACCGCTGTCACCGGTGGAAACAGTGACGCTGATACCTTGTGCCGCGGCCTGCTCCCACGCATTGAGAATCTGAAGGTTACCGCTTGCGCCCTGGGAGGCTTCGCAGTTGCCGAAGCTGACATTCAGGATGCTGACGGCATTGTCGTCAAGAGCGCGGTAGATGGAGAGGAAGAGTCCGACCTGCAAGTCAGTATCTGCAGCAGTATAGAAATTGATGTTCGCGCCTGGAGCAATACCACCGGATACTTCAAGATCCAGCAGGGCTTCGGTAGCGTCGCCATTTATGCCGGGGTCATTGCCATCGATGATGACATTGGGCTGGTTGGTATAAGTAGAAGGCAGGAAGCCTGCGCGGTAGGCGGCAACGTCGCTCGCATTGATGTTCGAGTCTCCGACAATACCAATGGTTACGCCTGTGCCGTCATACGTCTTGCCGCCCAGTAGCGACGAAGAATAGTTCCCATTCAGTGCCGAGCTGGGCGTGTCGTAAATAGTCGCAGCATCGGCTGGACCGACATAGAGATAATGATTTCCCGAAGTGTCTGAAAGCGTGAGGTCGGGCTTGATGCTCTTGGTCTCAGGGTCGAAATGAGCCGTGGATTTTCTGGCTGCATTTGACTTCGGATGGAAATCATTCAACGAGGCTATGCCGCCGACTACAGGAGCGAGCGCAGCGGGAATCTGCGGGTCGGATGCGTTGGCGAAGTGAGATTCGCCATTCACGTTATAGCGATGAATCGAGGTATGGAAGGCCTGCTGAATCTGCGCTACGTTTCCTGAAAAGATAACGACGTTGCGCGCCTGCGGAACCTTGTCGACCGTAAATCCCTGCGACTGGAGCCATGCGGTCACAGCGCTCAAATCCGTATCGCTGATGCCATACTGCTTGCCGAACTGCGCGGGCGTAAGCCACTTGCGGTAATTGGGAGACGAGGGCGTCTGGACATCGCTCAAAAACTGCTTGAGCGCTGTTTCCTGCGCGTCGCTGCGCTTGAGCACCAGCATGATGCGTCCAGTAGACATCGATCCCGGCGCCGCTCCCTGGTCAAACCGCGCCTGTGCCAACGGATGCACGTTGTGCTGCAAAGTAACGCGCACATCCGGATTGATGGCCTGAGTAATACGGTTAGGAATGACGGTTTCCTGCTGGGTCTGCGCGAAGCTTGTGGAGGCAGTGAAGGCAAACAATCCGGCAGCGGCTAGCGCGGCCAGACGAGGGGCAACAGTGCGTGGCTTAAGGGATAGGGATTTTGAGAACATGGCCATCCTGTGAAACTGCGTGGAATTAGATTGGAAATTTTGCGTAAGAAAGCGATAGCGAAACCGCGTTCTGCGACGCGTCCCGGTCGCGGACTCCAAGTGTCCGCTTCTGGCTCGGTTGTATGACAATGCACGGTCACTGTCAAGCAAAGGCCTCTGTGCGATTGTTTAGACCGCAAAGGCTGGAATTTAGTTGCGGTACCGCATTCTTTTTTGTGGCATATCAAATCAATGATCGAAGCCATCGACACAAAATCTCAATACCGCCCGCCTGAGAGTGATCACTCGCCCTTAATTTACAAGGATGGCCGGGTGCCCGCACCTCGATTTTTAGATGTGGGTGAATGACCCTCGAAACCTACAGCGGATACCTTCCGGCATCAATGGCCTGCTTTGCCAGTTCGCGTCCAACCTGGATGGTGTTCGCTGGCTCATGCTTGGCCAGACGGCGCAGGATAGCAAGCTGCGTGCGCAGCATATCTCCTTCCGCCACAGCGGCAATCACGCGCCGTGCCGCCTGCTCGATGACCGACATGGCATGCGCGGCATAGTATTGCGTCGCCAACACCCCCAGACCGCCTCCGCCATTGCGAGCTTTCCTCGCGCGCAGCAAAGCCGATTCCAGCGCATAGATCTCAATCAGCATGTCAGCCAGATCGGCCATGATCTCCTGCTGATCGACAAGCGCATTCATATATTTCTGGCTGGCTGCTCCGGCGGCAAAGAGCGCAAGCTTCTTGGCATTGGCTAGAATGCCCGCCTCGCGCGCAAGTGCGTCTTCTACCGATTCATCAAAGCTCGGCACAGGCGGTGACATTACCTCATCCATAAGCTGCTTGATTGCGGGCAGCAACGGAAGCTGTCCGGTCATGGCGCGCTTCATCAAAAACCCGGTAATGATGAGGCGGTTGATTTCGTTTGTGCCTTCAAATATTCGGTTGATGCGCGAATCGCGGTAAGCGCGCTCGGCCGGATACTCTTCCACGTATCCATATCCCGCGTAGATTTGTACAACATGGTCAACCACGGCGTCGAGCATCTCCGAACCCCATACTTTAAGGATGGAGCACTCGACCGCGTACTCCTCGATACGCTTCTGGATCTCGCGTGGGTTGTGCGTCTGATCTTCAGGAATGCCTGAAAGCGCCGCATCGATCATGCCCACGGTGCGGTAAGTCATCGCCTCGCCCACAAAGATGCGTGCCGTTGAGTCAGCAATTTTCTGCTGAATGAGGCCGAAGTCTGAGATGGACTTGCCGAATGCTTTGCGCTCCTTCGCGTATTTGATTCCGTTGCCGAGCGAGGTGCGCGCGCCGCCAAGACAAGCTGCTCCCAGCTTGAATCGCCCAATATTCAGTATGTTGAAGGCGATGTGATGCCCCTTGCCCGCTTCTCCAAGAAGATTTTCAACAGGCACCTTGCAGTCCGAGAGAATCAACGGACACGTAGACGAACCGCGAATGCCCAGCTTGTGCTCCTCTGCGCCAACGGTGAATCCAGGTGTATTGCGCTCGATCAAGAACGCGGACATCTTCGCGTTCTTTGACTCCGGATCGGCAGGATCAACAATCTTGGCAAAAACGGTGAACAGATCTGCGAAGCCAGCGTTGGTAATCCACATCTTCTCGCCATTCATGATGTAGTGCTTGCCATCATCCGAAAGCACAGCCCGCGTCCGGATATTCATCGCGTCAGAACCAGACGAAGCTTCCGAGAGCGCATAAGCCGCGATCCACTCTCCCGAGGCGAGTTTCGGTAAATATTTTTCCTTTTGCGCATCCGTCCCGTACCAGACGATGGGCAACGTGCCGATGCCGACATGCGCGCTGAAGGCAACAGAGAAGCTTGCCACCATCGACATGCGGTCAGCAATAATCGCCGACGTGACCTTGTCCATGGCAAGGCCGCCGTATTCTTCGGGAACATCGACCGCCATCAGACCAAGATCGCCAGCCTTCTTGAGCAGACCCCGCGTCACATCAAAATGCTTGGCCTCAATCTCGTCTGCCGCAGGAACAACTTCATTCGCAGCGAACTGCGCAGCGGTTTCGGCGATCTGACGCTGCTCGTCGGAAAAATCTTCAGGCGTAAAGATGTCGGAAGACTGACGTTCTTCGAGAAGAAAGCTTCCGCCAGTAACAGCTTTGGCGGATACGGAGGTGGTAACCGTGGCCATGAACGATGCTCCTGATTTTGCTCAACGCAACATCCTACGCCAGTTTGATGAAGATTTGGTGTGTGGGACGGCCGCTAGTAGAGAACTGCTTCTACATATAAAGGATTCTTAGGCGGCCAGCGGACTATGCATGTCTTGCTTTTCTTTCGCGAGAGCCAGAATTCCAGAAATGCTTTATCGCTAACCTGTTTAGAAGCGGGGAGCCATGTGTTTTACTGAACGCCGTTGCGCTCAAAAATAACATGCGCTTCGGCCTGATAGTCGATTTCGCCAGGTTGATACTGATGTTCTATTTGGCCTACAACCACTATCCGTGTTTCTAATACCTGACCGGTCACCGTCGGCCAACTTATCTTGTAATCCTTGGTCCAAGGATGCGCAATTAACAGAGGAAACGCGACTGCGAATACGAAAAATAATATCCCAAAAGCGTTCCAAACCTTTGGATGCTTCCAAGATTGTGGCATCTTTGGTTTTACTGCGTGGTTGCTCATGGTTTCTAATTCAAATTTTCAAACACTCCCGCAGCCCCCATGCCACCACCGACACACATCGTTACCAGTCCATAACGCAGATTGCGCCGCTTCATCTCATGCAGCAAAGTCGCTGTAAGCTTGGCTCCTGTGCAGCCAAGCGGATGTCCAAGAGCAATCGCTCCGCCGTTGACATTGACCTTCGCAGGATCGAGCCCTGCCTGCTGGATTACAGCGAGCGACTGTGCAGCAAAAGCTTCGTTCAGCTCGACCAGGTCAATCTGCTCCAATTTCAGTCCAGCCAGCTTCAGAGCTTTAGGGATGGCGAAGACTGGGCCTAATCCCATTTCTTCCGGCAGGCATCCGGCGGTGGCGAAGCTGACGAACCGCGCCATAGGCTTGAGATTGAGTACCTGCGCGCGTTCGGCGGACATGATAACTGCGGCAGCCGCCCCATCTGAGGTTTGCGACGAGTTCCCTGCCGTAACTGCACCTTTCGCATGAAAGGCTGGTTTGAGTTTCGCCAGAGCCTCAGCCGAGGTATCGGCGCGCGGACCTTCATCCACCTTAAACTCTACAGACTTCAATTCCGGCTTTGCAGGATTCTTCGTCGGCGTCGAATATGTCACCGTTACAGGCACAATTTCTTCAGCAAACCTCCCAGACTGGATCGCATTCAGCGCATTCTGATGACTGCTCAATGAAAAAGCATCTGCCTGCTCGCGGCTAACGCCGTATTTTGCCGCCACACGCTCAGCCGTAAGCCCCATCGAAAGATAGCTGTCCGCATAATGATCGATTAGCCATGGATTCGCGCTGATCTTATTGCCGCCCATCGGCACCATGCTCATCGATTCAGTACCGCCGGCGATCATTACTTCCGCGCTTCCGGACCGAACACGGTCTGCAGCAATGGCGATGGACTGCAATCCCGAAGAGCAGAAGCGGTTGATGGTCATCGCCGAGGCTTCAACCGGCAATCCAGCGCGAAGACTGGCGATGCGGGCCACATTCATTCCCTGTTCGGCTTCAGGCATGGCGCAGCCAAGAATTACGTCTTCTACTTCTTTAGCGTCCAGGCCGGGAACTTTTTCGAGCGCGCCTTTGATTGCAACTGCAGCAAGATCATCGGGCCGCGTAAAGGCCAACGCACCTTTCGGGGCCTTTCCCACAGCAGTACGAACAGCGCTTACGATAACTGGATCTGTCATCATTTCACCTCAATTATTTCCTTCAAGCGCCAGCCAGCTTCCATTGCGGTAATAACGGACCGTGGATGACCGTTCCACGTAATCATCTTCAATGCCGTCATGATCAAACGGTCCATGTTCGTGTATTCCAGGCGTGTGCATCAAGCCTTCCAGAGGAATTGTGCTGATGCCCCATGCTGAACCCATCATGCTCGATGGCGTTTCCGCTCCCATGCGCTCCGTAGCCCTATGTGTGACCAGCGTAAAGGGCTTTTCCGGAGAGCTTTGAAAGAACGCAAGCAGATCGATGGATCCATCATGCGAACAAAGCGCAGCCCAGTCGCTGCTACCTCTCCGTTCGAATGCCCCGTGGATGACATTCTCGGGCCGATGCGCTTCAAAAGTCTGTGGAATCATACAATGCAGCAGGCTCAATTGCGCAGCGATATTCTGCGGAAGATTTGGAAACGACGCGACAGGCAGCAAACGGATTTTGTAGCCTCGCATTCCCTGCGCTGTTTGTATCTGGCCCGTTTCGGTTTGTTCAGTATCACGCATTGTGGTCTGTGCGCGGGTGCAAACAGCAAATACGGCTAACGCAAAAACGATATAGCGCATCATCGTTAGTTCCGAAGAGGCTTACCAGTCTTAAGCGTAAAGCCGATACGCTCCTGTGTTTTTCGCTCACCGCAGAGCGAGAGAAATGCTTCGCGCTCCAGATCAAGCAAATACTGCTCATTTACAAGAGTGCCGGGCGTAACATTCCCTCCACACATGATGCGCACCAGGTGATTTGCGATCTTTACGTCATGGTCGCTGATATACTCCGCTTGCCGCATCAGATGCACACCAAGCTTGAACGTTGCGGCAACCTGATCGCCAGGAACCGGGATCTGCGTGCGCTGTGCAGGCGCGGCATAGCCCGATTCGGACAGGTACACTGCAGTATCGCGAGCATCAAGCAGCAAGCGCTCGCGGTTCGGTGTGACCTTGTCGGACACTTTCAGCAGGTCGAGCCCGCGCGCCTCAGCGGCCGATGTCGAAACTTTAGCCATGGCAACAGTCTCGAAACGTTGCTTCAACGACTCCTGCAATTCTCCGGAGAACGCAAATTTCAGTGGAGCATCAGCCGGATTGATGCCTGATTCAGCGGCAGCGGCATCCACTGCATGCAGCACCATCTCTTTTGTACCGCCGCCTGCAGGGATCAGCCCAACCCCAGCTTCCACCAGCCCCATATAAAGCTCAGCGTACGGCTGGCGCGCGGTTCCGTGCAGCGAAATCTCAACGCCTCCACCAAGACAAAGATTGAAAGGCGCAACCACAACCGGACGCGGACAGAACTTGATCGAAGCTGTCATACGCTGAAAAGCCCGCACGGCGAGGTCAACCTCGTCCCACTCGCCCTCCTGCATGGCAAGCAACAACTGCATCAGGTTGGCGCCGACGGAAAAATCGGAAGCATCGCCGCTGATCACAAATCCACGGAAGTTACGGACATGTTCGCTGTCGGGCTGAAGCGTCTGGGTAATGAGAGAAACAATGTCGTCTCCGATGGCATTTTTCTTCGAATGCAATTCAATGCAGGCAATGCCTTCGCCAATATCAACCAGTGATGCGCCTGCATTCTTACGGACAACCCCGTTAGCGTGCTTGAAAGTAGCAACGCTGGCCACGCCTGCCGGCTGTTCCACTGCTTTGTAAGCGCGCGCAGCAGGATCGAAGCATGCACGTCCCTGCGATGTGTCGCTGTACCAGCTCGTTTTCCCTGATGCAAGCAGCGCTTTTGCCTGCGGGCTCACATTCTCATTGCGCGCACGCAAACGCTCACAGCTTTGAGGCACGCCGACCGCGTCCCACATCTCAAACGGGCCAAGCTCCCAATTGAATCCAGTGCGCATGGCGCGGTCGATAGAGGCAGGATCGTCGGCGATCTCAGGCAGACAATCGGCAGCGTAGTTCCAGATGCGTGTCAGTAATGTCCATTGAAAAAGACTGGCCTTATCTTTACCGGGTCCCGAGCCGATGAGCAATTGCAACCGTTCGGCCAGCGCCTCTGCATTCTTCGCCATTTCAAGCGATGGAAACTTCGGCCGCTGTGCCGGACGATAATCGAGCGTCTTCCAGTCAAGAACCGCCCGATTATTCTTCGGATCAGGAGCATCAGGAATTTTCTTATAGAAACCCTGTCCGGTTTTGTCGCCAAGCCATTTGCGCTCCAGCATGGTCTCAATAAACGCCGGCAGTTTTGTTGCAGCTGCGTCCTCAGCCCTTGTGCTGGAGAAGTTTCTCGCCACATGCGCGAGCACGTCAATGCCAACCATGTCAGCTAATCGAAATGTTCCAGTCCGCGGCCAGCCGATGCTCGATCCGGTAAGCGCATCCACGTCCTCAATTGTGAGATCAAGCTGCTGCATGAGGTCGACTGCGGTCAACATGGCATAGACGCCGATACGATTCGCAATAAAGTTTGGCGTGTCATGCGCATAAACAATGGTCTTACCCAGACGCCGGTCAGCAAAATCAGCAATCGCCGCTACCGGTTCAGTATCCGATTCCGGGGTCCTGATAATCTCCAGCAACCGCATATACCGCGGCGGATTGAAAAAGTGCGTGCCAAACCAGCGCCGTCGAAAATCCGCTGGCAGCTTTGATGCAATAGAAGCGACTGGCAATCCACTGGTATTAGTTGTGATAATCGCATCCGGACGCAGGTGCGACGCAATCTTTTCAAGCAGAGCACGCTTAATGCTCAAATCCTCAGTCACCGCTTCGATAATCCAGTCACAGCCCTTAAGCTGCGCCAGGTCATCTTCAAAGTTCCCCGGCGACACGAGGCGGGCATTCGCAGCGTCATAAAATGCAGCAGGTTTTGCCTTTAGCAGCGCCTGCACAGCCTGTTTCGCAATATTGCTGCGGTCGGCCGCTCCTAATGGAACGATATCGAGCAACAGGACAGGAACTCCAGCATTTGCCAGGTGCGCGGCGATGCGCGAGCCCATAGTGCCAGCGCCCAGCACAGCACAGCGGCGCATAAGAGGAGTGGTCGCGGTCACGGCCGGCGAGGGGGCAAGAGCGGTGCTCATCTGAGAGAAACTCCTTGCGTGCGGGCGCAGAATACTAAGGTGGTCTGTGCCGGGTCAAGTTTGACACGCTCACGTCGCGCAGTTAGCGTCAAAATAGTTTTGGAAACAGATTTTTCTGTTCCATCTTCGAGGTCGCATGAGATTCCCTTCCGCTGTGCGTCTGCTAACTTTAGTTTTCTGCGCCGCTTTGATCGCCCAGGCACAGGATCTGTCCAGTTTTGAACAACGTGTCACAACGAAAGTGCTTCCCAACGGGCTTACTCTGATTATCTGCGAACGGCCCGAAGCGCCGGTCTTCTCCTATTTCACGATTGTTGACGCGGGCGATGCCAACGATCCAAATGAGCAGTCCGGGCTGGCGCACATGTTCGAGCACCTGGCCTTCAAAGGCACCAGAGACATCGGCACAACCGACTATGCCGCGGAAAGAGTCGCGCTCGACAAAGTGGAGCAGGCTTACGCTGCCTACGCTGCTGAAAACCGCAGACGTGTAGGCCGCGATGAGACAAAACTGAAGCAGCTTCGCGCAGCTTTTGAGCAGGCGCAGGCCGAAGCGCAGAAGTTCGTTATACCGAATCAATTTACTGAGATTGCCGAATCCAATGGCGCGGTTGGATTGAACGCGCAAACCAGTCTCGATGACACGCAATATTTTTGGAGCATGCCCTCAAACCGCCTGGAGCTCTGGGCCTATATGGAAAGCGACCGCATCGCCAACCCGGTGCCGCGTGAGTTCTACAGGGAACGTGATGTGGTGCTGGAAGAACGGCGCATGCGCATCGATTCAAACCCGATCGGGCGCATGGTGGAACAATTCTTGGCAACCGCCTATGTCGCGCATCCTTACCGGCGACCTGGAGTGGGATGGTCAACCGAACTGAGCCAGATCACAGCGACTGAGGCTGAGGCCTTCCACAAAAAATATTATGTTCCGTCGAATATTGTGATTGCGGTCGTGGGTGACGTGAAGGCAGGCGAAACTATGCCGATGCTCGAGAAATATTTCAGCGCAATTCCCGCCGGGCCGAAGCCCCCAGATATAACGACGGTCGAGCCGCCGCAAAATGCTGAGAAATCAGTAACGATTAGGGAACCAACCCAGCCGCTCTACCTTGAGGGCTATCATAGACCGGACTATCGCGATCCAGACGACGCCGTCTACGACGCGATACAGGACATCTTTTCGAATGGCCGCACATCGCGTCTCTACCGCAGCCTGGTGCGAGACCAGAAGATAGCTGCTGAAGCCGAGGGATTCAGCGGATTCCCAGGAGAAAAATATCCCGGACTCTTCGCTTTCTTTGCTGTCCCAAACCCCGGCCACACGCCAAGGGAGATGCAAACAGCGATTCACAAAGAGATTGACAGGTTGCAGACATCCGATGTCACCGACGACGAGCTGGCCATGTTCAA
>DATAQW010000190.1:0-3081 GCA_036264445.1 Pseudacidobacterium sp.
GAAAGTGACCCCGCACTTTCACCCAGGCGTCGAATTTCTCTATCTGATTGAAGGTGAGCTGGAAATGAGCATCGGCGTTGAGACATTCCGACTCTCCGCCGGCGACTCTGTGTATTTTGATTCGCTGCAGAAGCATTCTTACCGGAGCCTGGTGAAGGAATCCTGTACTGCAGTTGTAGTTACGACAGGCTTGTCCGCGTGACCACCACGAGCAGCTCGTGGCCTAGTCTTCCTTCCTGCTGATTGCATCCGATCCATGTTGCTTCACCATCTTGTTGTAAATGCCCAATAGCAGAAAAGGTGCTACCCACTGTCCAAAGAAAAGGGCGTTGTGGTGCTTGCCTTGGAATTTCGCTATGGCGGAGCCGAGTATGGAGGCACCTGCTGCGACGAGGTAAAAGCTCGATGGAATTTGTGCCGAGTAGCTTTCAAGCAGTGATGTGACCTGGTCTTCTTTGATCTCCCCAGCGCGTACCCTGTAATCATTCATTCGTTTCTCCTGATCTGCTTTCGCTTAAATCTGAGCATGTGGCTCGGTAAGCGCGAGCGATAATGAATCAGATGCGGCGCAATGGCATTGCAACATCATCAAAAGCCGCGGTAATTTACTGATCTGCAACGATTGAGAGTTTTGCTTGCATGCGAATCAAGTGATCGCGAGTTAGTACCGTCGTCTTCCCAAATTCGCGCCTGACCCACCATATGTTGAACCTATGGGTGTCCAGCGCAGATACGGAAAGAGACACGTTGTCATCGTGGGCGCCGGCCCGGGCGGACTCGCCACGGCCATGCTGCTTGCGCAGCGCGGGTTCCGCGTTCAGGTATTCGAGAAGCAGAGTGTTATCGGTGGACGCAACGCGGAAGTTCGACTCGGTGAGTATAGCTTTGACCTTGGCCCCACCTTCCTGATGATGAAGTTCCTCCTCGACGAACTCTTCGCTGAAGGAGGACGCCGATCGAGCGATTACTTGCAGTTTCGGCGACTCGACCCCATGTACGCCCTCAACTTCCCGGGCAAAACAATGCTCGCCCGCTCCCAGCCGGACGCCATGAGAGCGGAGATCGACAAGCATTTCCCTGGCGAAGGCGCCAGTTTTTCTCGCTTTCTCGATCGTGAGAGCCGCCGCTTCGAAAAGCTTTACCCATGCCTGCAGAAACCCTACGGCACGCTAGCCAGCCTCATCAGCCCTACACTGCTCGCAGCCGTACCGCACATCGCCGGCGGCCGATCACTGCATAGCGTGCTCGCCAGCTACTTCCGATCCGAAGAGCTCAGGCTGGCATTCACCTTCCAGTCGAAGTATCTCGGGATGTCGCCGTGGGACTGTCCTGGGCTTTTCACCATGATTCCGTATACGGAGCATGCGCACGGTGTGTATCACGTCATGGGTGCCTCTGTCGCATCAGCGATGCCCTCGCGGAGGTTGCCGCTGAAGAAGGGGCTGAGATTCACACGTCCAGACCCGTGGCCCGCGTGCTGCTGGACGGACGTCGTGCCTGCGGTATTGAGCTGACTGATGGCGAAAAAATTTATTGCGACGATGTCGTGATCAATGCGGACTTCGGCCACGCCATGAGCACCCTCTTCGAGGAGAAGAGTCTCAGGCGCCACGCGCCTTCAGCCCTTCGGAAGCGCAAGTTTTCCTGCTCAACGTTCATGATGTATCTCGGTCTGGATCGTGAATATGACGCTGAACATCACACGATTGTCTTCGCTCGCAACTATAGGAAACATATTGAGAGCATCACGCGCGGTAGCGCTTTCTTCGAAGATATGTCGCTTTATATCCGCAATGCCGGGAAGACAGATACGTCTGGCGCACCTTCCGGCCACTCCGCGCTGTACATCCTGGCGCCGGTAGCAAACAACATCAGCAACATCCAATGGCATAAGCATAAGCACCAGGTTCGCGAGTGCGTCCTACGGACATTGCGCGAGCGTACACCCTATGGAGATGTCACGCCGCACATACGCCGCGAGTTGGTCATTACTCCGGAGGACTGGGAAAAGGATCATTCTGTCTTCCTGGGTGCCACCTTCAATATGGCGCACAGCTGGAATCAGATGCTTTACATGCGTCCTCACAACCGGTTCGAAGAGTTCTCGAACTGTTATCTGGTTGGCGGCGGCACGCATCCGGGCAGCGGCCTGCCGACCATTTTTGAGTCGGCACGCATCTCGGCCAATCTCCTCTGCCAGAAATACGAAGTTGCGTATCCCGTGGCCAAACCACTGGAGCTCGCCCTCGCATGACACCTCAGCTGGCAGCGCAGACAATTGGCCGCGCTCGTGCTGCGCAGTCCGGATGGGCTGCGCTGAGCGTGTCACGCCGCTCTGCCGTTCTTGGTCATATCCGTCGCGACATCGCCTCTCGTTGCAAGCACATCGCCGCTACCATTGCTGGTGAAACATCCAAGCCGGCATTGGATGCTCTGGCCGGGGATGTTCTTGTCACGCTTGAACACCTGCGCTATTACGAAACCAATGCACCCCGGATCATGGGTCCACGCCGGATTGGCAAGCCTTCTTTCTTCTTTCGTGCTGCGAGCTTCGAATGCCACTTCGAGCCTCACGGAGTCGCTCTCATTTTCGGCCCGTCTAATTATCCATTCCAGCTTTCCATGATTCCCCTCATGACCGCGCTCGTTACCGGGAATGCGGTTGTGTTGAAGTGTTCCGAGCGCACGCCAGAGACGGCCACGCTGATCCGTTCCATCTGCGCGAAAGCGGGCGTCCCGGACGGCCTGGTGCAAATACTGCACGATCATCCTGAGTCGTCTTCAGCGCTTATAGAAGCGCACCCGGATCTCATATTCTTTACGGGAAGCAGTCATAACGGCCAGCAAGTCGCCGAGCGCGCAGCGAAGCACTTGATCCCGACGATCCTGGAGCTCGGCGGCAAGGATGCAGGCATTGTTTTTGCTGACTGTCACATTCAGCGTGCGGTGGAAGGAGTCACCTACGGCGCCTTTTCCAATGCCGGACGCGTGTGTGTTGCCGTCAAACGTGTATACGTTGACGCCTCCATATATGAAGAGTTTCTGTTGCGATTGAAGCGGCGCGTAGCGAAGCTTCGCGTG
>DATAQW010000283.1:0-9449 GCA_036264445.1 Pseudacidobacterium sp.
AGGCATGTGTCGCGACGGAACCTATGCGGTCCGTATTGGGCACATCACTTCCAACGCACGTCACCGCAACGCCATGACGAAGAATTTTGCGGATCAGAAAGTCGAACTTGCGGGTGTCTCCAGGAAGGAGGATCAAACCATCGTGATTTCGTTGGAGAGCAGTCTCAATTGCCTCCGCGTCTCCCACGCCGAGATGGGGGAATTCGTGGAATTCGAGGTTGACCGTCGTACCCACGGTTGCAGTGGCAGCATCCCGGATGCCGGCTCGCATTGGATCAAAGAAGTGCGAAATGTGCTTCGGAAGAACCGCTCCGATCGAAACACTTCGATTCAGCTTGAGAGCCTGCGCGGCAAGATTGGGCTTGTAGCCAAGTCGCTCGGCCATTTGCAGTACGCGAGCTTTCGTTTTTTCACTGACGCCCGGTCGATCGTGCAACGCGCGGTCCACGGTGCCAATCGAGATCTTCAGAGCTTTAGCAATATCTTTGATTCCGGTATTAGCCGCCTGCATTACGTGACCTATATGTTTACGCTGAAAGATATACCCGATTCTCTCACTCAAAAAGGTTTTTGCGAATGATATTGATTATTGATTTACGGAGCGCACATGCCAACCAGCCGGCGTAGTTTTTTGAAGAAAGGAGCAGTTGCAGCAGCTGTGCCATTTTTTCCTGAATTTAAGCTGTGGGGGGAAGAGAAACGCCGCCATGAGCTGTGGTACAGCAGGCCGGCGAAGCGGTGGCTCGAAGCATTGCCCATTGGTAATGGTCTCATGGGAGCGATGGTCTATGGGGGCATCGAGGAGGAGAGAATTGCGCTCTCCGCATCGACTGTGTGGTCTGGCGCTCCTGAAACGGGAGTAGTGAATCCAGGGGCCCTTCCGCATCTGCAGGAAATCCGTGAGTTGCTCTTTGCGGGAAAGTATGTCGAGGCCCGCAGCCTTTGCGAGAAACATCTGCTCGCCCACCCCAGGAATTTCGGGACGAATCTTCCCCTGCCTGAATTGACTATGTCCTTCAAAGAGACGGGGCAGGCAGAGGACTATCGGCGCTCGCTGGACCTTGAAGAGGCTGTAGCGGAGGTAAGCTACCGGAGCGGCGATGCCGTTTATACGCGCGAGATCATCGCTTCGCACCCTGATGATGTGATCGCATTGCGTCTCGGTTGCACCAGGACCGGAAGCATCGGCTTCAATCTGCATTTTGGCGCAACAAAACTACCGCACTCAATCAAAACGGTCGGCAAAAATGTACTTGCTGTTGAGGGAAAAGCACTCGAAACGCTCCATAGCACTGGTCTTGACGGCGTTGACTTCCAGATAAGTGTGCAGGTGATTCCTGAAGGCGGCAGTGTGCACAGTGGTGATGCCTCGTTATATGTAGAAGCTGCGAATAGCGTAATTGTTCTGGTCGCAATCGCGACAAGCTACGGAGGGAAAAAGCCGGATGAGGCATGTGCCAAGGTACTTCAGAGAGCAGCAGGAAAATCATTCGACGAGTTACGCAGAGCCCATAGCAACGACCATGCACAGCTTTACAGGCGCGTCGTGCTTGATCTGGGCAATACCGATGCTTCTCTGCGGATGAAGCCGACAGATGAGCGGCGCAAACAAATGGCTGCCGGTACGGCTGATCCTGAATTGTTGGCGCTCTTCTTCCAGTATGGGCGCTATCTGACGATTGCCGGATCGCGAGCGGATTCGCCCCTACCGCTTGCTTTGCAGGGGATCTGGAATGATGGCCTGGCAAGCAGCATGGGTTGGACGGATGATTTCCACCTGGACATCAATACACAGCAGAATTACTGGGCGGCTGAAGTGTGCAATCTCGGCGAATGCCAGTTGCCTCTCTTCAGGCTGATTGAAGGTCTGCGCGTGAGCGGACGGACGACGGCGCGTGAGATGTATGGAGCTCCCGGATGGGTAACTCACACGGTGACAAATACCTGGGGTTATACGGCGCCGGGATGGGGCATCGGCTGGGGACTCTACGTAACGGCGGGCATCTGGATTTCGCTGCAGCTCTGGCAGCATTACATATTTCATCCAGACACTGAATTCCTGGATACAAGTGTTTATCCGGCGCTGCGAGAAGCGGCTGAATTTTTCCTTGCATACATGGTCCCCGAGCCGAAACACGGATGGCTGGTGACCGGACCATCCGACTCCCCGGAGAACTGGTATAAGACGCCATCGGGCGATCAGGCTGCTGAATCGATGGGGAACACGTGTGATCGCGCGTTTGTATATGCGTTGTTCTCGATGTGCATTCAGTCGTCAGAAACGCTGAATGTCGATCCCGATTTCCGCGAGAAGTTGAAAGGTGCACGCGCAAAGCTGCCGCCGTTTCAAATCGGTCGTTACGGAAGGTTGCAGGAATGGCTCGAAGATTTTGAGGATGCTTCCCCCAATCATCGGCACACATCTCATCTTGTGGCGCTGTATCCATTGAGCGAGATCTCGCCTCGGCGCACTCCGGAACTGGCGCGTGCAGCCGAAGTCACAATCGAGCGGCGCATTCACGCAGCCAACTGGGAGCAGAGCGAGTGGGGGCGCGCAAATCTGGCAGCATACTATGCGCGGCTCCTGAAGGGAGATGCGGCACATGATGCGTTGACAGGACTCGTAACCCAGGCGGCTGACGACAATCTCCTTACGTATTCAAGCAGTGGTGTTGCCGGAGCCGATCAGAACATTTTCGCGATCGATGGAAACACAGCGGGTACAGCTGCTCTCGCAGAAATGCTGCTCCAGTCACAGGACAATGAGATTGTGTTGTTACCAGCGTTGCCCAGCGCGTGGCCGGAAGGATCGGTCCGCGGCTTGTGTGCGCGTGGCGGTTACGAAGTAAATATGTACTGGAGCAATGGCCGGCTGCGCAGTGCGTCCATCCTGAGCCAGATGGGAGGCAGCATCCCTGTTCGCTATGGAGAACGCATGACAACCATTCACCTCCGTGCTGGTCAAACCGCACGGCTGAATCCTGACAGCTTTCAAGCGGTCGCAGAAAGTCATTCCGGGGAAGCGATATGAGGAATAATGCGAACGGTACATGGATGCACTGTTTCAAACCTTTCGCAACGGTGCATCGGAAAAGGGCACGAGCTATCGCGCCCTTTTCCGTTTGAGCTAGTGGAGAATTTCGCCCGACGGGTCATCTCCCACCTGCGGAGCTACAACGATGCGATCCAAATCGGGTGCGTAGTTAGTTGGGTTGTCGAAGAGCAGTGTATTCGTGCCTGCATTCAACTGCACGAGTAGAACGATATAAGTAGGTTCGTCGAAGGTGCTGCCGTTTAAGTCCAGTTCATTCGCCGTACCGTTGTTGATGGTGAGGAAGAATGAGCGCGGCCCGCTGGTCGCGTAATCCACTTCGAGCAGATAGGTTCCAGAGTACGGAACAGTTACGTTCGAGAAAGTGACTGCATTGCCCGCTCCCGCGCCAATATTGCCTGCTTTGGCAAGACCGGAGGAGTAGTTGCTGAAGCCGCCGCTCGCGCTGCCGCTCAAAGTGGCCACCTCTGCTTCATACACGCGGAAAGCAGGCTCAGGAGCATCGCCATTTCCGCTGATGACAATGCGATCCAAATCGGGCGGATAGCTGACTGGGCTGCCAAATTGGATCGAGTTCAGGCCTTTTGCCAGCCGCACAGGAACTCTTGTGCTCGCTGGAATGAAGAAGCTGCCTCCGCCGGAATTAAGCGTTTGGAAGGGACCTCCATTCACGCTGTAGAGATAGGAACGCAGGCCCTGTGTCATAGAATCGACCCGCATCAAATAAACGCCTGCATGAGGCACGTAGACGTTATTGAAGGTCACGGTGTTGTTCGCCCCCAGACCCAAACCCCCGATCTTTTCCCCTCCTGAACAAAGAGGGCAGTCTGCGATGACGGCAGAGCCTCCGAGCGTCGCGGATTCAGCCTCGTAGCTTGTGGACGGCGTAGGCGCAGCCTTGCCGTAAGTGACAACCTTCAGCAGGCGTACGTCGTGTCCCTTTAAGACGGTGGTGAAAGATGATGCGGACGGTCCAAGGTTCTGGTGATTCCACAGGTCACGAACCTGGGACGCTCCATTAACGCCGACCAGGTTCCAAGGAAGATGGATAATCGCTGGGGTCGCATTTAAGTTGAAAAGTGCAACATAGTACGAGTTGCTGCCTTGTTGTGAAACCCAAATCGGCTGTTCGCCTCCCAGTACCTGTTTAGCTGGTTTGCCCGACTGGTCGATTGTAATGACCTCGTCGTTGCTGACGAGTTGCTTGCCAAAGCTATCGAGCTTAGTCAGATCGCCGCCGAGGTACAAGGGTGCATTGGCCATCGCCCAGAGCGAGATGGCAACCCTCTTCTCGTCGTTCGTCAGGCCATCAAGCGTACCATCGCCAATGTCGAGCGAATCGAGATCATTCCATCCTTGTGTTGGAGTGGCGGAATTCTGCCAGCCTGGCAAATCACGAAAGCGCTGATAAATGCGTTGCCAGTCGGTTAGCGTAGCGCACCGGCCTTCGCATTCAACGTCATCCTCAATGCGGCGTGCATTCTGGTAAGGCTGAAAATCTCCGAGATAATCCTGGTCAATAGCCCACGAGATGGTCAGCCAGATCGGGCGGCCACTGGCAGCAATCGCTTTAGACCATGCGGCAACGTCCGGCCTGTCGTCGATCGCCAGGCTATCACTATAGGAACCGGGTGCAACGCCATCAAGTTTGATGAAGTCCACGCCCCAGGAGGCAAACAGCGCTACCACCGAATTGATGTACTCCTGAGCCCCGGGCTTTGTGAAGTCAATCTTGTCGTGATACGGATTAGGAAGCGCGCCAGCGAAAGCATTGCCCTGGGCGAGTGGGATGGCGACGATATCTTGCGTATGATACTGCGTGTTAAGGATCGGATAGTTGCCGTCGACGGCAGGCTGCTCAATGCCCGGAATCCAGTAAATCCCGGCCTTCTGGCCATTGGCATGAATGTGGTCAATCAATGCCTTGATATCAGGAAAGGTGGTGGTGTTTGGAATAGGACGGCCATTGCCGTCAAAGCTGCCCATCCAGCCGGAATCAATGTTGATATAGGTGAATCCATGATCCTGCATGCCTGAGGACTTCATGGCATCGGACTCGGCCTGGATATTTGCCTGAGTCAGAAAGCTGCCGTTGATGGTCTGCTCGCTGAATGTGCTCCACCCAAGATAAGGTTGTTGTCCAACATTATTCGCCTGCGCATGCGCTACCGCAGTGCCGATTATGAAAGCGGTGAAAAGAGATAAAAGAGCGATGGGTGATTTCCGCCTTGAGAGCGGGCTTGCGTGAATTCCGGCTTGTGGTTTCATTCTTAGCGCTCCGAGTGTTAATATTCCGGCCGCTGGTCGGCCTCCCGCGCATAGAGTGCGTGCGCTTCGATCAACGATGCGCATGCGTTCAAGCGCCAGTTCTAGCAGGTAAAGGGGCATGGTCCCGACGGGGAACAAAGGGGAAACAGCGCCGTTTTTCTGTTTTAACGAAAGAGTTTTGCGGTCGCGGTTCATTATGTAAACGTGTACGAACACGATTGTCAATATCTAGATCAAATTTGTTTAAATTGGATCGATTGTTGTTAGATTTCGGTTACGTTAACAATCATTATTTGCCAGCTATATCGAGTGTGATCTGTTCGAGCGTCCTTCCCTTGGTTTCTGGGACGCATGCTGCTACCAGAAGGCAGCCAAGCAGGCAAATTGCTCCATAGATGAGGAAGATACCCGCAGTGCCAAGACGTTCATTCAGGAAGGGGAAACTGTAGGTAAGCAGGAAGGAAGCGATCCACAATGCGCTGACGGCAGCCGAAACACCCTGTGAGCGCACACGGTTAGGAAAGATCTCTGCAATCAGCACCCAGGTGACGGGAGCCAACGTAAGGGCATAGCAGGCGATTGCACTCAGAGTGAGCAGCAGCACAGCACTGCCGCGCCATCCGGCACGGTATGCAAAGGAACACAGAAGATGCGAGAGCCCAATGCCAACGCAGCCAAAAAGCATGAGTGCACGACGCCCTACGCGATCCACGAGCATCATCGCCGCAATGGTGAAGATTAGGTTGATGGTGCCAGTAATAACGATATTGAGAAAAATATCATTAGCGCCGTAACCGGCGCGACGGTATACCTCAGCCGCATAGTTGAAGAGGGTATTGATACCGGTCCATTGCTGGAGCACAGCCAGTGCGATGCCAACCAGCACAATGCGGCGAACCGGAGGGCGAAGCAGTTCTTGCCACGAAGCGCGTCCGGTAGCAGTCTCGGCCGCAATCGCCTGTCTGATTGCCGTGGCTTCGCCACTGGCATAGGCGTTGCCACCGATTCGGCGCAGCACATTTTCTGCTTCCATGCTTCGATCGCGCGTCAGCAGCCAGCGGGGACTCTCAGGAATCAAGAGCGAAGCAAAAATGAAGATGATGGCCGGCAAGGCAACAGCGGTAAACATCCAACGCCAACCATATTGCACGTTCCAGCTATGCCAGAACATATCCGGCGTAAGGTTGGCCGAAACAGGCCGCGCAATGCGCCAGTTCGCGATCTGCGCCAGCAGGATGCCTACGACAATTGCGAATTGATTCAGGCTTACCAGTCGGCCTCGCATGGCGGCTGGGCTAATTTCGGCGATGTAGAGCGGGGAGACATTCGAAGCAAGACCAATGGCGATGCCGCCCGCGATGCGCCAGAAGATGAAGCTCGAAAACGACCAGGCCCAGCCGGTCAAAACGGAAGAAAGCGCGAACAACAAGGCAGCAGCCAGCAAAATACGGCGGCGTCCATAGCGATTGGCGAAATATCCGGCAGCAAGTGAGCCGACAAGGCAGCCGACCAGAGCGCAGCTGTTGGCCCATCCCACCAGTGTTGCCGAGGGAAGGCGAAAGTAGACTTCGTAGAACTGTCGCGCGCCCCCAATCACCACCCAGTCATAGCCAAAGAGTAGTCCGCCAAGAGCCGCGACAACAGCAATGCCCCAGACATACGCGGTGGCTTCAACAGCGACCGCGTCAGGCGGAGCAGCGTTTTCTATGCGAGGTCCCTGCATGCTTATTCAGCAAATGCCTTGAGCATATCAATTGCCCCTGTGTGGCTGTGGTCCTTCTGTCGGACATCATGCAGGAGAGCCAGGCCTTCTACCTGTTTGCCAAGGCCTAGCAGCGCTTGCGCGCGCAGAAAGAGCGCCGTGATCTTCTGTCGCTCGTCCAGGTCTTCTTCGAACAGCAACATGGTTGGAAGCGAGGTTGCAAAGTAGTCGATTTTTGGCGTCTGCTTCTCCAGCGCAGCTGCATAGTCGAAGATCGCCTGGAACAGTGCACGAGCTTCGTCTGCGCGTCCCAACTTGCGCAGAGCCATCGCACTCCAGTAAGTCGTCTCTGAGATGGACTGCACCTGCATCTGCTGAAAGTCGCCTTTCTGCGCAGCGGCTTTCTGCCAGTGTGCTGAGGCTCTTTCACTGTCACCATTTGCTGCATACGCGACGCCCAGCCAATAGTCGATCATGCTCAGATTCATGAGCAGGTGACGAGCCTCACTGAGATTCTGAGGAGGTTTGGAAGCGGCCTTCAGGTAGTCAACCGCAGCATCTGCATCATTCCTTTTAAGGACACTCTGCGCAAGCAATACGTTGGCGCGCACATACTGTGACAGAACCAGACCCTCTCCGCCCTCCCACGGTTGAAAATGACGTGCCAGCAGCAGACGTAGAGCTTCTTCGGGCCGTCCGGTGCTGTTATAAAGCGAGATCAACTCCACCGAAAGATCGTCGCGTTTCTCGACGAGCGTTCGATGGGATTCAAGCGTGGCCAGCCGCCTGCGCAAGTCTTCGCCAGTACGTTTGAGCAGCTGATCCTGTTCATAGAGAATGCGCGCGTCATATGGCGCCAGTGCGCGTGCCTTCTCAAAGGCTTTCAGTGCGCGGTCTGTATCGTGCAGCACGTTGTAATAGCCAAAACCGAGATTTCTCCATGTAGTCGGGAATTTGGGATCAAGTTCCGTGGCGCGTTCCCACAAGGAGATTGCTTCTTTGTGGCGACGGCGATCGTACAGCAGGTTTCCAAGATAGTAAGGCGCGCGCGCATCAGCAGGATTCGCCTGCATGCCGCGCTCAAGCAGGATCATCTCTTCGAGCCGGCTTGGGAAGACATAGTCCGGATTCGCTAAAGCCGCCTCGCAATAGACAGCTTTGCTTTCTTGTTCAAGCCCGAGCTCGCCCAGGGCAAAGGCGCGCGCATAGTGAAGCAACGGAGCGCTGCCATCGTGTACACCAGCACGCAGCACGAGCACGGATAGAGCCTCTTCAAGAAGCCCCATGCGCATCAGGTCAAAGGCAAGATCAAGCTGTTGCTGTCCATCAGGTGGCAGCGTTTCTGTGGCAAGCCACGTGCCGAAGATGTCCAGCTGATCCAGTGCGCGTGTTTCATCGAGAAGGGCCTCGGCTTCATCTGTGCAGCCAATGACCCGCAATATGATTGTCTTGAGATTACGCGCGTTCAGGTTGTCTGAATCGGCGCGCAGGGAGCGCCCAATATGGTCGAGTGCAGCCATCCACGCACCACGACGGCAATCAATCTCCGCAAGACGATGGTAGCCCGGGCCTCTCCATGCTGCATTCCAGGTGCTTTTGAAGAATGCCGCATAAGCTTCATCGAGACGATGCTGATATAGCAACGTGAGCCCAAGATTGTAGTAAGGCTCGCCATCGTACGGGTTCGGGTTCCGTGTTGTGAGGCGGGCGATACCGGCACGCAGGTACTTTTCCGCTTCTGCGAACTCGCCGCGACGCAGATGCCAACGCCCCAAGGCGTTGTTACAACGGCTGTCGCCTGGGTCGCGGCGCAAACCTTCGATCCAATATACTTCCGGCGAGCGCGTGGGATGGCGGTATTGCTCCAAATGCAGGCCATTCAAATAAAGCTCATCACTGCTCGTGACCTCTGCGGGCAATGGCGGCTCAGTCGCAACCGCCGGAGACTTTGCAGGTGCAATCTCGGCCGGAGCATAACGCAACAGGACATCATCGCCCTGTTGTAGGGTGACGACGAGATCACAGGCGGTTCCGCTGGCGGGGAAGTCCAGGTGGATTGGCTTCTCAGCTTCAAGATCACCATGCCAGCGGCCTACCTCAGTACCGCCAAGGCTAATAATCATGACACTCTCCGGAAAAGCGCTGGTGACCTGCAGATGGATGCGTATGCTTGAGACCATCGGCTCGACGCGGAGTGCAGCATCCAGGTTTGCAAGATCGGGCACGCCAATTTCGCTTATCGGATACCAGTACTGGCTGAATGTCTTCGTTTCCCCCGGCGCGAGAAAGGAGAAGTCTGGCTGATTGTCGGTGTACACGCCGGACATGAGTTCGACGTAAGCGCCATCTTCATCGGTCAGGTTGCGGTCCCATGCATAGCCAAAGTCATGGTTACCCCATGTCCACTGCTTTTTGCCCGGTGCGATG
>DATAQW010000324.1:0-2804 GCA_036264445.1 Pseudacidobacterium sp.
TCGCCTCATAGATTGGCGTCATGCGTATGCTGATCAGGGCCGCCACGATAAGCACGACCACAGCGGTCACAATCACAGTCCATTTGTGCTTCAGCAGAATTCGTCCATAGTCGCCAAGCGACTGTTCGCGGACAGAAGGTCCGTACATCTCCTGAAGATTCGCAAGCTGGAACGAATCATCGCGCGTCCGGTCAGGAGGTCTTTCGAGCAATCTTCCAGTATCCATGCCTTGCTACCCTCGCATCCTGTCAAAGTCGTGATTGACTGTGGATTTGCTAAAACGAGCAGTTACAAGCGCAGACAAAGCGAAGAAGAAGGCCGCGTTCGCAGGTATTTGCAGGTTGAAGTCAAAAAGGCCGTGAACCAGGATGCCAATGCAACCCAGAAACGCAGCCAGCACCATGCTTGATTGCATGTCGCTACGCCAGTGCTTCAAATTGTGAATTCCCGCGTAGCACAACAGTACAAGGAAAGATGCGGCAAAGGTGAAGCCAGCTGCCCCAGTCTCGACGAGGGTCTGCACAAAGTCATTGTGCGCTTCGTTTACCCACAAATTTGTAAAAAAACTCCGGTATGAGGGGTAGACAACAGGAAACGTTCCCAGTCCCCAGCCTAAAACGGGGCGATCCCGCAACATCTTTAAGCTGTCTTTTACAATTGCGAGGCGGCCAGTGACGCCGGCGTCCGAGATGGGATTAAGCAGACGTCCGAATCTGTCCACCAGCCCAGCAGGACGCAGCCAGGCCAGCCATACGATAAGCGCAATGCAAAGAAGAATGAGAATCGGGATTTCCCTGGATGCTGAGCGCGAGCCCCTGAGGATCACCAATGAAAGTACGGCCAACTCCGCCGAGAAAGCGATCATGCCGCCCAGCGAGAGGGACAGGAAGATTGTGCTGCACATGACAATGGTTGCGAAAAGGGAAAAGGCCCTGCCAGATCGTCCTACCCAGCTGGTCAATGCAAATACGAGCGGGAATGGAACGAGCATTTCCATTAAGCCGGCATAGTGTGCATGGTTCACATAGGGCCCATAGATCCATCCACCGTATCGATTGGCTACGACCCAGTAAATCTTGCCATTCGAGGTAAATTGTTGAATGATTGCGAATAGTGCGAGCAGGAACCCGTAACCCACACAAAAAATGCCGAAGATTAATCGTGGCCGCCGCTGATGGAACACCTGAGATACGAGGAAGAACAGTCCGGCATAACTGCCCCATAGCAGTCCTTTTGTCCAGGTGATGTACCAATATGCGGTCAGATGAAATGAGAGCTGAATCAAGACCACGCTGGCAAACAGCGCCATCGGTATATAAAGCTGATTTGCAGTGATGTGAAAGCCACCACTCGCGGTTTCCTGCGCCGCCCAGATCAGAAACAGAAACGCAACCGCGACTTCGAGAACGCCAATGCTCCACGGCTGGACAGCCCCGAAAGCCAAGGGACCAAATCCTAGAATGGCGCAGACTCCCACCACCAGGGTCCAATGCAGAATTTGATGAACCCGGCGACTCGGAGCCGACAAAACAGGCGTGGAGGTCTCGGTGAGGTCGTGTTTGGTCAGAAGGGGAGTCAGAGCTTACTCCTGAAATGCGAATCACTTCTGTGAGACAGGAGTGTAACGCTACTTCAAGCAGTTGTCATTTCGGCCTGCGACGGCTTGAATTCAGGGTGATTCTACCTTGCGATATCCAACCGCACACCAGCAAGGCGATTCGCTGAATTCAATTCGTTCGAACCCGGCAGTCTCCATCATGGAGCGTATCTGTTGACGCGTGAAACGTTTCTCAATCAGAGTGCCGAAGCGGTCCAATGCGTCAGTACGCATGGAATAAAAGCTCCGGTTTCGATAGGCGGACAAAGGGAAAGCGCTAACGTCAACGCCTGCTTGCTTAAGCAGCTTTGAGACACGTGCGAATGGCCAATAGACAAGTGCCGCAATGAGATCGCAGAGGGGCGACCGAATAGCGAATGGCAGTCTGCTGATGAACCGGCGGAGCGGATCAGAGAGCCGCCAGACGATTTGAAACCATGCAGGGCGATTATCGAACGCGTAATACAGATAGATCAACAGCGGCGCACGGGGCTTCAATTTGCGCGCGCATTCCCGGATTCCCTGCTGGGTATCTGGCACATGATGTAGCACGCCGAGCGAATAGCCGAAGTCGGCGGAACCGTCTGCCAGTGGTATGGCATCTACAGAGGCGCAGCGAAAGCTGCAGTTGGAATACATCTGGAGGTTTCGACGTGCCACGTCTAATGCTGCCGCGCTTGCGTCAATACAGTGCAGAAACCCAACTCTTTGCGCGACAAAATGGGCCCAGCGGCCTGTGCCACAACCAAGATCGAAGCCTTCCGCGTCGGGTGGCAATACCTGCCATGGGAAGAGTGAGAAATATGATTCAAAGAGTGTCCGTAGATCGGGGTCCTCAAGTTGAGAGCAGTCGAATTTACTCCATTCCTCTCCAAATGCCTGGACCACGCGCGGATCAACGTTGTTCATCGCCCATGCGCCTTGCTGTCCTGTAACACGGACTCGTACATCCGGATGCAGCAGTCAACTGTATTTTCAACGCTGAACTGGCGCGCCCGCTGAAGACTGGCACGGCCCATCTCGCGTTGCTTCTCCGGCGACTCGATTAAAGCATTCAGATATTGCGCCAAGGTCTTGTCGTCCCCTGGAGGAAAGAGAATCCCCGCTCCTGCAACGACCTGCGCCAGGCCGGGAACATTGCTCGCCACAACAGGGAGGCCGGCTGCCATCGCTTCGCATGCGGCGATTCCGAAGCCGTCCGAGTGAG
>DATAQW010000327.1:0-4721 GCA_036264445.1 Pseudacidobacterium sp.
ACGCCCTGGCGCACGATTGGGAGCGTTATCTTTTGGTCTTATGTGACGAAGGTGATTTATGAGACACTAGCAACGCCCGTTACTTACGTCGTAGTCGCGTGGCTAAAACGTATTGAGCAAGTGGACGCTTTCGATGGAAGCACGAACTTCAATCCGTTTCGCTTACGGGTATAAGGGCGACTCAGAGACAACTCTGGTAAATGATTAAAAAATAGATAGTTAAAACAACAATTGCAGGTCCGGCCTGCGCAATTCTTCCTACTTCCTGAACGGTCTGGCCTACAGAAGCAGCCTCTTGACGAATTGTTTGAAGCCTTCGTCGCGGTTGAACATCCAAGAGTCACTTGTAACTGGAAACTATTGGGATGGAACGGCTTGGTAATCGTCGAGTTTACGCGAACCGGTTTAAATTCCGTCCTGTTCTAGATGAAGTAACCAGGCCTCGAGAGTGCAATCATTCAGGGGAGTCACTGGTTCATAAAACATTCCGAGGCGCAGTCGTGGATAGTTTACGCAAATTTAGTATCGGTACCTTCGTTCTTACAGCTTTCCTCACCGCATGCAGCAGCAAACCGGCACAGTCAGCCGGAGCCGCCGCCGGACCGCAGGCGATGCCGGTACAAACCGTGACCGTGTCTCCACAACCGGTTCCGCGCAGTGATGAGTATGTTTCGACGATCAAGTCGCGTCGTTCGGCGACGATCAATCCTCAAGTTCCTGGAAATCTGGTGAAGATCGAAGTGCGCTCCGGCGATCATGTAAAGGCAGGCCAACTGCTGATGACGATCGATCCATTGAAGCAGCAAGCGACGGTGGACACGCAGAAATCTACAGAACAGCAAAAGCTGGCTGTGTATGAGTACAACCAGGTAGAGGTGGAGCGTCAACGCAAGCTCTTTGAGGCAGGCGTGACCAGCCGTGACACCTTGGATCAGGCTGAGCAGGCGTACAAAAATTCAAAAGCTGATTACGAGTCGGCCGTAGCGTCGCGCCAGACGCAGGAAAAAGAACTGGCATACTACAGCATCCGCGCACCCTTCGACGGAATTGTGGGCGATATCCCAGTCCATTTGGGAGATTATGTTTCCTCCACTACATTGCTGACGACGGTCGATGAAAATCGCGATCTCGAAGCGTATATTTACATTCCGACCGAGCGCGCCGCTGAGGTACGCCCAGGGCTGGCAGTCGATATCCTGGACAACAGCGGGAAGCAGATTGAGCGCACCGCGATCGGCTTTATTTCTCCGCAGGTGGATGATCAATTGCAGGGAATTCTTGCAAAGGCTCCGGTACATTCGCCGCTGCTACGCACCGAGCAATTGGTAAAGGCTAAGGTAATTTGGACGACTGCGCCAACACCGACCGTGCCGGTATTAGCGGTGACGCGACTGGGCGGCCAGACATTCGTATATGTAGCACAGGGTGACAATGGAAAGTTTGTGGCGAAGCAGCGGGCAGTGACGCTGGGCGACACCATCGGTAACGCCTATGCTGTGGATGCGGGCTTGAAGAACGGCGACAAAGTCATCGTTTCGGGTACGCAGTTCCTGGTCGACGGTGCTCCTGTGCAGCCATTGGGGTAAGAGCAAGGTGAATTTAAGAGTGGCTGCGATGCGAGCGAAGATGCTGGATTCTTCGATCTCGCTGAACGCAGCCTTCTTGATTTGCCCTGGCTTTGCAGAGTCGATGCTTCGAATGACGGCTCTGCTTAACTCAGGAAGACATTTTTGGAGGTCTGCAGCCGTTGCGACTGCGGCCTGGTAGCGAAAGGATTTTCGCGTGGTAGATTTCTTCATTCATCGTCCGGTCTTTGCGACTGTTTGCGCGCTGCTCATTATTCTAGCGGGCGCGGTCTGCATTCCTATTCTCCCGATTTCGCTGTACCCAGATTTGGCCCCGCCGCAAGTCACAGTAACCAGCAACTACGTAGGCGCCAACGCGCAGGTCGTGGAGTCCGCTGTAACCATTCCGCTGGAACAGCAGATCAACGGCGTCGAGGGTATGCACTACATGACCTCGACCAGCTCGAATGACGGCACCAGCAGCATCGATGTAACGTTCAATACCGGTTATGACCTCAACATCGCGGCCGTTGACGTCCAGAACCGCGTATCGACCGCGCAGGGACGTTTGCCGCAGGAGATCAAGAACACCGGCATCACCATTACCAAGGCGAACCCGAACTTCGTCTTCGCCGCCGGTTTTTATTCGCCTGACGGCAGCGTATCGAACCAATACATCTCCAATTACCTGGATGTATATGTCAAGGATCCGCTCAAGCGCATCAAGGGCGTGGGCGATGTCGTGATCTTCGGCGAGCGCAAGTATGCCATGCGCATCTGGCTTGATCCCCAGAAGCTTGCAGCTCGAAGCCTTACCGCTACAGACGTGATCAACGCTCTGCAAGAGCAGAACATCGAAATCCCTTCAGGCCAATTAGGCAGGCCGCCAGCTCCTTCCACACAGGACTTTCAGATCACGCTGCGTGTCATTGGCCGCCTCTCTGAGCCGCGCGAGTTCGAGCAGATCATTCTCAAGAACACGCCCAACGGCCTTGTGCAGTTAAAGGACGTGGGCCACGCCGAGCTTGGCGCGGAAACCTACGATACAAATCTGGAATACAGCGGACACGAAGCCATCGGTATCGGCGTGCAGCAGCTCTCCGATGCCAACGCGCTTGAAGTGGACAAGGCCGCCAAGGCCGCGCTGCTGGATCTATCGAAGTCGTTTCCCCCAGGCATTACCTACGTCGTCGCGTTCGACACGACGACCGTTATCGGCGATTCAGTGAAGGAAGTGGTATCGACGCTTGAAGAAGCGATTCTTATCGTCATCGCCGTCATCTTCCTCTTCCTGCTCGACTGGCGCGCGACCATCATTCCCGCTATTACGATTCCGGTATCGCTGGTCGGTACCTTTGCTTTTATTAAGCTGTTTGGCTTCTCTATCAACTCGCTCACGCTCTTTGGCATTACGCTGGCCACGGGGCTTGTGGTCGACGATGCAATCGTCGTGATCGAAAATGTACAGCGCCACATTTCACTCGAGCATTGCGATCCGCATAAGGCCACATCGGAGGCCATGGGAGAAGTGACCAGCGCCGTCATTGCAACTTCGCTGGTGCTGATCTCTGTGTTCGTGCCGGTATCGTTCTTCCCTGGCACGACCGGCATTCTGTATAAGCAGTTCGCGCTAACCATCGCCTTTGCGATTGCCATTTCTGCATTCAATGCGTTGACACTATCTCCAGCACTGGCTGCTCTGTTTCTTCGTGGTGAAGAAGAGAAGTACAAGATGCTGGACTGGACGCGCATCAAACCGATTGCGAAGGGCTACTCAGCTTTTGCTCACGGAGTAGAAGCGGTCATCGAATGGATGGGCAGGACTTACGCGAAAGTCATCCACGTGACCCTGCGCCTGCGGTATCTGCTGTTGCTCGTCTTCTTTGCTGGACTCGCAGCTACGGCCTATATGTATCAGCATGTGCCGACCGGCTTCATCCCCCAGGAAGACCAGAATTACCTGATCTGCCTGGTGCAGGCGCCGCCCGGAGCATCGCTGAACTACACAACTGAATTCTCTCATCGGGGAGAAGAGCTTATTCTGAAAGACCCGGATGTCTTTGGCACATTTTCCGTGCCCGGCTTCAGCCTTGCAGGCGGAAGCTCGTCCAATGCCGGCGTAATTTTCGTGCCATTGAAGTCGATTGACGAGCGGCCTGGACCATCACACAGCGCCGCAGCCGTAGTCGCCCGTCTCGCTCCCAAACTCTTCCAGGTGCCGGGCGGTATTATCGCGATGTTCGAACCGCCGGCAGTCCAGGGAATCGGCAGTGTTGGCGGTTTTGAATTCGAACTGCAGGACCTGGGCCGCAATACGCTGCAGGATATCGACGCGGTGGCGCACAAGATGATTGGCGCCAGCCGTCAGCGCAAAGACCTGGTGGGCCTATTCACCAGCTATACGGCGAATGACCCTCAACTGCTGGTCACCATTGATCGCGCGAAAACAAAATCCCTGGGCGTACCCATCAGTGAAGTAACCAATGCGCTGGGCGTGTATATGGGTTCGGAATATATTAACGATTTCGATTTCAACAATCGTTCTTACCGCGTCTACATCCAGGCCGATCAGCCCTTCCGCATGAAGGTGAGCGATCTGCGTCAGTATTATGTCCGCGCCGCAAATGGAGGGATGGTGCCGCTGGACAATGTGGTGAGAATCGACGATACATCCGGCCCGCAGGTAATCAACCACTTCAATCTCTTCAGGTCGGCTGAAATTGACGGCTCTCCTGCGCCAGGCTACAGCTCGAACCAGGGCTTGAAAGCCATGGAGGAACTCTTCCAGCAGAATAAGCTGCAAGGAATGGCCTATTCCTGGAGCGGATTGGCGCTGGAGGAAGTCGAATCTCAAGGTAAGGCGATCATCATTTTCAGCCTGGGCATCTTGGTGGTCTATCTCACTCTTGCCGCCCAGTATGAAAGCTTTGCGCTGCCATTCATCATTCTTCTGGCGGTGCCGATGGCCGTGCTCGGCGCGCTGGGGCTCATCTCCTGGCGAGGGTTGGCGAACGACGTCTATGTACAGATCGGACTGGTGATGCTGATTGGTCTCTCGGCAAAGAACGCCATTCTGATTGTGGAGTTTGCTGAACAGCTTCGTGAAAAGGGGCGGTCGATTGTTGAAGCTGCGATTGAAGCAGCAGAGTTGCGATT
>DATAQW010000390.1:0-17395 GCA_036264445.1 Pseudacidobacterium sp.
GTGTTGAAGGCATTGCTGTTTAGTGCGCGTTCTTTCTTTATCGTACAAGACTGAAGAAACTCCAGCCAATCTCACTCAAGTTTAGATGCACAACCTACTGTGCAGGAACCACCAGGTACTGCTCGAACTTGCCGTCAGGCATGGTGTAGGTAGTTACACGCACCCGTTGCGGTGTATGAGCAAACTCCACGGCGAAAACGCGGAAGGTCATGCCGCCACGCAGTTCTTCGACGACCTGACGGAAGCTGGTTGGCTCACTCAACGGCTTCAGGCTGGAAGAGAAGTCATCAAGCGCCTGCTGGCTGAAGTAAGCATTGGTGTTGTCAGTGAAGAGCGAACGGTCGATCTTGCCCTGCTGCAATCCCTTGAAAATCTTGAGTGCCTGGGCTTCTGCCTCACTTGCACCCTGCTGCTCTATGCCGAGGACGAGCGGCGTCAGCTGTTGTGCAATGGCTGAGGCTGCCGGTGATGCATCCTGATTTGTGAGCACGGTTATTGCTGCCTTATCGTCAGGGAAGACAATATTTTCTGAGACAAATCCTGAGACTTCCCCTGAATGCTCCAGCGCTGCATGGCCTGAACGCCGGCTAACAAAGACGCCGAGACCATAGCCGGAATCGGTTCCATCCTTCAGCTTCACAGAAGTAAACATTTGTTTGTAAGACTCAGGCGCAAGCAGCGACTGGTTTATGACGCTGATGTTCCAGAGGGCCAGATCGTGCGCGGGCATCGCCAGTTCGCCTGCGGCAAACATCCATCCCGCGCCTTCCTTATGAGCGGGGCGCAACGAGCCAAGTGCGTAGCGGATGTATCCGGCGGCATCGGTATCGCCCAGCCTGGCAACGTCGGTATTGTAGACCGACTTCATATTGAGGGGCCCGAAGATGTTTTTTTGCAGGAAGGGCATCAGATCCTCGCCGCTGAGTTTTTCAACGACCAGCCCGGCAAGAACGAAATTTGTATTTGAGTATTGCCATTTGGTTCCGGGATCAAAATCTAGCGGCTTCTTTGCCCAGGTATCGAGAATGTATTGCGCTGTCGTGGCTTTGCGCATGGGTGGCATCAGATAATCTTCGGGCCAGTAGTCCTGAAATCCTGACGTATGCGAAAGCAGCATGCGGATGGTGACCTCGTCGCCGCGTGTGAGGCCAGGGATGTACTTTGATACGGGATCATCAATCGAAAGTTTGCCCTGCTGCTGGAGCAGCAGAATTGCGGCCGCAGTGAACTGCTTCGAGATCGATCCGATGGAATATCGCATCTGCGGCGTGGCAGGTACTGGCGGATCAAGGTGCGCTTTCCCGTAAGCCTGGGTGTAGACAATCTCGCCATTTTGTACGATGGCGATCGACGCCGAAGGCACACCCGTCTGGTCGAGGACTTTGGTGGCGGCTGCGTCGATCTTGCTGCGGAGTTCGGCGGGGAGCTTGTCGATTGGTTCTGTGTAGCTGGTCTGCGCGATTGTCTTAATTGGCGCTAATCCGGTGATACAGAGCAACAAAGCAGAGAGGAAGCGTTGCATCAGGTTCTCCTGCATGAAATGGAAGAATTAGCCTAGCAGGATATGTATGCAGTGGCTAATAAAAGATGGGTCGAGAGCTCTGGAACTCAGGAGATTATGTTGACATGCTAATCTGCTGTCGACAAGGAGTTCCTCAAGACATATGAAAGCGGCATGGTATGAAAAACAAGGCCAGGCACGGGATGTTTTGATCGTTGGCGAGATGGATGACCCAAAGCCGGGCGCAGGCGAGGTTCGGATTCGCATTGCTGTTTCCGGAGTAAATCCGGGCGATGTGAAAAAACGCCAGGATTCCTTCGGGCTTGGGATGTCCTATCCGCGTGTTATTCCGCACAGTGATGGCGCTGGGACTGTGGATGCTGTAGGTGAAGGAGTATCGGCGGAATGGATTGGACGGCGCGTCTGGTGTTACGGAGCGCAATCCTACCGCCCGTTCGGTACTGCTGCCGAATATACCGTCGTTCCTCTGAGATTGGCGGTTCCGCTTCCTGAAACCGTTACGATGGAGAAGGGGGCGTGTCTCGGTATTCCAGGCATCACAGCGCATCGCGCTGTCCATGTAGGCGGCCCGGTCGAGGGACGCACTGTAGTAGTCCAAGGCGGTGCTGGCGCTGTTGGCATGTGCGCTGTTCAACTCGCGCATCTAGCCGGAGCGCGGGTCATTGCCACGTGCCGTGCTGAAAGCGATAAGGAGATTGCGTTCAAAGCAGGTGCGGATGAAGTTCTGTTAACGGATGAAAAGCTCGCAGAGCACATTCGGAGTCTGGCTCCCGGAGTGGATCACATCGTGGAAGTGGCTTTTGCCGCGAACATCAAGAATGACATCGAAGTATTGGCGCAAGGTGGATCGATAGCAACCTATGCCACAAATGCCCCCGCTTCAGAAATTCCTGTCTGGCAGCTTGTTTTCATCAATGCGGGACTTTTCTTTGTTGGCAGTGATGATATTCCGAGCGAGGCAAAGATAGAAGCGGCTCGCGACATCAATCGGGCGTTCGAAGCAGGATGGAAGGGGTTCGAAATAGCCGAAAGATTTTCACTCGACGATATTGCTCGTGCGCAAGAATTCGTTGAACATCCGACAAAGCCAGGACGTATAGTTGTGATGATCTGATGCCGCTGCGCTCTCATTCATTTGAGCAAGTTCGTTCTATGACGTCCCTCTGCACACTGCGTTCTTTGTGGTGGAGGTCTTGATCTTAGAGGCGAATTTCCGCACCTCAGTGCTTCTTCCTCGTTTTGTTATGCTTGCCCTAAAGGGACCCCAAAAAGAATGACCACAAGGCGTGATTTTCTCTCCCGCACTGCGATGACCGCAGCTGGACTGGGGGCTACTGCAGTCTCTAACACCACAAACGCACAAACCGCCGAGAGCGTGAAGCGCCTTGTGCCTCCTCAAAAACCCGTGATCGTCACACGCGAGACTGGCGACAGCAGCATCGACGAGGCTTACAAAATGCTGCTTGATGGAGCGGACACGCTCGACGCCTGCAACCACATCTGCGTAGGCCGCGAGAACGACCCTAACGACCACAGCGTAGGCTATGGTGGACTTCCCAACGAAGACGGAGTGGTCGAACTCGACGCATGTTGCATGCACGGCCCCACGCGATCTGCAGGTTCGGTAGGGGCGATCCAGAATATACGGCATGCCTGTCTGGTTTCACGCCTCATCATGGAGCGCTCAGGACACGTCATGCTCACAGGCCAAGGCGCCGAGCATTTTGCCGTGATGCACGGGCTTAAGCGTGAAGATATGCTCTCGGACGACGCGCGCAAAATGTGGCTTCTCTGGAAAGAAAGTCGCTCCAGCCAGAATTTCTGGGGACCGCCCATGTCCAATCCGGGAGGGAAAGATGCAAATCCAGCACCTGCATTGAACCACAGCGCGATTCCGCGCCACCCTGGCCCGGAGTGGGCCGATACGATTCGTGTCCGCTCGAAGCAATTGATGAGCATGGCCATGGATCTCGGCATACCGCCGCAAAAACGCTCATTGGCTGTCGAACAGATGTTATGGCCCACTACAGGGACCGTCCATGTTTCTGCGCTCAACACGAAGGGCGAACTCTCGGGAGCCACGTCCACTTCAGGGCAGGCATTCAAGATTGCCGGCAGGCTTGGCGACTCGCCAATCATTGGCGCGGGTTGTTATACCGACCAGGATATCGGCTCAGCAGGTGCTACTGGATCGGGTGAGGAAAACATCAAGGTCGCAGGAGCGCACACCATTGTCGAAATGATGCGCCAGGGAATGAGTCCTAAAGATGCGGGCATCGAAGCGCTGCGGCGCATCGTCCGCAACTATAACGGCGATATGAACAAGCTCCGCTACCTGGACATGATCTACTACATCGTTCGCAAAGACGGTGCATATGCCGGCTGCTCGCTCTGGAGTACAACCGCCAGCGGCGCTCCTAAAATCTTTGTGGTTCACGACGGCGAAAAACGCGTCGAAAAGTGCGCGTGGCTGCTGAAAGGAACAACGACGAATTGATCACGCGCTTCTGACAACCTCGGCCGCAATCTTACGCAGTTCTGGCAATACGTCGCCGATGGTTGTTGCTTCGGCATTACGCTTGCCCAACGCGAAATATAGTTTGCGATAGAGCGCAAAGAGGCGGTTGTAGACTGCATGCGCCTTCGGGTTGGGTGTGAATGTTTTATATCTGAGGCACATGCTGCCTTGCGCTTCTTCGATGGTGGGGAAGGCCTTCGCCGCGAGCAGTGCGAAGATGCCTGAGCCGAGGCTGGTCGGGATTCCGGCCGGAACGAGTACCGGTTTGCCGAGAACATCGGCGTAAATTTGGTTCAGCACCTGGTTGTTTTGCGGAATGCCCCCTGCGTTAATGACGCGATCGACGGGAACCCCATATTCGGCCATTTGTTCGAGAATGATGCGCGTATGGAAGGCGGTGCCTTCGATGGCGGCGTGGAGCTCGTCCTGTGCGGTGTGGATGAGGTTCCAGCCAAGCGTAACTCCACCCAACTCGGAGTTGACAAGCACGGTGCGGTCGCCGTTGTCCCAGCTCAGGCGCAACAGGCCGGTCTGTCCGGCACGATAG
The DNA here is from genome assembly GCA_036264445.1 of Pseudacidobacterium sp. GTDB lineage: Bacteria > Acidobacteriota > Terriglobia > Terriglobales > Acidobacteriaceae > Pseudacidobacterium. The sequence goes on from DATAQW010000390.1 coordinate 4,588, forward strand.
TTCTCAAGACCCTTCGACAGCTCAGAAACCTTGGTTCCGGCGCGGCGGGCAATCGCCTCGAAAATGTCTCCAGTAGCGGAGAGTCCAGCTTCGACTCCGGTATAGGCAGGGTGCACGCTTCCCGGGACGACTCCGCAAACGCCGGGGACGAGATTGGCTTTTTTCTGCATAGCGATGATGCAGGTGGAAGTGCCGACCACATTGACGACGTCGCCCTCGCGGCAACCTGCGCCGATGGCATCCCAGTGCGCGTCAAATGCGCCAACAGGGATGGGGATTCCGGTGCGCAGGCCCATGGCCTCGGCCCATTTCGGCGACAGATGTCCGGCGAGCTTGTCAGAGGTTTCGTAATCGCCTGCGAGTCTTTCGCGGATACCGTTGAACAAGGGATCGAGTTTGGAGAGAAATTCCTGCGCAGGCAGACCCCACTTCGGATTCCACATCCATTTGTGGCCCATGGCGCAGACACTGCGCTTGACCTGCTTCGCATCGGTGATGCCGCAGAGCGTTCCAGCAACCATATCGCAATGCTCGAATGCGGTGACGAAACGGCTGCGTTTTTCTGGATTATGGCGCAACCAGTGGAGGAGCTTGGCGAATCCCCATTCGTGGGAGTAAACGCCGCCGCACCACTCGATAGCTTCAAGGTGTTCCTTGTGGGCAAGCTCGGTGATCTGCTGCGCTTCATCTTTGGCGCGGTGATCGCACCAGAGATAGTAGTCGTCAAGCGGCTGAAGGTTTTCGCCGACCGGGATCACACTTGATCCGGTGGTGTCGAGCGCCATGGACTCGATCTTCTGGCCATCGATTCCAGCTTCTGCAATGGTTGTTTGTGTAGCTTTCACCAGTGCGTCCATCTGGTCCTGATGGGACTGCGTGGCGTAGTCGGGGTCTTCGCGCTTGCGGTGAAGCGGGTATTCAGCCGATGCGGTGCCGAGACGGCCTCTCGCGCTATCGAGTAAAGTGACGCGAACGCTGAGTGTTCCGAAATCTACACCTGCGACGATGGACATGGTTTATTCCTAATTGACTCTGCTAAGTGTCTTGAGTATTTCGATACAACTGCGAACCCAGCGACCAACGGGAGGGGAATAAAAACCACTCCCGTTGGTCCTGGCACGAATGGCGCGCAAAGCGCGCGCCGCCTTGACGGCTAGTCATGATGATGCATGTCCCAACCTAGATAGCGTGTGGCTGCTTCATAAACCGGGCTGGCTACGGTTGAGAAGTTAGCGGCGACGTGGTGCTCGAATCCGCGCTCGCAGATGAAGTGCAGAAGCTTCTGCATCTTCGGAATGCGGACCACGCCCGCTCCACCGAATGTTTCCAGCGGATCGTTCGTGAATTCGCCTTCGCCGACGTAGCCGCGGATCTTGCCGTTGAAGTCGTCTGTTGAGAAGCGAACATATGTCATTGGGCCGGCTTTGACGCGTCCCACGCAGGTGCCGAAGGTGTTTTCTTTGCCGACCGTGCCAGCGATGATCTCCTGGAAATCCATCTTGACGTCGGTGAAGAAGTGTTTCGGGAGGTTCGAGCAGTGGAAGCAGACGGCCTTGTCGGGGTCGTCGCCGTAATTGTTGTTCCAGTCGAGCAGAGCGCTAGGAGTTTCCGACGCCAGAGCAAGGCCGTACATGCTGAGCACACCGACGACGTCAACTTCACATGCGCTCGAGAAGAGGTTGTCGCTCATCATGCTCATAACGGTGCAGGGAACGACGCCGAAGTATTCTTCCAGCGAGGTCCAGCACTGGATGGCGCTGATGGTGCAGTAAGTCTCTTTCATCCAGCCGTCGATGACCGCGCCAAGTTTGGCCATCTTGAGCAACGCGGCATCAGGAATACCACTGGTCGGGACGTACGCCTTGATGGCTGTCAGCTTCGCCTGCGCTGCGTCGTCGGTGTCCTTCATTTTGTTGATGCGGCCCAGGACTTCGGAGAGGTCAAATGTCTCGACCGAGATGCCGTTGAGTTCGAGAAGCTTCTCGCTGTAGCGGACGGTATTGAAGGCTGCGGGACGCGCGCCCAGAGCGCCGATGCGGAGGTTGCGGAATCCGTTCACAACACGGCAGACGGCGGCGAACCAGGCGAGGTCTTTCTTGAAGGCATCAGAGCTGGGCGAGACGGTATGCAGCGCTGTCAGTGAGTAGGGGATGCCGTACTGCGTGAGGTTGTTACAAGCCGACATCTTGCCACAGAAACTGTCGCGGCGGTTGGCGATCTTCATAATGTCCGGACGGTCGGGCGTGGCCTGCACCAGTACGGGTACTTTCAATGCAGACAAACGAATTGCGTCAACGATGGCGCGCTCTTCACCAAAGTTAGGCAGCGTGATGATGATGCCGTCGATCTCTTCGTGGTGTTTTTTGAAGAGCTCGGCGCAATGGCGTGCGTCGTCGGGTGTTTGCACTGCTCCGTGTTGTGTTTGTTCGGGTGAAAGGACGATGCTCTTATAACCAGCCGCGTCGAGGACTTTGATTATCTCTTCGCGGCCTTCTTTGGCGAGGTGATGCGGGAAGAATCCGCGGCTGCCGACTATGACTCCGAATGTAAGTTGCTTTTTCATCTCGTGGGTTTCCTTTGAGTTTCCCCTCAGGGGCTGAAGCCCCCTTTAATTTTTGTTGCGAAATGCGAGCGCTAAAGCCCTCGCCTGCCCAGTTGTTACATCCGCAAAACCCCACGCCTCTCCAAGATGTGGGGCACTTTATCTAACGTCTGGCGCGCGGCCGAAAGCGAATCGTGTAGACAAGACCGGCAATTGCCATCAAGGCTCCCCACCAGATGGCGGGATGAAGATGAGACAAAACAGGAGGATGCAGCGGCGGATGTATGAGTGCCCACACACCGGCTGCTGTGATGATGACGCCGTAAATGAGGAAGAGTACACCGGCGAAGAACCAGATGGATATTGTTTCGCGCATGTCTGATCTCTCCTTTACCAGAAAATGATGTTGAGAATGACGAAGAGCACGGCGATGATTCCGGCCCAGACGATTGGTTTCTGATACCAGTGGCCATCGCGCTCTTCGGGAATGCGTGAAGCTCCGTAGACTAACCCCTCAAGCTCGGCCTCCGGTTTAGGTTGTGTCATGAGGCTGACGATTACAGTCACAATCACGCAGACGAGCCAGGACCAGAGGGCGCGATACATGTCTTCTGCCATGGCTTTAGCATCGGCCGAAAGCGCGACGTAACGCAAAGCCGATGGATCGTGATGCACCCAGGCCCAGAGCCCGATGGCGGTTAGAGTTCCAGCGAGCAGTCCCCAGAATCCAGCGGCCTTGGTAGCGCGCTTCCACAGCATGCCGAGGATGACAGTGCCGAAGAGCGGCGCAATGAAGAAGCTGAAGAGCGCCTGCACGTAATCCATGATGCTGGCTGCATGCTGCACGAGGTAAGCTGTGCCAACAGAGATGAGCACTCCGATGAAGGTACTCCAGCGGCCCATGGCGACGTAGTGCTTGTCCGCTGCCTTCTTATGCAGGAAAGCGCCATAGATATCGTATGTCCAGACAGTAGAGAAGGCGCTGACATTGCCTGCCATTCCGGACATGAAGCCAGCAATCAATGCAGTGACGCCGAGTCCGAGAAGTCCCGGGCTGCAATACCGAACCAGCATCAGGGGAAGGACTTCGTTGTAGCTGTGCTGTCCCGTGGCGACGGCCTGGGTTTCTCCTACGAGGTGGTACGGAAGCACAGAGAGCGCCAGCAGTCCGGGCAGGATGACGATGAAGGGCACGCACATCTTGAATCCTGCGCCGATGATCGGGGCCATGCGTGCTGCGCGCAGGTTGTGCGCGGACAGCACGCGCTGGACTACTAAGAAGTCTGTGGTCCAGTATCCGAAGCTGATGACCATACCGAGGCCGAAGACGATGCCGGTCCAGTGGATCCCCATTGGATTGTTATTGAAGTGACCGAGGGTGCTCCAGAGATGCACGTAGTCACTGCGTCCGAGATTTGTGAGGATCTGCTGACGAAGATTGCCCCATCCGCCTACTTCAATCAGGCCGAGAATCGGCACGAGCAACGCTCCAAGCCAGATAAGCAGGAATTGCAGCACTTCATTAAAGATGGCCGAGCGCAGTCCGCCGAGCGCGACGTAGAGCGCGACGGTGATGGACGATACCCAGATGCTGAAGTTGAGGTCCCAGCCAAGGACGACCTTCATCACAATAGCCATCGAATACATATTGATGCCGCTCATCAGCACTGTCATAAATGCGAAGCTGATAGCCGAGAGCGCGCGAGCGCCATCGCCGTATCGCAAATGCAGATAGCCGGGAACAGAGTGTGTCTTCGAGATGTAGTAGAAGGGCATCATAACGATGCCGAGGAAGAGCATTGCGGGGATGGCGCCGATCCAGTACCAGTGCGTGGCCAGAATGCCGTATTGATAGGCCGAGCCAGCCCAACCCATCAACTCGAGTGAGCCGAGATTTGCCGAGACGAAGCTGAGGCCAGCGATCCATGCCGTCATCTCCCGTCCGGCCATGAAGAATTCTTCGCTGGTGTTGGTTGAGCCTTTCAGGTAGAAGCCGATGAAGATGACGATTGCGAAGTAAACAGCGATGACGAGAATATCGACGCCGTTTAGATGAGCGAGTGACTTGACCGGCGTCTGAAAGAATGCGAGTGCGTAGGGCAAGAAAAATTTACTGGCGAGTGAAAAGGGCATGTTCGGTTGTGCCTCGGTTACATTTAATTAGTTTTTTGTCCATATGTGGCAGTTGGGCCGTGTTTGCGGAAGTAGTGGCGGTCGAGCAGTGTCTGTGAGACACCTTTGCATTCCGGGTTAAGTCTTGCTGTATAAAAAGCCATCCGTGCCACAGCTTCGAGAACCACTGCATTGTGTGCGGCATCTTCGGGAGTCCTGCCCCAGCAGAATGGCGCGTGTCCGGCAACCAGCACAGCGGGGGTCGCCACGGGGTCCAGATCGCGAAAACGGCGGACAATTGCAAGCCCGGTGTTGTGGACGTAGTCACCGTTAATATCATCATCCGTAAGCTCATCGGTCACCGGGACAGGGCCATAAAAATAATCCGCATGTGTGGTTCCGTAAGCCGGAATACTGCGTCCAGCCTGTGCCCATGCGGTTGCGTACTCTGAGTGCGTATGGACGACTGCGCCAATTGCAGGGAACTCGCGATAGAGCAGCAGGTGCGTTGCGAGATCGGAGGATGGTTTCAGGTTGCCCTCAACGATTTGCCCATCGAGATCGGTAATGACCATGTGCTCTGGTTTCATCGATTCATAGGGCACGCCGCTGGGCTTGATCGCTACGAGCCCTGTCTGCCGGTCAATGCCACTGGCGTTCCCAAAGGTGTAAAGAACAAGTCCGCGGCGGACCAGCTCAAGATTAGCTTCAAGGACCTGGGCGCGAAGGCCGTCAAGCATGGCGGAATGACCTCGTAAGGGTGAAACGTTTGAAAAAATCCGGCATGGCCATCTTACTAAAGCGATTTATGAAATAGATATCCAGAAATAATTTTCTAGTAAAGGGATTTTCCAGCAAACGTTTACTAGCGTTTCGACCTTATGCAATTTACACTTGCCAAGTCAAGCAGAAACACTCCCTTCAACCATGATGAAGAAAAGATCGCGCCAGAAAACATCGGGAAAGAAAAGGCTCGACATCCGTGACGTTGCCAAACACGCCCGGGTCTCCATAGCGACCGTATCACGCACAATCAACAAAGTGCCTACGGTCGACAAGGACCTCGCCAAGCGCGTGTGGAAGTCTATCGAGGAGCTGAATTATTTTCCTAATACGCAGGCGCGCGCGCTGGTCTCTGGACGAAGCCGGTTGTTTGGGCTGCTGGTCTCCGAAATTACGAATCCTTTTTTTCCCGAATTGATTCAGGGTTTTGAAGACTTCGCAATCGAGAATAATTACGAAATCCTGATCGGCTCGACAAACTATGACCCACAGAGAATGGAGATCTGCGTCCGGCGCATGATTGAGCGCAACGTGGAAGGCGTTGCTGTGATGACCTTCGGCATCGAGGAGCCGTTGCTCGATGAGTTGGTCTCGCGCAATATCCCAATGGTGTTCGTGGATGCTGCCCCCCCAAACGAGAACGTGAGCACGCTTGTTGTGGATTACCATCACGGCATTCGTGAAGGCGTGCAGCATCTGGCTGCATTGGGGCACCGCAAGCTGAGTTTCATCAGCGGGCCCATGCAGCAGCGGTCCTGCCAATTGCGGCGCTCGGCTTTTCTGAGTTCCGCGGAAGAGGTCGGCGTTCATCCTCCGGCAGCGTGGATGATCGAGGGCGATCATACGCTGGAAGGTGGCATGAAGGCGATGCAACATATCCTGCATCAAAAAGAGCTGCCGACTGCAGTAATGTGCTCGAACGATATGACGGCCATAGGAGCTTTACGCGTGCTGGCGAAGGCCGGCATGCGCGTTCCTGATGATATTTCCGTCATCGGGTTTGACGACATTCATCTTGCGGAGTTTGTATATCCTCCGCTGACGACCGTCCGCATGTCGCGCAATGATCTGGCGCGCGCGGCGTTTTCAGCTTTGCGTTCGCATGTTGAGCCAGCACATGCACATGCTAAGAAGGCGTGGCCGGTTTCGACGAAGCTGACAGTGCGGCAATCGACTGGATACCCGCACGGAGTTTTTGACGGCAAAAGGTCGCGGAAGGGCCGGTAATTTAAACAAGGAAAAAGAGTTTGAGGCAGGCGGGGAGGTTTCCCAGTTTTTCGTTATATATGTCGTGATACGATATATGTGACGAGGGCTTCTCGATGGTTCTTCATGACCATTACGCATGCCCTGAAGCACCCCAAAAAGATGTGTCCGTTTTGGGTTACCGGCAGCCTGCCGAAATCCGCTACTGCATCCGACCGTTCCTTCATTTCAGCGAAGAGTTGCTCCACCAGCTTCGCGTTTTGCATCAACAGGAATTCCGTGTTGCTGAGCCAGCCCTGTCTGATGCTCTTCTCGTCATTGCGTGCCATGGTCATCCTGTAAGTCCGCGAAGGAAAAGCCTATGAGCCAACGCCGCAAGCCAAGCCTGGAGGAATTAGGAGATTTCACCACCACATCGGGCGTCATTCCTATCTCGCTACTGGCGATCTGCATCGGTGTTCTGGGTGCTTGTGTTGCGTGGGTCCTGCTCCGGCTGATTGGTTTGTTCACAAACTTGTTCTATTTCCACCGTCTCAGCACTGCTTTTGTCTCACCGGCAGGAAACGAGCTTGGCATTTACGCAGTAGCAGTGCCTGTGGTTGGATCATTGATTGTTGGTCTCATGGCTCGCTATGGCTCGGAGCGCATCCGTGGGCACGGCATTCCCGAAGCGATCGAATCCATCCTTATCAACGGCAGCAAAGTGCATCCACGGCTTGCTATTTTGAAGCCTCTTTCTGCGGCTATTTCGATTGGTTCGGGCGGTCCATTTGGCGCAGAGGGCCCTATCATTATGACGGGTGGCGCGTTTGGGTCTCTTATCAGCCAGTTCTTTCACCTCACCAGCATGGAGCGCCGCACGCTGCTTGTTGCCGGGGCGGCAGCGGGCATGTCCGCGACTTTTGCTGCGCCACTTTCCTCCGTATTGATTGGCGTTGAGCTGTTGCTCTTTGAATGGAAGCCGCGCAGCGCGATCCCTGTAGCTTTGGCGAGCGCTACGGCCTGCATTGTCAGGCGGTATTTGTTGGGGCTTGGCCCATTATTTCCAGTTGCGCCGCATCCGGTTTTTATTGGACCTAAAGGAATCGCAGGCTGCGCGCTTGCAGGTATTGCCGCCGGAATTTTATCCGCACTGCTGACGCTGGGGGTTTATGCTTGCGAAGACCTCTTTCGGAAGCTGCCGATTCATTGGATGTGGTGGCCTGCCATTGGCGGAATTTTTGTCGGCCTGGGCGGATTGATCTTTCCGCAGGCATTGGGCGTGGGTTACGACACGATCCGCACTCTGCTTGGGGGCAATGTTCCTCTGACAATTTTCGCCGGTGTCCTGCTGGTGAAGTCGGCCATCTGGATGATCTCACTTGGTTCGGGAACCTCAGGCGGCGTGCTTGCTCCACTGCTGATGATGGGCGCAGCGCTTGGCGGCGTTGAAAGCACTATTTTCCCCGACTTTGGCGTCGGTTTCTGGCCGCTGGTGAGCATGGGAGCGATTCTTGGAGGCACCATGCGATCACCGTTTACCGGAATCGTTTTCGCCATTGAACTGACTCACGATCTAAATATGTTGCTGCCGCTGCTGGTAGCGTGTTTTCTGGCGCACACCTTTACCGTGCTTACGCTGCGGCGCTCAATTCTGACTGAAAAAATTTCGCGCCGGGGATATCACCTCAGCCGCGAATACGGGCTCGATCCCCTGGAGATTCTTTTCGTAAGAGAAGTAATGCGTACGAACATCATTGCGCTTCCGGGCGACGGAACACTGGAAAAAGCGCACGAAGTGATACACCACAACGGCCATCCAAAAGGCCAGCACCTCTTTCCTGTTGTGGATTTGAACAAGAACCTCCTCGGTGTGGTCACGCGGAATCAATTGCTCGGCCTTTTTGAGAAAAACAGGGAAAACGCCGTTAACGAGAAGCTCTCTGAAATCGTCTCGCAACGGCCTGTAGTGGCATATGCCGATGAACCTCTGCGCACGGTGGTGCATCGCATGGCGGAAACAGGTTTTACGCGCTTTCCCGTTTTATCGGCTGACGATGGACTGAAGCTGGTTGGCATGATTTCTTTGAATGACCTTCTTCGCGCCCGAACCAGAAACCTTGAAGACGAGCGGGCGAGAGAAAGAGTGCTACGAGTGCGTATTCCGTTTGGACGGCAGGCCGCAATAAGCAGCACGGCCATAACACGGAAGCCTCAATAGGTTCGCAGGAATGCATGCCCGGCTCTGCTGCTGGTTGAAATTGAAGCGTAAGCCAGCTTGAGGACGCTTGAATAAAGCACTTTATCGTGCCCTGGCGTTCATGGCGACCGGCATGGGACGCGCGCGGCCAGTAGCAATCTCAAGGAATGCATGAGCGGCGCGGGTCAGGGTCTTGTCTTTGCGGAAGACAAGGGCCAGTTCACGGCTCAGTCGCACCCCTTCTACTTTGAGCGTCTTGAGCAGTCCGGCGCGTTCGTCGTCGCGGACATTCGAGCGGGGCAGGAATCCCATGCCAAGTCCTGCGCCGATGAGGCGCTTGAGCAGTTCGCTGGAATCGACTTCCATGGCGACGCGCGGATGGACATCCTGAGCCCGGAAAATGTCGTCAATCTGTTCGCGCTGCCGTCCGTGTTTTGGCAGTAATAGAGGATACTGAAGCAGCTCGGCAAATTTGATCTGCTCGCGCGTGGCGAGCGGATGAGACTTGGGCACTACAAGGACAAGCTCATCTTTATGAATGACATCAATGAGCAAACGCGCGTCCTTGATAGGAAGAGACACGATCCCAAAATCAACCTCACGGTTCAAAACTGCTTCCAATGTTTTGGAGCGGTCGGCGCGCACGATGGAAAGATTGACGCGCGTGTACTGCTTTTTGAACTGTGCGAAGACGGTAGGCAAAACGTAAAGACTGGTGGCTTCATTAGCGCATACTGAGATTTCGCCTCGCGGTGAGCGATGCAGTTCGCCGATGCCGACCATGATGTGATTTGCAGCCTGTAGGCAGTGTTCGGCGAAGGGCTCAAAAAGGCGGCCAGCAGCAGTGAAGGTAACTTTGCCGCCGTCACGGTCGAAGAGACGCGCTCCGACCTCATTTTCAAGCGAGCGAATCTGTGCCGAGATAGCGGGCTGGGTGACGCCCAGCTTATCGGCAGCGCGGGAAAAGCTTTTCAACCGGCTGACTTCCAGGAAAGTTCTAAGCTGCTCAAAATCCATGCTGTGGATGGTCCTCGTAGGTGGATGAAATTGTGTTGTATGGATGAACGAGGGTATTTATAGAGCTTATAACCCGAATGGATGGGAAATTCCAGTATAAAGAACGTTGATAGGCCGGATTACTCTCATTACTTTGCGCTGCTAAATCGCTTAAGAGCTGTATGGGCTGCATGATAGCCACACATGCCGTGAACTCCTGCAAGCGGAGGCGTCGAGGAAGAACAGAGATAAATATTGTTGTCGGACGTGGCGTAATGGCGCCGGGTAGGGCGGAAGATGATCTGGCGCAGAGTCATCGCTCCGCCGCTGATGTCACCGCCAAGCAGATTGGCGTCCATTGATTCAAGCAGGGCAGGCGAAGAGATGTGACGCGCCAGAATGCAGTCGCGGAATCCGGGGGCGAAGCGCTCAATCTGGGCCTCGATGCGTGCGCTCATGTCAAACGTTGATCCGTTAGGCACATGGCAATAGGCCCATGCGATATGCTTTCCTTCGGGCGCGCGTGTGGGATCAAAAAGTGTCGGCTGCGCAAGCAGCACAAAGGGCCATTCGGAGTGCTGGCCTCGCGCAATGGCTGCTTCGGACTCCGCGATTTCTTCGAGAGTTCCTCCAAGATGGACTGTTCCGGCCCGGCGGCAATCGGCTGCCCCCCACGGAATCGGTTCGGAAAGCGCGTAATCGACTTTGAATGTGCCGGGGCCCGGTTTGAAGCGTTGCAAGCTTCGTTGAAAACCGGCAGAGAAACGTGGGCCTGCGATCGACAGCATCTGGCGTGGGCTTACATCGCAGAGAAAAAGAGTATGTGGCGCAAATTCTTCGAGGGAGGTTACAGGAGAATTGACCCGAATCATTCCCCCCAGCGCTCTGAGATGATCTGCGAGCGCATTCGCGATAGATTGTGATCCGCCGCGAGGCATGGGCCAGCCGACAGCGTGTGCCGCTGCGGAAAGCATAACCCCGCCGGATGCGCTGAGGATCGCATCAAGCGGGAGAAATGAGTGTGCGGCGATTCCCGCGAAGAGAGCGCGCGTACGCGGCGATTTGAAAAATGTATTGGCGAAACGGCGCGCGGACATAAGCGCGAGAATTCCGAATCGTGCCATTAGAAAAGGATGATGCGGAAAATGCACCAGGGGCTGAAGCGTTTCCTCCATGAGTTGGGGCCAGTGTTTTACAAATGGCTCAAAAATGTTCTTCCACTGGTTGCCATCGATTCCAAGCGCTGATTGAGTATCATTCAAATCACGTTCCAGCATAACGGCGGTGCCGTCATCAAGCGGATGCGCGACTGGAGCGGGAGGGTGAATCCATGCAAGGCCATATTTTTCCAGGGGCAGCGATGAAAAAAAAGGTGAGCCAATCGCCATGGGATGAATGGCCGAGCCAAAATCATGCAGGAACCCAGGTAGTGTCAGCGGCAAGGTACGAGCGCCTCCGCCGATTTCCGGTTGTGCTTCATACACTTCAACCTGACAGCCAGCCTGAGCAAGAACAACAGCAGCCGCAAGACCATTCGGCCCCGCGCCAATGACCACAGCGTTGAGCTTGTGCTCGTGTCTCGATCCGATGAGCAGGCTGGTTGGATCAAACCTTTGTTCACTCATGAGGAGGAAGCGGCTCCGGCCACTGGACGGCGTCAAAACCGCCGCCCGGTTTGATTGTAAGCACAGGCGCATAAAGGCCAAGAAGATTGCGCCTCCACCAGAGTCCCGTGGCGCGCTTTTCGGGCATAGAAGTAAACCAGTATTGCCAGAGTACAGCGCGGACATACTTCGGTGGCGATTGCGGGAAGGGATTGCCGGCGAAGAGAGAGAGCGTGTCTCTGCTATTAGTGAGCAGGCGCTCTTCAGCAAGCGGTACCAGCGAGTTCTGCTGCCAGCTGCCGAGCGAGGCAAACCAGAGGTTCCAGTCAAAACGTGGTTGATAGGGTGCGTAGATGCGCGGCGGCGCGTCAAGAGCCTGCGGCTTGTAACGAAATGGGTACGCTGTCCAGTTCTGGCCGTCATATGATCCCTGGAATTCAATTTCATAACGACCGCGCGTCATAACCGCAAAGAGGCCATACTGGTTGGCGATGCGGAATGGTTCTAGCGCCACGATGGGCGCGGCAGGGAGTGGTGCCTCCCGCCATAGCATGTGAACAAGTTGTGCTGTAGTGACGTAGAAGACCCATGTCAAGGCAACGGCGCTGACAGCGCGTCCGATTGCAGCAAGATGGGAACGTACGTACGAGTTCTTCATTGGCGGGGTTGGCGTGGCCTCTTGTTTTTCTGTGGCTGTAACGGTGTCCGGAGTAGGTTTCAAATCCTCCGGCTCCTTTTCCACGTCATCGCGCAAAGACTGTGCGTTGGGGACTTCGGATGCGCTCCGTTCAGTATGAAAATGTTTGAATTTGAGCCTTTCCCGAAGATCCAGCGATACAAAACGCATCAACGCTTCATCATCAAGCAGCAGAAAGCCTAATGCGAGCACCAGATAGTTCAGGAATGTGTAATTCGCGGTCAGAATAACGACCATTTCCCATGGGGTCACGATTAAAAAACAAATGATTCGAAAACGTCGCGGAAAAAAGAGCAGGAAGACAATGCCTAACTCCAGCGCGAGGGTTGCTCCTACGGTAAATGCGTGAAACCAATGCGGAAGGTGCTGCATATACCAGCCGACCCACGTGGGTAACGGGCCATTCTGGTAGTAATCGTCCATGGCGGTGAAGTGCCGCCACTCCGGATCGCCGCTGAGCAGCTTTACCAATCCTGATTGAAAGTAGATGCGAAACCACAGCCATTGCAGCAGGAAGCGGCTGGCAAGTGAAGGTGCGCTTGAGGCCCCTATTCCTGGCCAGATGCCGCCAGGCGCGAAAAACAGAGAAATGAATCCCGCTTCGAGGAGCATCCCGTCGGATTGGTAGTTGGAGAAATCGCCCGCTGCGCTGACAAACGACATGAAGCAGATTAAACAGATCAGCAGAG
>DATAQW010000267.1:0-15684 GCA_036264445.1 Pseudacidobacterium sp.
GAAGACAACGACACCGACTTTCCTGAACCGGGCAACGTTCCAGAGCACAGCGGGCAGCGCGAATAAGCGCGTTCCGGCGCAGATTTTCATCTTACAGGCTCATACGAGGCAGAAACGAGCGCATCGCCGCTCTTTGCCGAACTCCGCCAGCTTATATTCCATGCATATTCGGCATGGAGGTGTGTTGTGCGCTTGTTCTTTTTGAAGATTTCTCTTTTTTCAGCGTGTCTTGCTCTCCTCTTCAGTTCCACACAATTGCGGGCGGAGGGATGCGATATTCATGAATTGGCAAACCAACAGCATGATGAAGCAACTGTGCAACGGCTGGAAACGGCATTCACCAATGCCTTCCTGAAAGGCGATACGGATTTCGAGAAGTGCCTGCTTCTATCGAATTATGCGGAAACATCGCGGCTGGGAAAGTGGCGCGTGCTGTCGGATGAACTGGAAGGCGCATCCCGGAACCGTGGCAGAAATCTCTCCATCCCGGAAATGCCGAAGGTGGATGTGTTAATGCACGGGGACACGGCCATTGCTCATGGAGTGTTTACGTTTACGGGCGCCGACGGAAAATCGCAGAGTATGCGCTTTTCTGATGTTTACGTCTGGACGGACGACGCGTGGCACGTGCTTTTCTCGCAGCAGACTCCGGTGGCCGCGAATTGAATAACTTCTCCCTGCATTGTGAAAGCCCGTTATCCTGAGCCCTCCGCCTGAGCTATGGACAAGGTTCCGCGAAGAATCGTTCCTCACTCTCAGGCGCAATGCAGGCACCGCGACGTTGCTTAGAATCATGGTGATGGCATATATTCCATACGTATTCTGGAAGGAGGTATGCTGTGCGCCGGATCTTTCTGAAAGCTTCGCTTTTTGCCGCGTCGGTTGTTCTTCTCTTCTCCGGACAAGTGCGCGCCGAGAGCTGCGACCACATCCCTGAGCTTGCAAATCAACATCATGATGAAGCAACAGTGCAGCGGCTGGAAGGCGCGTTCACGAATGCCTTCATGAAAGGCGACACGGATTTCGAAAAATGCCTGCTGGCGCCTAATTATGCGGAGACGTCGCGCTCCGGCAAATGGCTCGTCTTGTCAGATACGCTGGAAGCCGCAACACGGAATCGCGGGCAGGATCTTTCTAGTCCGGATATGCGGAAGGTGGATGTGCTGATGTATGGGGATACGGCCGTCGCGCATGGATTGCTTACCCTTCCATCGGCTGATGGGAAACCTCAGACCATGCGCTTTTCTGATGTCTATGTATGGTCAGATGGCGCATGGCATGTACTCTTTTCGCAGCAGACTCCAGTGGCGGATTGATTAACTTTGTGCCTCAAGGGCATTAAGGGCTTCATTAGAAGGGCTCAGCGCGAGGACAGAAGCCCTTGTCTATCCGAATGCTGACTTACGGTAACTGCCTTTCAGCAACGGACAATTTTCTCGGACTGGATTCCCCGTGTCGCGTTTCGTGAATCGACGATGAGATTCGCTTCCCGCACGATGCGGGCATAGTCATAATCGGAGTGGTCGGTGACGATCAGCACGCAGTCGTACTGCGCAAGGTTGTCCAGAGGCACGCCGGCCATGTTCAGGTCGTAGTGGCGGCCGCGTCCAACATGAGAGAAGAACGGATCGTTGTAGGAAACTTTGGCTCCGCGCTGCTTGAGTAATTCGATGATGGTGAGCGACGGAGATTCGCGAAGGTCGTCGACATCTTTCTTGTAGGCCAGCCCGAGGACGAGAATTTTCGCGCCTTTAAGCGCTTTGGCCTGTTCATTGAGTGCGGCGATCGTTTTTTCAACGATGTAATACGGCATAGCCACGTTGACCTCGCCCGCCAGCTCGATGAACTTTGTTCGGAAATCGTACTGCTTCGCTTTCCACGAAAGATAGAAGGGATCGATGGGGATGCAGTGGCCGCCGAGTCCGGGACCGGGATAAAAGGCCTGAAAGCCAAAAGGCTTGGTCTTCGCCGCGTCGATCACTTCAAAAATATCAATGTTCATACGATGGCAGAGTTGCTTCAGTTCGTTGACCAGCGCGATGTTCACGCAGCGATAGATATTTTCGAGCAGCTTGGTCATCTCTGCCGCTGCAGGCGACGAGACGGGCACTGTGCGGTTGAAGATGCTTCCGTAGACCGCTGACGCCAGCTCAAGCGCGACTGGGCCGACCGCACCAACCACTTTAGGAATGTCGCGGCGCGCCACAGTGTCATTGCCAGGGTCTTCGCGTTCCGGTGAAAATGCGACGTAAAAACCGGACGATCCTGCATCGCGGCTGACGCGAAGTTCTTTGCTGTTTCCTGCTTCGAGAAGCGGAATCAAAACTTCCTCCGTTGTACCCGGATAGGTTGTGCTTTCAAGCACGATCAGCTGGCCTTCGCGGATGTAGGGCGCAATCGCCTTTGCTGTTGCTTCAATAAAGCTCAGGTCCGGCTCATGGTGCTGATTAAGCGGCGTAGGCACGCAGATGATGACGACGTCGACACCACCTATTTCGGAATAGTCAGCAGTAGCGTAAAAGCCTTTCTTCTGCGCTTCCTGAATTTCAGTTCCGGGGATGCGCACGATGTACGAACCGCCGGAGTTGAGCGTGGCGACCTTCTGCGCGTCGATATCGAACCCTGTAACAGCAAAACGCTCTTCGCTGAACAATAGCGCAAGCGGGAGCCCAACATACCCCATCCCGATGATTCCGATACGGGCAGAACGGTTTTCGATTTTCTGAACGAACTGAGTTGTTTCGCTTGCTACTGCATCAGCCACGCGTGATTTTCCTCAAACTAATATCATCGCATTTCTTCACTCCGGTCTGCATGGCGACCCGTTATCTCTGCTGGAACATCCGTTCGTCGTAGTGAAACGGCTTCGGCGCGGCTATACGAACCTTGTTGAAGTCTGGGTGTTTCGGATTAAGCAAGACGTTCCAGTCTCCGTCCACGACGGCGGAAGGAACCTGAAGCCCTACAGACCGATTGCTTGATGCCCATTGAGAGCCGAGATCGCGGCATTCTGTATTGTTCAATTCACGCCAATTCGCGGGCAGCAGTTCGATATTCAGGCGCTCAATCCACTCATCAGGCACAATTGCTTCAGCAAGCAAGAGGTCATCCGGAGCCTCGCTCGGGTCGAGATTAACGAAGAACTCTAATGCCGCCAAAGCTCGTGAGGTCGCCGTGTAGATCATGAAGACGCCAAGATGGTTCCATCGCCCTGCGGCATAAAGGCTGCCGGTCCCGGTAAAAGCTGTGCTGCTAAAGCGCTCCGGGAACAACCGCCAAAGCTGCATCAGCTGTATATCCCATACGCAATTCTCAGAAGCACTTCCTCAACGGAGCGTACACCCGGGTCGGTATCGAGCTGATCGAAGGGACGCAGCCCTCCCAGCGCACGGTTCGAGGTGTTGATCCATCGCGATGCCTTTTCTTCCGTACCCAGGACTTCTTTTGCCAGCGCAATGACTCTGGCCATGCGCAGTGTCCGGTCTGACTCTTCCTGAGTGAGCCGGGCCTTTGCTGACAACCTTCTGCTGAGGGTGCGGGATGAAATGTTGAGGCGTTTCGCTACCTGGGTCCGGTGAATGGCCAATGTAGCTGCCAACAGCGCAATCGTTGAGGCAGGCAGTCCAGCGCGAATTTGTTCCACCAATTCGTCAGAGGTGCGAATCGGCCGCCGGAATGTCTTCCTGCCTCCCAGAATGTCGACAATCTCATCGATGCTCATAGTCGCCACCTGGCTTTATTATTGCGCCATTTGGCATCCATTGCAATCGACTGCAATGGCGGATCAGCTTCCTATTTCGTGAGGTTGGAATAGAAAACATCCACGTCTTTTCTGAATTCTTTCAGCGCATCGGTATTCAGGTAGACCATATGGCCTGACGGATAGTAGGTAAACTCAACATTTTTCGCGAGATCGGGCGTAAGCATCATGTGCCGGAGATCATACTCAGTCCCGAAGAATGGCGTTGCCAGATCAAAGTAGCCGTTCGCCGAGAGCACTTTCAGCCTGGGGTTCTTGCGCATGGTGTCGCCCAGATCGCCGGCGACGTAGGGCATAGCCTGCTGTCCACCAAAGCTGCGTCCGGCACCCGCTCCGTGATGCTTCCAATCCCATTCACCGATGGTGTTGGCGCTGGGCCGGTACTCGTCTGTCGTGTCATACTTCAGCTCGCGAGAGATGTAGTCATGCTCGGCTGCGACGAAGGCACCGGAGATTCCTGTATCAGACGGATCATAGCCGGGAAATTCGCCTGCATTATCAACGTCGGTGCCTTCGAAGCGAGCGTCGTAACGTCCCAGAATGTCGCCTTCACCGCGCAGCAGCTCTTTACGGAAACGGAAGGGCGAGACGCGCAGATTCGCTTCCTTTACATACTGCACGCTCAGGCCCGTGTATTGCGCAACCTTGGCGGCAACGGCATCGGACTGCGCAGGCGGCAACTGATCTCCTTGAGCCAATGCTTCTGAGTATTCGCCGCGCGCGAAGGCCCGGACTTCATTCAGAAACGAATTCAAATCGGCAGGCTTGTTCTTCAGTTTGTTGTGATACCACGCGATGGCGGCGTAACTCGGAAGGTTGAAGACGTATTGCGTGTCCATCCCGGCGGCAAGTTCGCCATAGTTGAGGATCGACGAGAGCAGCACGATTCCGTTCAGTGCAATTCCATTTTCCTGCAGGACGGCCGACAGTCCTGCGGACCGCGTCGTGCCATACGATTCACCAAACAGGACCTTTGGAGAGTTCCAACGCTGATTGACAGTAATGTAGCGGCCAATGAATTTCGAAAATGCCTTCAGGTCCGGGTCGACTCCGGCAAAATCTTTTGCAGTTGCCTTGCCTACAGCGCGCGAATATCCGGTAAGCGGTGCATAAATAAAGACGAGGTCGGTTTTATCGAGCAAACTGTATTGGTTGGGAGCAACCTGGAACGGCGCGGCTCCCGTGGCCGCAGGGCTTGAGGTCGCCACGCGGACTGGGCCGAATGATCCCATATGCAACCAGAGCGATGCTGAACCTGGGCCTCCATTGTAGAGAAACGTAAGGGGGCGCGTCTTCGGGTCTGCTCCATCTTCTGTATATGCGATGTAGAAGATGCTGCCGTAGGGCTTTTCGTCGTCATCGCGGATCAGTAGTGTACCGGCGGTCGCTGTGTAGTGGATGGCCTTGCCGTTGAGGATGATGTCGTGATGCGTGACAGAGGTTTTTTCAGGCGGGATGTTCTGCTGGTCTTTGTCTTTATCGTGCTGCTCGGTTTTCTGTTGATCATCGGATTTCTTTTCCTGCGCGAATGCGAGTGTTTGCGAACCCACCAGTAACGTGCCGAGCGACAATACCGCCAACTGCATCGAAAGTTTATTCAACCCCGAGTCCCCCCTCGAATATTTATGAGTATTTTGATGGATGACGTATACAAATTGGAATTTGTTTCACTCTAAACGTAAAAAAGCTTATAGCTAAAGTCTTTAGATCTGCGGTCCTCTGCCATCGGCGTGAGGGCTGAGGCTTCTGTTAGGGATCATGCTTTAAGCAAATCTTCCACTCGAATCGGAAGCTCGCGCACACGCACTCCCGTGGCGTGATATACAGCAGCGGTGATTGCCGGAGCTACACCAGCCAGTCCAATCTCTCCGACACCACGCGCGCCATAAGAGTTCAGTGTAAGGTCGGGAAAGTCGAGGAAAGTAACATCTATCTCCGGGGCATCGGCATTAGTAGAGACAATATAGTCTGCATAGTTGCTGTTGACCGGAAAACCATCGCGAGGGTCATAGTGCGTCTCCTCAAAGAGCGCCATGCCTACTCCCATGACAACTGCCCCTTCGACCTGATTGCGCGCAGGTTTCAGGTTGATGATGCGGCCCGCATCGATAACTGTGACCACGCGGCTCACACGGAGACGCGCGATGCCAGGGTCCCATGCGACTTCGACAAATTGGGCTCCGTAGGAATGCAGCGAATACTTCTGCGCCTGGGGATCATTGTCAGTACCCGGCGATTTACCGTCGCCGCTGGCGGCGCGGATGTTGGCCTGCTTCAGGATTTCTGAGAAGTGAACCCCCTGATCCGCGGGTTGAGTTTTCAGGTGAACATGGCCTGCGGTGAATGCCAGGTCTTCGGGCTTCTTGCCACTGAATGCTGAGTAGGATGTATTCGCTGCGATACCCAGCAGAGACTTAATCGCAGTATTCACAGCATCGTCAATAGCGGGCAACACAGAGCCCGTGACACCGGATCCTCCGGAAAGCGGACCTATAGGAAGCCTGCTGTCTCCGAGCACTACTTCAATCTTGTCCACTGGGATAGCAGTCTTCTCACTGACGGCCTGAGCAAAGATGGTGTACGTTCCGGTGCCGATGTCCTGGGTAGCGCAGCTTACGCGCGCAGTGCCGTCATTGTTGAGCGACACAGTGGTCTGGCAGGGAAAGCGGAAAGCTCCCCACGAAGCACAGGCCATCCCCCAGCCCAGAGTTAAATCACCCTGACGCATCGATCCAACTTGAGGATTGCGTTTTGACCAGCCAAATTTCTCAGCACCGGTCTGAAGGCACTCTTTTAGATGGCGTGAAGAAAATGGCTTGCCGTTGCTCTCGTCTTTTTCCGGCTCGTTGCGCAGGCGAAGCTCGACCGGATCCATCCTGAGCTTGATGGCCAGTTCATCCATCGCAGCCTCAAGCGCATATAGTCCCGGAACGGCGCCTGGCCCGCGCATCGCTGTTGGAGGGCCTACGTCGCGCTGCATTTTTGAAGACCGAAGCAGGAGGTTCGGCGTGCTGTAGATATACGGAGTGGCTTCGCCGCAGCCTTCGTCGTACCCAGAAATGCTCGCAGTGTGATTGACATAGTCGTGATGCAGTGAGAGCAACTTGCCTTCCGGCGCAGCGCCGAGGCGGATGCGTTGTTGCGTGCGGGGGCGATGGCCGACACTGGTAAACATCATGCGACGGGAAACGACTGCCTTTACCGGGCGATTCAGTTCGCGCGCGGCTGCTGCAGCAATTGGAGCATGCGACCACGGCCATAGCTTCCCGCCAAAGCCTGAGCCGAGGAACTTCATCACGATCTGGACATTTTCCTTCGGCACACCAAGAAATTGCGCCATGACTGCCTGATGGTTGATCAATGATTGCGTTGTTTCGTAAAGCGTGAATTTCTGGCCGTCCCACACCGCGACGGAAGCATGGAGTTCAATGTGGTTATGCGTTTCGACTGGAGTGACGTACGTTTCATCAATCTTTACAGGCGCAGAAGCGAAGGCATTCTCAGCGTCGCCGCGATGGCTTAGCAGCTTCATCTGCTTCCATCCATCGCTCAGATCGAGCGCAACATTTGGCGTCTCGGCTGCATACTCTACCTTCACGGCTGCAGCAGCGGTCTGAGCTACCTCAAATGTTTCTGCAACAACGGCGGCTACATATTGCCCGGCATAGTAGATGTTGTCGTCTTCAAAGGCGGGACGAGTTTCGTCTACAAACGCATTGTCATCCCCGGGGACAGGGCGGTACAGGACGGGAGCGTGGCCGTGATACATCACGCGCAACACTCCGGGCATCTTTTCCGCTTTGGAGGCGTCGAGCTTTGTAATTTTTCCCTTCGCAATAGGGCTGCAAACCGGAATCAGGTAGACCAGTCCTGGGAAGTGGTAGTCCGATGTATATTTTGCTGCTCCCGTAGTTTTCAATCTTCCATCAATACGGGGCACCGCTGTACCAATAATCGAATGGGTCGGAGATTCCTGCATTGCCATGAGTTCCTTCCGCGTTGAATGCTCGGGTGTATATGAAGATTTAGGGCAGCGAGCTTTTCGATTCCATCATTAGACCACCGCTCCCTTACATTCCTTCAGCCCATTTTAAGGAAATAGGAATAGAGTCAGCTGCGGGGATCATGTTTGATCCTGAAAGGAATGAGATGCGGAAGCAGGCAAAGTGGCGTTTGGCGGAAGTGATTGCGTGCGCGACGCTGATGTTGGCGGGCGGCATCGCTGCCAGGGCGCAAGGTACTTATCAGGTAAAGAACACTTTTCATATTGGCGGAGACGGCGGCTGGGACTATCTCACGGTCGATGCGGCAACACACCGTCTCTTTGTCCCCCGCTCCACACACACTCTGGTCATCGATGCTGATTCTGGCAAGGTTCTCGGTGACATTCCCGAACAAACCACTGCTCACGGAGTAGCGATTGTTCCCAGCGCAGGCCGCGGATTCATCACTGATGGAGGAGGCGGAGGCGCTATCATCGTCTTCGATTTGAAAACCTACGCTGTGCTAGGCAGAATCCCAACAATGCCTGACTCCGACGGCATCATCTATGACGAGAAACAGAACCAGGTGCTGGCCGTCTCCGGCGATGGTGGAGCACTCATGACCTTCAAGCCGGACAT
This sequence comes from Pseudacidobacterium sp., assembly GCA_036264445.1. Classification (GTDB taxonomy): domain Bacteria; phylum Acidobacteriota; class Terriglobia; order Terriglobales; family Acidobacteriaceae; genus Pseudacidobacterium. The sequence continues at coordinate 8,383 of DATAQW010000267.1, forward strand.
CGATCCCAAAAGCGGCAAGGTTGACACCCTCCCGCTTGGCGGAGCGCCCGAGTTCCTTGCCACTGACGGCACAGGCAAGGTCTACATCAATCTCGAAGATAAAGATGTCGTCGCTGTCGCCGATCTGCATTCCCATAAGGTCATTGCGCGGTGGCCGGTTGCTCCGGGTGGACATCCTGTCGGCATGTCAATGGATGCCAAAACGCATCGCCTCTTCATCGGCTGCCGCAATCCGCAAAAGCTAGTAGTGATGAACGCGGCAAATGGCAAAGTCGAGGCAGCGCTGCCCATCGGCGCAGGTGTCGACGCAACAAAGGTTATGGACGGCAAAGCCTTGGCAAGCTGCCGCGACGGGTCACTTACAGTCGCCTCTGAGAAAGCCGGCACGTTCGATGTAGAACAGGTTGTAAAAACACCCGCAGGCGCGCGCACCATGGGAGTTGATGAAACCTCGCACCTTGTCTACCTGCCAACAGCCGAACTCGAACCTGCTACAACAGGGCGCCCCAAGCCGAAACCAGGAACCTTTATGATCGTCGTGGTTGGACAGTAAGTAATAACAGAGGAGCATCCGCTTTCAAGCGCTGCTCCTTTTAAATCTGTGTTACTCCCCCACCATTCACTCCGCTATTGGTGTACGCTATCATTCCCATTCAGCCCATTTTAAGGAAACAGGAATAGAGTCGATCCCAGAAAGGAACGTGCAAATGTTTAAGCAGGCAAAGTGGCGTTTGGCGGGAGTGGTTGTGGGCGCGGCGCTGATGCTGGCGGGCTGTGTTGTGGCGCAGGCGGAAGGCCCGTATCACGTGCAGGACAAGTGGAAGATCGGCGGAGACGGCGGATGGGATTATCTTGCCGTCGATCCGCAGTCGGGACTTCTTTACATCACCCGAGGGAACCACGTGATGGTGGTGGATACTTCATCGGGAAAAGCAGTCGCGGATATTACCGGGCTTAAGGGCACGCATGGCGTCGCATTCGACACAAACGGCACTGACGGATACATCAGCGATGGCGCCGGCAACATCGTTGCAGTCTTTGACCGTAAGAGCAACAAGATCACGCAGACCATTCCCGCTGGAACCAATCCGGACGGTATCGTCTTTGAGCCTTTTACCCAAACTGTGTGGGCGTTTAACGGACGCAGCAAGAATGCCACCGTCATTGATTCAAAAACCAAGCAGGTAATCGCCACTGTCCCGCTTCCCGGCAAACCGGAGTTCCCTGTTGCCGATGGCAAAGGTTCGATCTTTGTAAATATTGAAGACAAAAACGAGATTGCCCATCTGGATGCAAAGTCACACACGCTGCTTGCCGAGTGGCCAATTGGGTGTGAATCCCCATCAGGGCATGCCATTGACGTTGCCCATAACCGGCTTTTTGCGGTCTGCGACGGCAAAAAGATGGCCGTGGTCGATATCGCCAGCGGGAAAGTGGTCGCTTCACCTGAGATCGGCGACGGTCCGGATGCGGCTGGCTTCGATCCTTCCGCCGGTTATGCCTTCAGTTCCAATGGCGACGGCACGCTGACTGTGGTTCATCAGGATTCGCCTGACTCTTACTCTGTTACGCAGAATGTCGCCACGCAGAAAAGCGCGCGAACCATGGCGCTCGATCCCAAAACGGGAAAGATCTACCTCGTGGCCGCTGAGTTTGGACCTCGTCCCGCCGCAACCCCGGAAAATCCGCGTCCGCGGCCTCCGGTTCTGCCGGGTACTTTCACCGTTATCGTCGTAGGCAAGTAGCATTCCAAAAAAACTGTGGGAAGCAGTTTCGAAGCTGCTTCCCGTGTCTATCTGCTGTTTACCCCTCGCGGCAAAATTCAATTTAATTTGCAGCCAGCAACCTCTCAGCGATGTATAGTTTTGAGCATTGGGTATATGCTGCGCACAAAGACTTTATTTTGAGGGTTTTGGGTTGCTGTTCCAAAAATTTGACGACGCATACCTTGAAAATCTCCGCAAGGGAGATCCCCGCACCGAGGAACATTTCTACCGTTACTTTAGTGAGTTGATCCACCTGAAATTGCGTTCCCGCCTGAATTCCAAAGAAGCCATTGAGGATGTCCGTCAGGAGACTTTTGCACGGATTTTTGCACTTTTGCGCGGAAAAGAAGGGGTTCGTAATGCCTCGGCGCTGGGAGCTCTGGTCAATTCCATTTGCAACCACGTTCTGCTCGAATACTACCGCTCGCATTCGCGTAGCGAAGCCATGGAGGACGCCTCGGAGATCGATATTCAGTCAGAAGACACTGACGTTTTAGAGGAAATGGTTTCCAAAGACACGCAGAAAACGGTGCGCCAGATTCTGGATAAGCTCAGCGAGCGCGACCGCAAGCTGCTGAAGGGTGTCTTTCTGGAGGAACGGGACAAGGATGAGGTTTGCGCTGAGTTTGGCGTTGACAGGGAGTATCTAAGAGTATTACTCCACCGCGCGAAGTTGTCGTTTAAGTCTTTTTATGTCAAGCATGTAGCCTCGTCCGGACCATCCCGGGACAAGGGCGGCCAATTCACACGATACGTTTGGCTTTTCGCTGCACTATTCTGATGAGGCTCAAAATCCATGGAACACACAGAGGCTGTCAATCAGTTAGCGGTTGAGAAGTATCTGCTGGGAGAGATGAGCCCTGAAGAGCGGGACTCCTTTGAAGAACACTTCTTTACCTGCGAGGAATGCGCAACAGATTTGCGCGCTACCGCGCTCTTTATCGCTCAGGCGAAAAAAGAGCTAGCCCGCCCGGCCGTGGTGCGTGAAACGGCTGAAGAGCCCAAGCGGAGGCTCTTCAGCTTCCCTGCAATCTTCCGTCCGGCGTTTGCCGTGCCTGCCATGGCGGCAATGCTGCTGGTGATCGGATTTCAGAACATTGTAACCTTCCCGCGTCTGCGGGAAGCGGCGTCCATAGCCACGCGTCCGCAGATTCTGCCGTCCATCAACCTGGTGGATGGAGGAAGCCGCGGCGAGGAGATTCGCACAGTCGTGGCGAATGCGCGCCAGCCATTTCTGCTGTTTGTCGACGTGCCAACGGATACGCGGTTCTCGGGATATCTATGCTCGCTATACAGTCCTTCTGGCAAAATGGTGTGGCAGATTCAGGTGCCTGCGTCACAGGCGTCTGATACAGTTTCGATTCAGGTTCCGGCAGATAGCGCCGAAGCTGGCGTGAATACGCTGTTGGTTCAAGGAATTTCAACCGATGCGCCAACCAGTGCTCCGGTTGATCTGGTGAAGTACCGTTTTCTTTTGCAGATTCGTTAAGGCGATTGTGGTTCTGATTGAGAGCCTTCATTTCTGACGACATAGGAAGAAGAATCTCAGCGATGAACAAGTCAGCCAATATGGTTGAGATTCTTTGTCACTTTACTCTTCAGGATGACGACCGCTTCGGAATATAAGCTAAATACTCCTCCCCGGAATGGAAAAGGTATGGCAGATATAACTCCAGATAAGTATTTTTATTACCACGCTGACGCTAACGCGATTGGGGGCCTTATTAACCGCCCTTTCAGCGCTTTTGTTCCTTCGCATACGTCTATTTCTTTGCCTCTGGTTGGCGGTTTTCTTGAGAAGCAGCGCAAGGGGCGCAAATGGAAAGACACCGTCAGCTACACCAGCGAGAGCACACACGTTTCCGGCAGTAAAAAAGACGAAGTTGGTCCGTGGACGACACAGGTCAGCGCTACCATTGAAGGTCTGAATATTCTCGATGTCGTCACCGCCGACCGTGTTGTAGCGCAGCTTTCAGTGGCGCATCCGCATGGTGGCGGCCATCCTACGATTTCCATTGTGGGCTCGCAATTCATCAACCTTCGCATCAGTGGTCAACCGATAGAGCCGATCCTCAATTATGATCTTTTTACCGATCACGACGGAACATCGGAGGAGGACCCGAAGAAGCGGTATCCCAAGAAGTCCTGGCCAGAACAGGAAAAGTTTTTGGAAAAGGTCAGAGCGCAAAAGGTTGGCGCAAAAGATACGTATACGAAAAAGTATAATAATGCGCCTATTCCCGACTGGATCAGAAGCCATTTCCATTGGCTCGATTCAGAACAGGGTTTGAACGGCAGAGACTACATCGTATGTTCGCTGATCGACCAACTGCCCGAACTACCGCCCCATTTCCCAGGAGTCATCTGCGGGAATGGCATCTATGTTCCGGGCTTTGGCAGAGTCTTGTTCGCAGAGTTAATCGTAGATCACGGAACATTCAGGCTTTCGATGATTCGAGCGCAACTAGGCTCCCCGGTCGGCGGGGCAGTTTCTGTGGCTACGGCAAGTTCGAATGGAAAACCCGGTATACCATAGTTATTTCCCTACCATTACTTCTCGTGCTTGCCGGATGTAATCCTACTGTCGTAACAGACCCAGAGTTAGTCCATGACAGGGTTGAGAAACTAATAATTCAAGGGGACTTTAAGACCGCACATCGAATAGCGGAGTCCGCAAGCACACAACTTTCCAAGAAGAACCCCGTGTGGGCATGGCGGTTCAGACTTTTAGATGCTAGAGTCTTACTTCGAGAGGGTAGAAACGATGAAGTTCTCGCTCTGCTCTCCGAAGGACTTCCTTCAACGCTAGAATCCTCCGACATTGCCCTCGAGAGACTAGTATTCCAGTCTCTGGCATATACATCATTAGGCCGACGCATGGAAGCAGATAAAACTCTGCGTCAAGCTGAGATCTTATCAGCAACCAACCCACTTTCCTCTAGCGCCACCTCTTCTCTTACCAGTCAAGCATTTAGCGTCTTGGGCACCATCTACCTTGAGCGAGCCGACCTGACCCGGGCCAATGAGATTTTTCACCGCAATCTGGACCTTGCGCATAGACAAAATGATTCATACGAGCAGGCACTAATGTTGCTGAATCTGAGTGTTGTGGCTCTACGCCGTGAACATTTTGACGAAGCACTGGATTTATCAGAAGCAGCTTCCAATTCGGCCCGAAATATTAATGCTAAAAGCCTCCTAGAGAAATCACGCGGAAATACAGCTTGGGCAAATTACGAACTTGGCAATTTTGAGGAAGCGTTGACCCAATTTCGTGCTGCAGAACAAGAAGCAAAACTATTAGGAGAGACTGACGACAGAATAGAGTGGTTGAACAATACAGGATTGTCTCTCTATCGCCTAGGCTACCCACTTGACGCAGAAAACTGCTATAAAAGTGCTCTCCAAATTGCAAAAGACTACCGCGACGTGGAAGAAGAAACCAATGCTCATGTTGCCCTGGCCGAACTTTTTCTCCAATCAAACAGTCTCGATCTAGCCACGGAGCATACAAATAAAGCCCTCGACATTGCCCATTCCTCCGGCAGAACCTCCGACGAACTAGATGCCCTGTTTCTCAAAAGCCTTATCGCCGCACGCCAGAAAGATACGAACCAGGCTACACAGATTCTTGGCTATCTGGATGGTAATCCCGCAATCAAACCCTCTCTGCGCTGGCAGGTAGAAGGCGCTTTATCAAACGTGTATGCAGAAATAAGCAAGCCAGCATTAGCTGACAGATGGTACCGACAATCCATCACTACATTTGAAACGCAACGTGCGACTATCAAGCGCGAGGAGTCAAAGCTTCCGTTCTCTACGAACGCTGATAACCTTTATGACGATTACATACGATTTCTTGTAAACCACAAGCGGACCGATGAGGCATTGCAGTGGCTTGATCTTGGGCGCGCGCGGACGCTGGAAGAAGGGCTGGGCATTGTCTCTCCGGATTTCCAGGCTGCGATCAAAAAACCTCTCAACGTGCGTGCGATTGCCAACAGACTGCATGGCACGATTCTGGTTTACGAGCTGGCTCCGCAGGAGTCGTACCTGTGGGCGATCAATGCATCAGGGACGCACTTTTTTAAGCTGCCGCCAGAGTCCGAAATCAATGAGCATGTGAAGAAATATCAAAGGGCTATTCTTGATTCCAGAGACACGCTGGCGGAGTCCTATGCTGACGGCATTGCGCTTTACAACATTCTGGTAGCTCCGGCTCAGACGTTGATTCCGAAAAACTCTCCGGTCTATGTCATCCCTGATGGGAATCTTGCGACGCTGAATTTTGAGACGCTGCTGGCTCCGGGTGGAGGCATTCACTATTGGATTGAAGACGCGACGATTACCGACGCCAGCTCCTTAAAGCTTCTGGCCGGATTTCATCCCGAGATGCATGCAAAGACCACGAAGAAGCTGCTTCTGATCGGAAATCCTATCTCGCCAGACGAAAAGTTCCCTGACCTTCTCAACTTTGGAACGGAAATGACAAGCATCGCCAGACATTTCCCTGCCGCCTCGGAAGCCGTCTTCGCGCAGAAACAGGCTTTACCTTCCGCATACGCGAGCAGCACGCCGGGGCAGTTTTCCTATATTCATTTTGTCGCGCATGGCACCAGCAGCAGTGCGCAGCCGCTCGATTCGGCAATTGTGCTGACGCGGGAGCCGGCCAATCCTGATGCGTTCAAGCTGTATGCGCGCGACGTCATCCAGCAGGCGCTTCATGCTGATCTGGTGACCATTTCTGCCTGCTATGGGTCGGGGTCGCGCGTCTATGGCGGCGAAGGAGTGGTGGGGTTGTCATGGGCTTTCCTGCGCGCCGGAGCGCATTACGTCGTCGGCTCGCTATGGCAGGCGAGCGACGCCGCCACGCCGCAGCTGATGGACCGCATGTATGACGAGCTGGCGCAAGGACGCCCCCCCGATGTGGCGCTACGCGATGCCAAGCTCGCTCTGCTGCATTCGCAGGGAGTTTTCCGAAAGCCGCTTTACTGGGCTACGTTTCAGCTTTACGGCGGCGCGTAAAAACAGGTAATTAAGGCATTGCAATTTTTTTGTAACGTTCCTATTATGGCTGTCACTATCAGTACAGAAATGGGAATGACCCGTTCGCAATTGATGCACGATTTTTATAGCAGTTACTTTGATCTGCCTGGTTCTCTTCTCAAAAGTCATTCTCATTGGCTTCCAACAAGACCCCGGGGAGGGAGCGATATGGACTCTTGTGATGCAGGCCGTCGTAGAAAGAACGCGAATTTCTATCCATACAATGATCCAGTTCCAACTCGCACGATGCATACTTGTGAAGATATGCCGGCATGCGATGAAATACCCCTAGTTGAGCACGTTCTGGAGTTTCTAGACCAATACCAGTTCTGCTCTGCAACGGGCCATGCATCTCTTTGAGGCGTGGATTACAGTCCCAATCCACCATCTACGCTAAGAATCTGCCCGGTGATGAAGTGCGGTCCGGTTGCGAAAAACATCACAGCGGCAGCTACGTCTTCCGGGGTGCCATTGCGTCTCATCGGCGTCT
>DATAQW010000025.1:0-10908 GCA_036264445.1 Pseudacidobacterium sp.
TGAATTCCAGTATCACCTCACTTGGAACTCTGACCGGAGGCCCCGGCTTCGTTGGAACGAACGGAGTAGGACGTCGCATCCAGATCGCACAGAAGGAAAACTTTGATCCGCGCCTTGGCTTCGCCTACCGGTGGAATGAACAGACAGTTGTGCGTGGCGGTTTCGGCATCTTCCATGCGCCTCCGGTCGGTTTGGCAAATGCGAGCGCAGGTTTTGCGGCGGTTACCACGTCGAACCCCGCGTTGGCCAATGGTGTGACTCCACAATTCAACCAGGCCAATCCATTTCCTTCAGGGCTTACCCAGCCTACCGGCAATTCGCTCGGACTCAATACACTGTTAGGCCAGAATATCTCCGGCATGCCTCGCCAACAGAAGATCAGTTACAGCGAGCAGTGGTCCCTTGATATTCAACGGCAACTCCCGGCGAATTTCGTCGTTACGCTCGGCTATGTCGGCAACAATGGGCTACATCTGTACATACCTGTCAATTCCAACCAGTTACCAGACACCGATCTTGGGTTGGGATCAAAGCTTCTGGCCACGGTAGCAAATCCTTTCTATGGAGTTATCACGGATAAGACTTCGATTCTTAGCGCGTCAACTGTGCAGTACGGCCAGCTCCTTCGCCCGCACCCGCAGTTCCTGAACATGACCGCAACCTCCAGCGTAGGGCAGTCTTCCTACCACGCAATGCAACTCTCGGTGGAGCACCGCTTTTCGCAGGGCCTTGCTTTGCTCTTCGCCTACACCTACAGCAAAATGATGGACAACGTTGGCGACTATTTCGTTACTGCGCAGTTCCAGGACAATAACTGCACGGCCTGTGACCGCTCCATCTCGCAGCAAGACCTGACGAATGTCATCCGCCTCAGCGGCCAGTATGAATTGCCTTTCGGAGCAGGGAAGCCGTGGCTCAATCATGGATGGCAAAGCAAGGTGGTCGGCGGCTTCACTGTTGGCGCTTTCTTTACTTACGATAACGGGGCGCCCATTGCCGTCAGTTCGCCTAACTACTCGAACTCCTTCGGTGGCGGGACATCGATGCGTCCTAATGTGACAGGCATCTCTACACATGTTCCGGGCGGACGCACGATGAAGAGTGGAAGTTACTATTTCAATCCTGCTGCCTTCACTGCTACGCCGTCTTTCCAATTCGGAAACGCGCCGCGATATCTGGCAGGCGTACGCGCCCCAGGCACTGACAACTTTGATATGCTTGCGGCCAAGCACTTGCTCTTCTCAGAGCGCTACAGCCTCGACTTCCGCATGGAGTTCTTCAATGCGTTCAATCGAGTCCAGTTTGCCGGTCCGAACACCAGTATCGCATCGACAAGCTTCGGGCAAATCTTTCTGAGTCAGGCCAACACTCCGCGTGAAATTCAGGCCGGACTCCGACTGAGCTTTTAACACGAAAAACGAGCAGGGCCGGTGTCGCATCTCGCGCATGCCGGACCTACCTTCTGCTCGTAACGCAATAAGTTGAAACAGGAGGAACATGCTGAAATACACCGCTCTAGCTCTTTGTGCGGCCGCTTCTATCTATACCAACGCCGATATCACTCGTCTCAACTGTGTCCAGACCGGTTCCAATGAGTACAAGCTCACTTACGTATTGACAGGAAAAACTCATAAAGTCGCGATTTTCGCCAGCGCTGATGCAGACCACTTCGATACCGCGACGGCGCTCGCTACAACAAATAATTCGACGATCACGCTTCACGCAGGCACTCCTGGTCAACGCATGTATTTCCTTTTGAAAGCTGATACAGGTGAACAGCGTGAAGTATCGATTCGCCACCTGCAGCTCGAAGGGACGCCAAACTTCCGTGACCTCGGAGGCTATGAAACAAGTGATGGTCGCTTCGTGCGCTGGGGTTTGATTTACCGCTCAGGCGTTCTTACTTACCTCACGCCTGCCGACTATGAGTACTTGGGGCATGCTGGAATCCGCGTCATCTGCGACTTCCGCACTCCGCAGGAAAATACGGCATCTCCGGAAACATGGATTCCCAATGCCGATGTGCAGCACCTGAGCTTGCCAATAGGAGGAGACGGAAAAAAGCAGGACGTGACTGCGGGCATGCGCCAGCTTCTTCAAGACAATCCCTCGCCTGAGCAGCTTCGCGGTTGGATGACGAAAACCTATGCCAATTTCGCTTTCTCCGCCGCACCACAGTATGCACAACTCTTCGCACAGCTCAAAACCGGTTCTCTTCCGCTGCTCTACCATTGCACCGCAGGTAAAGACAGGACTGGAGTCTTCAGCGCGTTCCTGTTGCTTACCTTGGGCGTGCCCGAACAGACAGTGCTCGAAGACTATGCGCTAACAAACAAGTATCTAGCAGAGGCGAGTCCGGAGGCCCTCAAGAAGATGATGGCGGCGAGCGGTAACAGCAGTAACTTTATGTCGAAGCTCACGCCAGAGCAGCAGAAAGCTATGATGGCTGCTGATCCCGAATATCTTCGCGGCACGCTGAGAGCCATTGATGAGCGCTATGGCTCTTTCGACAACTATCGCCGTCAGGAACTGCGGGTTTCAGATAGTGATGTCGAGACACTGAAGAGCCGCCTGCTCACACAGTAATTCTTGTCGATGGTCAATCATAATTTTCTTTCACGCGACGAAAGGTGTTTGGTTGGCCTCGACACTCTCATTTCTTAAAGAGAACTGATCTTGATGAGTGCATCTCTTTTGACGGAGAAAATCGGACACAATCCACGCTGCCCCAGCTATCGCTAGATTCTCGGCATTGCCGACCCAGTTTATTTGTTTATGCGGGTCCCTAAAAGGCGCAGGCAGCCACACCAGTAAACCGAAGCCCACGATCATAGCTATGAGTAGCTGAGATGCCAGAAGTGCAGAACGGCCGGAGAGTAAGGCAATAGCGGCGAGTGCAAACGCAATCGTTGTCGTTATCGCCCAAAACATCTGTCCCGGAGGTAACCAGCTGGGAACGAATTCTGCGGTGGCAGAAAGATATACGATTTGCTCGAGCGTGAAGGAGACAACAGAGAGTCCAAAAAATAAGTATCCGATTCGAGCGATTCTTGCATCACGTTTCGAATCCTTCTGGCCAAACATCGCGTAGACGATAAGCGCGCCGGCGACCTGGGAAAGTTGCTCAAAAAAATTACCCCACGGGTCATATACTCGCGGTTCAGCAACGATTCGCGGTACCCATAGCAATGCAAAGAGAGAAAAGATGCCGCCAAGCATGACAGAGCCGATTTGCGCCGTTTTCCGCCATTGTATGGCTAGACCTCCAAGGATTTCGATCGCGGCAGCAATGTAAGCCAAAATCTCGCGGTGAGTAACGTTGCCAAGCGCCCGGATCTGTTGCCATCCGTTAAAGTCATGCCAGGTCAAAGTTAAAACACCAAAAAGGATCGCAGCCAATCCCAACACGTGACGTCCAAGATAAATTTTCTTCATATCATTTAATCTGTCGCGCAATACTGTCTGGCTATCTCCTGAAAAATCGTATGTTCAGATAAAAAGAAACCGACGCGCTAGCGGGCTGGCTGAAGCCAGGTCCCGACAAGTTCAGCGCGCCGGTGGATGCATCTGGGGTTGGTGCATTGGCGTCATTTCGAACACCAAGGTCCGGAGTTAACGCGGAATGATGTGCATCTACCCGCCCTGTAGTGATGTGTGAACGCCTATATCATGCTGAGCGCCAGGCCTCCCGGCTTGACCATTAGTTTCCGTAAAGCGGTGGATAATATCCATATCCACATTTACTGAAATTGACATAGCCACTTTTCACACGGGTATCAAAATTGCAGCTTCTCCTCCATAGCCAGTTGAGCGAATTGCGGTGTTTTTCGCAGTGAGGCTAGTTCCTGGTCCTGCATCAGCCGCTTGCGGTCGTTGAAGCCCTCGTCAAGAGCCTTGCGCAGATAGACGATGGCCTGATCCGTCATTCCGGCATGAGCAAAGAGTTCTGCAAGACAGTAGTCCTGGTGCGCTCGCTCCTCTGGCGAGGTCGCCTCGGAGATGTTGCGTACTGGATCTGAGCTGAAAGCGGATGGGTCAATCGCAAATGCGCTTCGATATGCTTCGATGCCTGGCTTGAATTTGTGTTCAGCGAAATATGCTGTGCCAAGATTGGCGTAGGCAACCGCAGAATGAGGCGCGGATTTCAAAGCGCGCCGGTATAGTTTTTCCGCTTTATGAAAGTCCTTCTGCGCATAAAATACAGCGCCCAGATTATTGAGCGCCGGTGCATAGTCCGGCTTCAGGAACAATGCCCGTTGATAATCCATTTTGGCTATATCGAAGGCAGACATGTGATGGTAAGCCATGCCGATTTTGTTCCACACAACAGCGGAGTCTCGAGGAGCAAGTTCATATGCATTGATTGCGGCCAAATAATTCTGGCGGGCCATCAACAAATCTCCTCGAGCTTCTGCTGAAAGGGTTTGCGATGTGGAGGGGGTAATCGACGATGGCTCCTGTTCCCTTGGCTGAACACCATAAAGATAGCTATTTCCCAACAAAGGCATGACAGCAAACACGGTGACGATGCCGATAGGATGGCGGGTTCTCATACCACGGCCTCCTTATATGCCATTAACCATGGTTTCGCAATAAGTGGCTGGTAGCCATAGCCACTTGTGTCGCCACTGCCATAACCACTATGATCCGAGCCATGAGTGATGTGTCGGCGGGAATCCTGCCTGTAATTGCGATCGACCGTCAGGCTTCCCACCCTTTGCACAGGCAAATCTACGACGGCTTCCGCGCCGCGGTCCTCCGCAACGATCTGCGCCCGGGGCAGCAGATTCCTTCCAGCAGGGCGTTGGCAATTGAGCTGAAAATATCCAGATTTCCTGTTCTGGATGCGTATTCCCAGCTATTGGCGGAAGGCTATTTTGAGAGCCGTGTCGGATCGGGGACATTTATTTCGAGTTCGCTGCCCCAACAACGGGTATTGATTCCGCACAATTCCAGCAATCCGAAAAGGGCAAACTCACGTCCGGTCTCACACCGTTCGTTGGTGCTCCCTGGCTTCGAGCAGTCGCCGTGGGGGCGTGGATGGGGAGCGTTTGGAATCCACCAACCGGCGCTTGAGCACTTTCCTTTCGAGGTGTGGTCAAGGCTTGTGGCGCGTCACAGCCGCAGGCCGCCATTGGGTATCATTCATCACGTCGATCCAATGGGGCTGGAGCACGTTCGCGATGCAATCAGCGCGTATCTGCGCACTTCCCGCGCTGTCCGATGCGATCCGCGCCAGATCATGATTGTCTCAGGATCGCAGCAAGCCCTTGATATTACAGCACGCGTACTGCTCGATCCGGGAGATCCAGTGTGGATTGAGAATCCTGGCTATAGCCTTACGCGAGCTGTCCTTATCGGGCTGGGCTGCCGTCTCGTGCCTGTTCCCGTAGACCAGGAAGGCTTAAATGTTGCCGCGGGGATAAAGCAGCACCGCAGAGCGCGAGCTGCCTTTGTTGCGCCATCCCACCAGTATCCACTTGGCGTGACGATGAGCGCGTCACGCCGCCTTCAGTTGCTGAATTGGGCAGAGAGTTCCGGAGCCTGGATCATCGAAGACGACTATGACAGTGAATTTCGTTATGAGAGCATGCCTATCGCATCGCTTCAGGGGCTCGACTTAAATTCGCGCGTGATTTATATCGGAACCTTTAGCAAGGTATTGTTCCCATCCGTGCGGTTGGGTTATATCGTGATTCCACCCGACTTGATAGACCGGTTTATGGCTGTGCGGTTTGCGATGGATATCTTTCCGTCTTATCTTTACCAGGAGGTGCTGGCGGACTTCATGAACGCTGGGCATTTTGCCAGACACATCCGCAAAATGCGTGCTCTCTATCAGACGCGGCGCACAGCGCTGGTCAACAGCATTCGAAAGGAATTTGGCGACCGGCTGGACATCCTTGGAACACAGGCCGGAATGCATCTGGTCGTCACATTGCCTGAAGGCATTCGCGACATCGATGTTGCTACAGCCGCGGCTAAGCAGGGACTGTGGACCCGGCCACTTTCGCTGAGTTACGTGCGCGGAAAACCTCGACAAGGATTCATTCTTGGCTTCGGCAGTGCCTCCGACGAGGAAATACCGCGCGCCGTTCATCAAATGCGGATACTGCTCAGGAACGTCTCTATGTAAGCCTGATTGACTAGTGCCGGCCGATGCTGAAAGCTCGAATCAAGTGGCCCGGTCAACAGAAATCAGACATCATCACCGCTTATGGTTCGTCATCCAGTGTGGAAGGGTGCGAATCTTTGAATGCAATCACTGCATTCTCGCGGCGCTTTTGCTGAATTGCTTTCATTTGTTCGATTGCGATTGCGGCATCTGTGGTGTCGCCAGTTTCGCGATAAAGACGCGCCAGCTGGTAATGCACGCTGCCGTCTTCATCACTCGTCAGTCCCAGAGTTAGTTCTTCAATACCTTCTTGTGTCCTGCCGGCTTCTGCATATACTTTGCCGAGCAGCGCATGGACGTGCGGCACCATCTGTGGCTTTGCGTTCAAACCCTTTTTTAGAAATGGTTCGGCGTTTGAAAAATCATGACGTGCCACAAGCGCTTCACCCATCAGCAAGTTTATCTCCGGGTCATCAGGAACTTTGTTCAAGGCCTGTTGCGCCGTTTCAATCGTTTTTGAAATGTTCGCATTTCTGAAATAAGCCGATGCGAGCCCCAACAACGCGGCAGGATCGTCGGGAGCGATATCCAGCGCTTTCTGATATTCGGCCAGTGCATCATCGTAGCGCTCGCGCTGAACATAAATATCTCCGAGGAGAAGATGGCTTCGCTCTGAATGCGGTTCTAATTGTTCGTATTGTTGCAATGCCTCGAATGCAAGCTTCTCATCCGCTTTAACGGACCAGTAAAGCGGCTCCATCGATTGCGGAAGAATTGTTGCGAGCTCGGCGCTGGCTCTGGACGAAAGCTCATAATCTCCGGTTAGAAGGGAACAGGCAGTCAGCAGGCGCAGCCCGCGCTGGTTCTTCGTCTCAAGGCTGCTCAATGATTGGTTGGCGCATTGACGGTATTCTCCTAATGCATAATGATCTTCAGCGTTGCCTGCACTGCTTGCAGTAGTCACTTGCGATAAAGAAGGTATGCGAATGGGTTCTGCTCCATTCATGGCTGAAGTAAGAAACGTTAATAAATCGCTGGAAATCCTGTTGGACTCGTGTCCTTTTGTGAGAAATGACGAGAAAGCTGACGAATGTTCTGAACTCATACCTTCTGAGAGAAGATATGCATTGAATTGCAGGAATCCAGGATCACGCTTCCATAACTGCGTCAGGAGCCTTAGCCCTTCATCTGGATTGTCAGCGTCGATGCTGAGTCTTGCCTGACCAAGATCTGATAGCGCACATGCGGGAGTTGCCTTATGCCCCGCCTCAAATTCAGCTGCAGCAGCAATATTGTCATGCTGTTTCAGAAAAACAAACCCTAACTCGCCATGAATACACGGTGGCTGTGAAGTAGAGACGAGGACCTCTTTATACAAGTCCACAGCCTGGGAATATCGGGACTGGTTTACGAGTGACTCAGCAAAAAGAGCTTTTGCATAGGGCGAATCCTGTCCATGCTCTGACATCTTGCGCGCATCGGCTTCTACCTGGTCAAGATATGCGATGCCTAACGAGAACCATGCAGAGCTTTGTTTCGGATCGGAATGTATGACGAGCGCAAATTCATGCGCTGCCAGTGAAAATTGCTGCAAAGAGGAGTAAGCGCGACCCAGTGCCAGATGTGGCTGCAAATCGGCGCTGTTGAGTTTTTCAGCAGTCAGTAAATAGGGAATTGCTTCTTTTGCCTTGTTCGTGTGGACGAGATCGATACCGAGAAATAGGTTGGGGACATATAGAGACGGTTTGAGCTGGCAGGCATGCTGGAAACTTTGGATTGCACCAGCATAATCTGCTGTTTCGTGCTCCATAAGTCCGAGGTTTGCCCACAACTCTGGAATCTCGGGCCGAATCTTAACCGCTTGCTTGTACGCGTTTGCCGCTGCTGCGTAGTTGCTGCTGGCCTGGGCTTGTTGCGCCGCGGCCAGCAGCGACTCGAGCGTTGCGTTCTGATCCTGCTGGCCAACTCCGGGTAACGGAATAGCCAGCAGAAACAGCAGTGACAATTTGAACCAGCTTCTCAATCAGCAATCACCAGTAGAACTTTCCTGCGAATTGGACTGTCCTGCTTGGGAAGGCATTCGTGATCTGTCCCAGGCTGGAAGAGCATCCGCTTTGTGCATTCGGATCGCATCCAGTATAAGTTTCGCCGCCGAACTGTGGAGCGTAGAACTGCGGGTGATTAAAGGTGTTAAACAGTTCGGCCCGGAACTGCAGACGCATCGACTCCTTGAACGGCCAGTTCTTCATGAGTGCTGTATCCCAGTTCTGATAACCTGGGCCTCGAAGATAGGAGAAGTAACGGGGCGCCGTGCCGAAGGTCCCATAAGGCGCGTAGGCGAATGCTCCGGTATTGAACCATTCGTGGATGGTTTGATGCGCGACGTGCACATCTCCGATGACATCTGGTCTTGGATTGCCGCCATAGGAAGCAATGTCTGACCCGCTGACGCTGATCGGAATGCCTTGCTTGAAGGTTGCAATCTGCGAGACTTCCCATCCACCAACCACAGCGTTAGCAAGCCGGTTCATGTTCGATCCGATTGCCCTGCCGCGGCCAATCGGCAATTGATAAATGTAGTTTGCTACCAGGCTGTGTGGCGTATCGGAGCCGTCTACGCTCTTTTCAGCGGCCAGGTTATAGTTGTTGGCTGGTCCGGGATTGCCGGAGTAGGACCAGGCATTGTTGCCCTCGACATTATCCAGGAATTTGGAATAGGTGTACGAGACCATCGCGGTCAGCCCCTTGCTGAAGCGATGGTTAAAGTTGACTTGCAGAGCATTGTAGTTAGAAAAGCCGACGTTCGGGCCGTTTTCCTGAACGCCGCAGAATTGCGGATAAGGCTGCAGCAATTGCGACTGTACAACCGTTGGCTGGTCCAGAGCGCAGCTGCTTCCTCCGGGAGCAATGGCGCCATAGAACGGATTGGGCACAAGACTATTGAGCGCAGCCTGACCCATGGGCAAGTATTTTGGATTTAACTGGCTCCGGTTGAGAGAAGACGTCAGCATGTGCGTGCCGTGATTTCCGACGTAGTTGACGTCCAGTACATCGTTCGACGTGATGCCCCATTGCCAGCCCAGCAGGTATTGCTGCACATAGCTTGAGGAGCGGCTCCTGAAGTTGCTGGCGACTCCATAACCAACTTGCTGCAACTCGCCAAGGGAATTTCCAGTAATCGGAATGAAGCCATTTGGCCACGGATTGGACGTGGTCACAGCCGGATTGGGGCTGATGGCGTTCAGAGTGTAGGGAATATTTGTCTGGCTGGCGAAGCCTGACGAGCTAGCCTCGAAGCAGCAGGAGATTGAGGGTGGGTAGAAGATTCCATAACCACCGCGGATCACGAAGTTCGGACGCGCCTGGTACGAAAAGCCGAAGCGTGGAGCCCAGTTGTCGTGATTTGTGTCATATGAGGCGCGTTGATTGTCAGACAGGAATTGCAGCGCGCCCGGCAGTGTTTGTCCGATGGTTGTGCCGATCGGGTTCAGGGCATTCGGATTGAAAACCGATGCTACGTTATGGCGGTAAGTGGGTGCCGTCTGGATCTCAAAACGAAGTCCGAGATTCAGAGTTAGCTTGGGGATCGGCTTCCAGTCATCCTGCACATACCAGCCGTAATAGTGAACAGCAACTGCGGGATTATATGTGGTTCCGGTTGCACCTCCATCCAGAACACCGAGCATTAATTGCGCCAGACCGCTTCCAGTTGTGAAGCCGGTTGAGCTGTTGGGATTGGGACCCGTTGTGAATGTGCCATTCGACACCAGGCTAGATTGGAAGTAGTTCGCCTGATCATCTTCCTGCTCAACGAACATAAATCCAAAATTCAGCGTGTGTTTCTGGTGTGTTTTGATGAAATCGACGGCAACGCTGCCAATTGGACCATGGTTCGTCACTGTCTCATTGGTGAGCGGACCAAGTGGCGACTCACCTCCAACCGTCACAATGGGGAATTCCGGGCTGTTTGCGTCCAGATAGGTCGGAAGTCCCAGGCTGGAGGGTTTGAATCCTCTCGACTGGTTGGTGGATGTCTCATGCCAGACCTCAACACCTGACATGATGTTCATGGTCAGGGTAGGGCTGAAAACCTGGCTGTATCCTGCCGCCATATTCCAGCGGTTATTGGGCCGCGCGTTGCCGGGGCCAGCCGGATTGCCAGAGCCCCAGTAATCCGGCGTTCCCGTCTTGAACTCTTCTTTGTAGGAGTAGCGGAAGTATAGCCGCGACGCATTGCTGATGTTGTGGTCAGCACGGATCAGATATTCATTCGAATGCGCCGGGTTGGTCCCTGTTGCAACGAAGTTATTAGTCGTTCCAGCGCCAGTGGCTGTCGGATAATAACTAACCAGTTTTGTTCCGATGGGATCGAGAGAACCGAGTGTAGTAATGTCGTTGTTTTGGATTGGATCGCGAATATAACCGGTTTGAGTGGCAACGCGCCCGGTTTTCGGATCGATTTGGCCTGCAGTAATGGCACGTGTGCTGCGCGGATCATATATCTGACCAACGTAGATCGGACGCCCTAAAGCATCCACGCCATTCTGAGGTCCGAGTAGCTCGGAAAAATTTCCTGCAAGAAAGTTAGCGTCGGGAACACTGAATGTGCTGTTCGCAGGGGTGGCAAGGCTCAGGTGTTCGTACAGCCCAAAGATGAAGGTCTTTTCACGCTGTCTGTATAGTCCTGGAATATACAGCGGACCACCTGCCGATCCGCCTATCTGATTGCGGTTGAAATCTCCTTTTGGAAGATTGTGGTGATTGTTGAACCAGAGGTTCGCGTCGAGCGCGGA
>DATAQW010000035.1:0-3309 GCA_036264445.1 Pseudacidobacterium sp.
CCGGATCCAATCGCTGCTGCGGAATTGTCAACCGCACCTGCTACCACCAGCGTCTTGAGTGGCAGCCCCAGTTCTTCTGCGGCCGAGCTGCACAATGGACCGAGCACTTCTGTGCAACAGACAATCTCCGGCAGTTTGTCCATCGCGATGCCGGATTGTGCAACCAATTTTGCGTCGTAGCGGATATCGATGACATTCCGATTGTCAGTGACCCACGAAGTGAGGATGGAATCCACCGTGGCAACAAACCGGCCAGTAAGGCGCAGGTTCATATAGTCGAGCGCATTAAGGAATTTATAGGTTTGGTCATAAACTGCCGGCAGGGACTCCTGGATAAAGGCCATGTGTCCCAGGGAATCTTTTCCTGACAGCGTTGGCGCACCGCCGGAGCGTTTGACCCACCGAAACAATTTGACCGGATCATATCCGGCCACCGAGAACATTCGGCCTGCTGCCTTGCGGCGGATCGCTTCTCTCCCCCGCATATCGAGCCACAGCATCGCCCTGTGAAGCGGCTGGCCTTTTTCGTCCACGGGAACCGTGCACTCGCCCTGACAGGAACAGCAAATGGCCGCGATCTCTCCGTGGAGTTCCGGCAGCGCCCCAATGAGTTCACGCGCCGAGCCGACAAAAGCGTTCCACCAATCCTCAGGAGCCTGTTCCGCACCAATCCCATCCACGATGTGCAACGGAATCGAACGAGAGTTCCATTTATGGACAATCCCATCGAGTCCCACCAACGCACATTTGCAGCCAGAGGTCCCCAGGTCGACCGCCAGCACAAACTGGATGCGACGCTCTGCTGCCACCATCCCTCCTGTCGTGCCGCCAGCTAGGCATGGCCGCCTCTGATGGCTCCATTGGTCAATCCAATTCTCAACCCAATGCCGCAACTCAAAGACTCCATCAGACAGATCAAATAATATGAGCAATAGTCATGTTTTGTCAAACAAGAGGCCCAAGTGATTTGGGGAACCATCTGCGGCGTTTTGCGAAGTCCCAGCCCTCTTAAGGTTTGATCGGCGCTGCTTATTGACAGAGGGCCTGAAGGCCCCTTTTAATTACATGATCAATAGTCATGTTTAGCTATTGCCACCTGGACCGGACAAAGGATTGATCAGAATCGCACAGCTGCTTTCTATTCGAACCGGCTCCAGTGATGAAGGGCTGAACGGAAGTGCCACCGCATCACAGCTAAACTCTGAATGACTCTTAAAGAATGTGAATGAGAACGGCCTCGTAATGGAGTTGGCTTGAGAACCATCTTTACAAGGAAACGGGACAGGCTGATCGTACTGCCTGCGATCGGGTCCCAATTCATCGCCACGACAAGCCTTTTCCTGATGCCTGTCTTGATCAACAACCTTGAGGTGAAGGCAGGATTGTCTGGGAGGGCCGCCGGATCACTGTTGAGCATGGAGCTGGTCGTCTCCGCCTTCACTACTCTGTTTCTGTCGGCGTACTCCCGCAGCCACTCCGCTCGGCGCTGGGCATTGTTTGGAGGTCTCCTCACGATTGCGGGCACGGCTCTTACACTTGTGTCTCCTTCGCTTCTAATGCTTTTTGCAACCCGGCTGATAGCGGGAGTGGGCGCGGGCATCGTAGGTGCAGAGGCAACGAGCGTCTTGGCACGTGGAGTTGAGCGGGAAAAACTGATTGCCATCGTGACGATCGCTTCTATAGTCAACGCGGCAATCTGGCTCGCAGTGCTGCCGTATATGGTCGACAAACTGGGATACAGGGGGCCATATGTCTGCCTGTTGCTTATTGGCTTGGGCGGCACCTACCTGTTGAGGCGCCTGCCATCATTGGCCAGAAGATCGATATCCGATCAGCAGGCGGCGGTGAACTCACCGTTTAACTCGACTGGGGTGTTCGTGGTCGTCGCCATCTTCCTGACACAACTGGGGCAGGGGGCATTCTGGAGTCTGGAAGAAACCTTTGGTGGCCGCGCCGGCTTCAGCAGCCACGCCATCGGTGTTTGGCTGTCGGCCGCTACGCTCCTGCTGCTACTCGGTGCCGTGATAACCGCCTGGACAAGTAATCGTTTTGGACGCTTTGCTTCGCTGTTCCTCTTAATTGCCGTAAATGCGATCTCGATTCTTCTCATCAGCACGATTACGGTCCACTGGGTATTTATCGCGGCCAACGCTTTGCAATCGATTACCAACCTGTATTCTGTTATCTGCCAGCTGGGATTGGCGGCGAGCATGGATCGGACTGGACGTGTAGTTGCTGCGAGTACAAGTCTGGTGACACTCGGCAACGGACTAGGACCCAGCTTGTCGGCGAATCTCGGTGCTGCGTTTGGCGCGTCTTCTGTCGGTGTCCTTGTACTCGCGTTCAACCTTGTGGCACTCGTGCTCTATAGTGCGATCAAGCTGCGCGATGCAAAACAGCTTCCTGTGCCGGTTTCCCTCCCCTGATAGTTCACTGCGCGAATCGCTCGGGAAGTGCGTAGGCGAGATTGTCCACAAGCCACAAAGTGCCGATGAACTAGGACCGCTGCTTCAGCGACGGGTCTTTACGTTGCTTGCTTTCCCATTGCTTGTTTTCCCATTGCTTGTTTTCCCATTGACGCGTTCTTTGTGGACTGTATTGGCCCCGCTGATTCTTTTCTCGGTCAGTGAACCTTTACGTTTGTTCAGAGTCATCGGGTCGAGGAGCACAGAGAGAGCGCCTTTCAAGGAAAACAGTACACGTGCGCGGTGCGGTTCAGGTAGGGTCAGCGCAAGCCTGGTCGTGGCGCTGGCCGCCTCAATAGCTATCAAAGCGCGATCGTAGACAGCGCTCGGATCGCATTCAGGGTACTTCTGATGCAGAGCGTCTGCAATTGTCCGTGCATTGTGAAGCGTATCTTCTACGTTGAGCGCGCGCAGTTCGATCGAGGCGGTGACGCAACTCCATATCTCGATGAAAGCAGGATTTGAAGCCTGAAGTTCGGCCATTTTATCGATAATGATCTCGTTCAGGTGGCTCGAATCTTGAATGCTGTTTTCCAGAAAGCTGCGAATCCCGGCTGCTAAGGTCTCCGTAATCGTCGAAGTGTAACGGGTCCACATTTCGCGCACTATTGCCAGTTTCATAGGGAAATATTGGTAGACAGTGGCGATCGGCATCTTCGCCTCGCGGGCGATTTCACGCATGGAAGTATTTTCGTATCCGCGTGCTGCGAAGAGGTGGAGCGCGGCTTCCAGGACTGTTTCGAAGCGGGCTTGGCTCCGTTCCTGCTGCGGTATCCGCTTTATGAGCGTTCTGTCTTCAACATCCAACATTGTTTTTCCTCCAAAAAACTGTCTCGAAGATCCC
>DATAQW010000141.1:0-7151 GCA_036264445.1 Pseudacidobacterium sp.
GTCGAATCCATTGGGAGGCGAAGCCCAGCTCGCCGGACAACTTGAAAGTGGCGACTATGAAGTAAGCGGAATCGAATCCATCGATCTGACAAACCGCACTGTGTATTACACCTCCAATGAGGGCGACCCGCGCCAGCAGCAGATCTGGAGGGTAAACCTGGATGGCTCCGGCAAGAAACGTATCTCAACCGCCAACGGATTCCACGAACCGGACTTTGCCCAAGGTAAATCGACATATTTCGACAATACGTCTGACAAAATGACACCGCCTTCGCTCGACCTTTGTCATGCAGACCAGTGCCAGAACATCTGGCGGTCACAACTGCCTGAGGGTTATGAACTCGTAAAGCCTGAGATGCTTGAGTTAAAGGCCGCTGACGGTAAGACCACGCTTTACGCGTCGCTGCTGCTTCCACCCGGCGTAACATCGCCTGCCAGCGTGCCCCTCATCAACAATCCATACGGCGGCCCGCATGCTCAAACCGTGCGCGATCACTGGGGCGGGGGTAACTTCTTCTTTGATCAGTTGCTGGTACAGCGCGGCTTTGCTGTGCTCCATGTTGATAACCGCGGAATGGGCGGCCGTGGACGCGATTTCGAGCAGGCAGCATATCGGAACTTCGGCCCGGTGCAATTGAGCGATCAACTCACGGCCATCGATCAGGTGCTGGCGAAATACCCGCAACTCGACAAGAACCGTCTCGGCTGGTGGGGATGGAGCTGGGGCGGAACATTCACGCTGAACGCGCTTTCACACTCTGACCGCTTCCGCGCCGGAGTGGCTGTCGCTCCCGTAACAGACTTCCGCAACTATGACTCTATCTATACTGAGCGTTATCTAGGCCTTCCCGCCCAGGATGCCGACGCCTATCGCGACTCGTCTGATCTGGAAAGCGCAAAAAACCTTAAGGGACATCTGCTTTTGGTGCACGGAACTGGCGATGACAACGTGCACTTCGCAAATTCTGTTCAATACATCCAGAAGTTGATCGATGCTCACATTGCGTATGACTTCCAGCCATATCCGCGCAAGACACATTCCATCGCAGGCCCGGTAGCCCATACGCATCTTTTTGAGCGGCTGCTCTGGCATTTTGAGACTTACCTGAAACCAGCAGGAGCAACGCAGTGAGTCATCCGGCAGAGCGCGCCGATTCAAATGAACTGGTGCGCGGAGGCACCACGCTTGGTGATTTCGAACTGATCATACTGAGCGATGGCTTCTACTTCCTCGATGGCGGCGCGATGTTCGGCGTGGTGCCAAAACCTTTGTGGGAAAAGCGCGCGCCTGCTGATGATCAGAACCGCATTCTGCTGGGGTTGAATACAGTTGTGGTGCGCACCGGCAAGCACACTGTAGCTATTGAAACCGGATTAGGTAACAAACTCAGTGACAAATTACGCCAGATATGTGGCGCACAGGAAAAACTTCCGCACGCATTCGTTTCCGCTGGAATCATGCCGGAAGACGTCGACATCGTCATCAACTCACATCTGCATTTTGACCACTGTGGATGGAATACCACACGCACACCCGATGGCCGCATTGTGCCGACATTTCCGAATGCGCGCTACTTCGCCCATCGCGGCGAGGTCGAGCATGGACATCTGCAACTGGAGCGCGACGCCGTCAGCTATCTCAGCGAGAACTATGATCCTCTGGTTGAAAGCGGACAGATGACCTTGCTCGATATCAAGCGCGGCGAGGTCCAGGAGATTGTGCCAGGAATTTCAATCGAAGCATTCCCAGGACACACATCGCAGTTGATGGGCGTGCATATCGATTCCGGCGGTAAGCGCGCCTGCTACATCTCCGACCTGATTCCGACGAGCGCCCATCTCGACATTACGTGGGTGATGGGCTATGACCTTGATCCGCTGATGTGCATCGAAGAGCGCAAGCGCTTTTATGCGCGAGCCATTCCTGAACAGTGGCTCGTACTCTTCACTCATGATCACCACACACCCTTTGGCCATATCGAGAGAAACGACAAAGGCAAGCCGGTGATGAAACTATCTTCATAACTCCGCGGTTATTTGCTTCGCGTATTCGTACAGAGGCATCCCGAAAAAGTCCGTAACCTTGCCAGTCGGTTGAAATCCATTTTTCTGATAGAACCGCACTGCGCGCTCAAGAGGCTCGGTCGTATCAAGAGTAATAAAGGAACAGCCGCGTTCGGCAAGCGTCTGCTCTGCTGCTTTCAACAGCTCACCAGCCACGCCGCTGCCCTGCCAGTCCGGATGAACTGCCATACCGCGAAGGTGGCCGCCTTTTTCATGAACAACGCTGTAAGCTATAGTTCCGACCACCTCATTTGTATCCGTCACTGCGACATATACCTGCATCGCAGAAAGACGCTCGTGAACAGTCTCAGCAGTAAGGATGGTGTCACGATATGCGCCTTTCGAATAGCGAGTACGAAACGGCTCGAACGCAATCCGCAGACAGTCTAATATGCCACACGCATCGTCCAGAGCGGCGCTACGAATATAAAATCGCCCCCTCATTGGCGTAAGTGCCTTTTCAGCAAACTTTGTTCATTAAACAGTTAAGTCCCTTGAAGGGACCGAAGGTCAAATGCCAAGACGCAATTGGTGCTTCTCGTTCGCAAGACAGACGTTGTAGGTAGGATGAGTGAAGCGA
This sequence comes from Pseudacidobacterium sp., assembly GCA_036264445.1. Classification (GTDB taxonomy): domain Bacteria; phylum Acidobacteriota; class Terriglobia; order Terriglobales; family Acidobacteriaceae; genus Pseudacidobacterium. The sequence goes on from DATAQW010000141.1 coordinate 2,645, forward strand.
TGGTAAGTATAAATTTGATCATGCCATTTTTCGTATACATGACCTCGAAATGAATGTGACTGCATAATGTGGTCTTTACATATCTGACGTTCCGGACTCAGGTTGAAATCGCGAATCGCTGCTGGAACACCAATACCATCCGTGACTGCTGTATCAGGATATCCCGAGATGTCATCGAGATAGCACCAGATACGGGGAAGCACATTTTGTTTTACCAGAATAGAGAGTGCGGACATGGTTGAACTGTAAAAATCAAGATCGAAATAAACCGCTCCCAGCGGTGCATCAGCGCGAGGCTCCCATTGCCTGACTGTGCGACTCACATCACCTAGAACAAGCTCTGCTCTTCCCGCAATACATTTTTCCAGCGCTTCTTTGTCCATTTCATAAGAGCCGCTGGGAAGAGCATACAACTGATCGCGCGGATCATTGCTGGGCGGAAGACCTGAACCACTATCAAACCCTGCCAGAACAATTTCGATTTCCAGAAGCTTCTCTATTTCGCGTCGATGATTACACAGGCAAACAAGTCCGTTTCCACCTGCGACTCCCATTTCCACCGCAGTCACTGCATTGTGTCCAAGTTTCTTCGCTTCTTCCGCTGCATGAAACAGGCACCAGCCATACCAGGGACGGTCAACAGCACTGGCGTTTAACCGGACAGGGTAGGAACCTATTGGGAAGTGTTGTACCAACTTGCGCACCACTAAGGCACGTAGTGGGATAGCCCGAGAGGAAACATCTATGAATCGGTCCACTAAAGACATGAATAGCTCGAGTCAACACGTCTTTCTAAATTGACAAATTATATCTCAAGAAAATTACAGTTTTCCTACACGAGGCGGATTCTGGTAGGGTCTCCATTTGCAAACTGAGACCCTACCAGAATAACCAAAAATCACCCAGCTAATACAGCAATATCTCACGTTCTAACTTGTTGCAGTCAAAGCCGTCAGAATCGTAGTACCAACTGGGGAACCAAGCCCAGTGCATGCATCCCAGCCCGGTCCGGCAGAATATGCGCCGTTATTTCCCTGCGTAATGTCGTGAAAATCGCTGGCATTCTGATAGAGCGCGGGATTGATGAATCCGGCAGACTGCTTTCCTTGCTGTGCAAGCTGCTGATTTGCCAAAGCAATCAACCCGGCCCACAATGGCGCAACCGCGCTTGTGCCGCCGACCACTTCTGCCTGGCCGTCGACAATGATGTTGTAGCCGCTCTCAGGCGAAGCATCGCCAGCGACGTCAGGAACGCCGCGTCCAGAGCTGCCTGAAGGCAACGCGCTCGTTTGCCAGGAAGGAACCGGGAACGTCGCGCTGAATCCTCCTCCGCTTGCTCCGCCGCCTTGTGTCTGATCGTCCCAGACGACCTCTTCAGAGATTTGTGTGCCATTGGCAAACAACTCTGTTCCACCGCAAGCAAGCACGTGCGGGCTGGATGCTGGGAAATCCACGACAGTGCCATTCGTGCCATCGCTCGATCCACTGTCACCTGACGCAACAGTGATGGTTACACCGAGTGCTCCGGCTGATTGGCAGGCGTTATCGAGCGCGGTAATGGAAGATTGCGCCCAGCTCGATTCCGGGCCACCCCAACTGATCGAGAGCACAGATGGCTTGTTCGTCGTGTCATGGACAGCGGTTGTGATGGCATCGATGAACCCCTGATCTGTATTAGGAGTAAAGTACACAGCGATATTAGCGCCGGGCGCGACTGACCCGGCGACTTCAATATCAAGCTCAACTTCGCCATCCGCGCCATTGGGGTCGCCGGGCGAATTGGTGCCTCCATCGACGGAAACAGCCGTAACATTAGGAGTATTCAGCCCCACTCCCTGGAAATACGTCTGCAGGTCGCTCTCTGTGTAGCCGCCGCCGAGTTCAAGAATGCCGATCGTCTGACCGCTGCCATTCAGGTTCGTGGGAAAGCTATAGAGCTGCGCTACCTGCACTGCGCTGAAGGCTTGTGGTTGTTGGGCCGGGGCAGGAGCAGGCTTTTTTGCTTTCTTGCGAGGATCACTTTTTGCCCGAACGCGAAAGTGCGGCGTTGCAATCGGCCTCGCATCCAGTCCAAGAACAGCTTCCACTATGCCGGTATGGTCTTGGGGCAAAGTAATTGCGCCCTCAAAGCCATGAAACCGCTTTTTGGATTTCGTCTCTTCATAGTCACACAGCTCAACGCCAAAGGCTTTTTCCATAGCGGAAGCGGTGCCGCGCAGGACGACCGTCCTACGTGCCAGGCTTGATGCCGATTCATCGACGGCAAGCGCATGACTATGAGCAAACTTGCGGATGCTTGCAAAGTCCGCCGGGTCGGCGGCATATTGCGCGTTGAATTCCTCGTGTGAAAGCCTGCGACCTTTTAAATCGCTCAAATGGAGCGGATTTTTTCGCCTGACAATGACAGAAACGCTGATGGTTTGTTGCGCAGCTGTGTGGCCCAGATTCGTAGCTCCGGCAGGAGCCTTGCGCTCGCTTTTTTCCAGTCGTATGCGTGTAGAAGCCATGATTCACCTCATTGAGCAATTTTTTTGCTTGGGGTCCTCAGCAGCAGGTCAGGCAATCTATCTGACGTCCGTTAGAGTGACTCTCTCGATAGAAAGCACCTAATCTAACATCTCTTAGTGAAAGCAATGCAAATCAACGTATCACTTTTTTATTAGTTATGCGGCATATTTCTGCTTTGTCTCGCGCGCCTTGCGCACCCGCCCGGATAGGAGTTTTTTTGCCTTTTCCAATCTCGTCCTGTCCTGTGGATTAAGACCCTTTCCGGCCCGGTTGATGAAATAGGTCAGCATACGCATTCCTGAACCCGGCCCTTTAGGGGATACCGTCTTCGACGCAAGTGTCCGGGCGATAGTCTCAGGATCTTTCTCAAACAGTCCTTCCGGGGGATGCGTCGAGTCAGTCTTCATGTTCCTGACCCATTTTTTCTGCGAGGCAGCCATGTAACCTTCTCCATGATTTTGGGTTCAGCTATTAGAGATGCAAGTTTCAGGACAGGCGATCACCATGACTGGGTGGTTGTGAGATCACCAGGAACCTTACGTCTTCCGCGGAAAGATTCTTTGCCTGATGTGGCAACCCCGGAGCAATTTCCAAACCATGCCGTGCTGGGATGGAAACTGCCTTTTCATCAAACTGCATCGTCAGTTCGCCTTCGAGGACATAGAAAAATTGGCGTGACCGGGCATGCCAGTGCCGTTGTTCCTGCGTGTTTGGAGGCATGCGCTCTTCGATGATGCTTAGGCCCTCGGCACGGACAAGATGCCAACCATCGCAAACCTTCCCCCATATGTAATGTTCCGTATTCGCAGTGCTGACCGTTCCGCTCATAGCGGAATATTACCGTGCTTCTTGGGCGGATTTTTGTCGCGCTTGCCGTCCAGCATTTCCAGCGCCGTAATCAGGCGGCGGCGCGTTTCATGCGGGAGGATAACGGCATCCACATAGCCACGCTCAGCAGCAATGTATGGATTAGCAAACTGCTCACGGAACTCATGCACTTTCTCAGCGCGAGCCGCTGCCAGTATTTCCTGTTTGCGATCTTCGCTCAGCGGGCCTTCTTGTTCTTCGGCGTCGGCGACAACAGCGGCGAGTTCGCGTCCATAAACGATGTTGACCGCGCCTTCCGGCCCCATCACCGCAATCTCTGCCGTCGGCCATGCGAGGTTCAAATCTGTGCGGATGTGCTTCGAACTCATGACGCAGTAAGCTCCGCCATACGCCTTGCGCGTAATGACGGTGAGCTTGGGCACAGTCGCTTCAGCAAAGGCGTAGAGCAGCTTTGCGCCATGGCGAATGATGCCACCGTACTCCTGCTGCGCGCCAGGAAGGAATCCGGGCACATCTTCAAGAGTGATAAGCGGGATGTTGAAGGCATCGCAGAAACGCACAAACCGCGCGCCTTTCACGCTGGCATCAATGTCAAGCACTCCGGCAAGGAACGCGGGCTGGTTGGCCACGATCCCGACTGAGCGGCCATTCATCCTCGCAAAACCGATGACGATGTTCCGCGCGAAGTGCTCATGAACTTCGAAGAAATATCCATCATCCGCGATTCGCTCGATAACCTGCTTGATGTCATACGGCTGGTTTGATTCGGCGGGCACAATCGTATCCAGTTCGCGATCGGCGCGGTCGGCAGGATCAGTGCAGGCGCGGCGTGGCGGATCATCAAGATTGTTTGACGGAAGGAAACTCAGCAGCTCGCGGATCATGGCGAGACACTCGGCATCGTCATGCGCCATGAAATGCGCTACGCCTGAAACTTCGTTGTGCGTGGTTGCTCCACCGAGTTTTTCTTTTGTGACCTCCTCGTGGGTAACGGTCTTGATCACGTCGGGGCCGGTCACGAACATGTAAGAGGTCTTATCAACCATCAGGGTGAAGTCGGTAATCGCCGGCGAATAGACTGCTCCCCCAGCACAGGGGCCGAGGATTGCTGAAATCTGCGGCACCACGCCACTGGCCAGGGTATTGCGCAGGAAAATATCAGCGTATCCGG
>DATAQW010000112.1:0-3986 GCA_036264445.1 Pseudacidobacterium sp.
AGGTCTTTTCCTGTGCCTCCGCTCACAAACTTGTCTTGTACATGCGTGCGCAGTTCATGCACATTGAAATTCGAGGTGTCGATAATGATATCGGCGACGTTGCGAATCGGATCCAATACTTTACGCTCAGATTTAATAGCGCCCGCAACCCTGTCCCCGCGGCCTAGCGGGTGTGGCCGGCGGGTCTCAGAAAAGCGGCGCAGCAGCGCTGCTTCTGACGCCTCCAGGTAAATCACCGTTGTGGCCAGCGTTTTACGAATTTGTTTCAGGATGGCGGGAAAACGCTCAAGTCCCTGCCCCTCACGCACATCGACCACCAGTGCCGCGCGTGTCGTTGCCGCAGATTCGGCAATCAACTCTGCGAATCGAGGCACTAAGTCGATCGGCATATTATCAACTGCATAATAGCCAAGGTCTTCAAATGCCTTTAATGCAGATAACTTACCCGAGCCGGAAAGCCCGGTGATGATGACAAGTTCCCGCGCCTCGTCCAAATTGCGAACAGGCGACGGCTTCGCCTTTTTCGATCGACTGACAGACTTGGGCGCAGCTTTTCGGGGCATGCGCCCATCCTAGCATTTCAGTCAACAATCGGAGTAACAGATGACAACTAGGGAACTTCGATCAGTTCCATTTTGCCATCACGCTTGCGGTGCAGAACCTTTACGTCTCCCTGATGATCGCGAAAGACAAACACTTCGCGGTCGCGGAATTCAGCCTCTTTCACAGCTTCTTCAAGCGTCATCGGGCGCAAAGCCACCGAGTCGGACGAGCGCACGACATGCGGCTCCTGAATCGGAACCTTTGCCGGGAAAGAATGCACGGTAACAGGAAGTACCTGTTTCCCACGCCCATTGTTGCCATTGGTTTTTTTAGCAGGTGTATCTGGCTGCGCCTCATCGGTCGAAACCGGTGCGCGTGTCGAGCGCTTGGGACGTGCCAATGGAAGCTCCGTGGTAAGTTTCTCTTCTTTTGGGAGGCGCTTTTTTGTCTGAAGCTTTTTCTTGCAGCGAATCGCCTGCGTTTCCGCTTTATCAAGGGCTGCACGCAATGCAATTTCCATGTGCGGCGATTCGGATGTAGCGACAATGCTATGCAGACGCGTCTTGATGGTGATTTCAGCCGTCTGCCGGTATTTTTCCGCTGTCAGGACAACGTGAGCGCCCGTTGTCTTACCCAAAATCTTCACGATGCGTTCGATCGACTCTTCAGCGATCGTGCGTAATGTGCGGGTAACGGTCACCTGCCTGCCTGTGTACTCAACCTGCATGGTGAAAGCTCCCTTCTAAAAAAATCCCGCGCCCAAAAAACCGGCGAAGATTAATGATTCTACATCAACCGCGAACCCGGCGTTGATGGGTGCTCGGAATCCGCATGTCCTCGCGATATTTGGCGACCGTCCGACGGGTTACATCAATGCCCTGGGATTGCAGCATGCTTGCGATCAGGTCATCGGTCAGCGGCTTGCGCGGATCCTCGTCCTCGATCAGTTTTTTCACTTTTCGTTTCAGGAGCATGAGTGGAGTGCTCGATCCCTCAGGACCGTTGACTCCCTCGGAGAAAAAGAACCGCAGCTCGTAGACTCCTTGCGGCGTATGCACATACTTATTGGATACGGCCCTGCTAACGGTAGATGGATGCACGCCGATCTCTTCCGCGACTTCCTTGATCATCATGGGCTTCATTGCATCAACACCCGTTTCAAGGAACTCCGCCTGCCGCCGTATGATCGATTCGCATGTGCGAAGAATTGTGTTCTTGCGCTGCTCGATATTTCGCATTAGCTGGATCGCGGAACGATAGCGCTCCTTCACATAATCCTTCACATCTTTTTCGGTGCCATCCTGCGTGATCATTCTGCGATAGCCCTGATTCAAACGCAGTGTCGGCAGATCTTCCTCATTCATGACCACAACGTATTCATCGCCGCGTTTTACAAATGCGACATCTGGTTCAATGAGCCTCGCATCGACACGGTTATAGCGCTGCCCCGGGCGTGGGTCGAGGGTCCGGATGAATTCGACCGCGTGCTGCGTTTCGTCTTGCGACCGACTCAGCGCCTTGGCAAGCTCGCGCAAATCCCGTCTCTGCAAAAGCATCAAATGCCTGTCGACAATGCTTCGCGCAGTTTCAAATACATCCACTTGCGGCCCGGCACCGTTGGCATGCTCAGGAGTGCCATTCGCGTGCACATCCAGCGGTTCCCCTGCCGATCCACCCGCAAAACCCTCGTCTAATAACGATTCAGCGGTAGCTTCATGGCTGGCGCCATTCATATACGCAGAACGCTTTTGACGCTTATAGATCAGCTCAAACTCGCGCTGCTGTGCCTCGATCTGCACCAACAGGCATTCCCGCAGGTCGCGTGTCGCCACGCCTACAGGGTCAAGGTGTTGCACCACTTTAAGCGCAGCCGCCAAGTGTCCCTTTGCACGCTCCGCCATCATTGCTGGAACTTCATTGATCTGAAGCTGTTTTTGGGGTTGGATTGCCCGTCCGCCGCCCTGTTCCGGCCCAAGCTGCTCCCTGAGATACCCTTCCAGCAACTCCTCATCCGTGGCAGTTAAATAACCATCCTCGTTCAGATTGCCGATGATATATTCCGCGGCATCCCGAACGGCAGGCGTTAAGCTCAGCGAACCAAGCTGCCAGAACAAGTGGTCAGTAAGAGTGCTCGGCTGCGAAAGAAAATTCTCGATCGACGGCTTTTCGGTAATTTCAAAGCTGTTCGGCGTGCGAAAACCCGGATCAAGGTAATCCTGGAAATAAGAGCCGAAGTCGATTTCATCGAATGGGTCGGTCTTTTCCGGAGCCGCTTCCGCCTGCTGTACTTCGACCGGACGATCCAGCATCTCCTCCCGGCCAGCGACTTCATCCAGGATGGGCACATTTTCTTCAAGCTCTTCAAGGATAGGATTCTCGGCAATCTCCGATTGAATCATCTCCTTCAGCTCGAGTTTGTTCAGCGCCAGAACGCTGACCATCTGCATAAGGCCAGGCGTCAAGATCTGCCGCTGAGACACTTTCAAGCTGAGTTTTGGTTGAAGAAGCGCCATTCCTACCTGCTTACAAAATCGTTAATACATCGTGGGGGGAATTTCCCTCAGTCTACACGCACTGTTGCACAGTCCGACAGCTTTAACCCGAGGAAATTTCACATAAATTCAGTTTTGGCACTCGAATTGCTTCAGCTGAGAGAAAATCCTTCACCGAGATACACTCTTCGGACTTCCGGATCATTTCCCAGTTGCTCCGGCGTTCCGTCCCGGAAGATGCGCCCTTCGTTGATAATGTAGGCGCGATCCGTAACGGAAAGCGTTTCGCGAACGTTATGATCTGTAATTAACACACCAATTCCGCTGGCTTTCAGGTCGTAGATGATTTCCTGGAGATCGAGTACCGCAATGGGATCAATTCCCGAAAAAGGCTCGTCGAGCAAAATAAAGGAAGGTTGAATACAAAGGCAGCGTGCAATCTCCACGCGACGCCGCTCGCCGCCGGAGAGCGCATAACCGCGTGTTTTGCGAATGTGTCCCAGGCTAAGCTGATCGATCAATTTCTCCGTACGCGCACGGCGCATCTCCGGAGATATGGACTGCACTTCAAGCACAGCCAGAATATTCTCCTCCACTGTCAGCTTGCGGAAGACCGATGGCTCCTGCGGCAGATAACTGATGCCGTATTGCCGCGCACGCATATACATCGGAACGCGTGTAATATCGGCGCCATCGGCCAGGATCCGTCCCGCGTCCGGTGTCACCAGACCGACAATCATGTAGAAGCTGGTTGTTTTTCCGGCGCCGTTCGGGCCAAGCAGCCCGACCACTTCACCCTGCGAAATTTCCAGGATCACGCTCCGGACTACCTGGCGGCCTTTGTAGGATTTCCCGATCTCGTCGGTCGAAAGCTTTTGCATCTACTTAGGAGCGCGCGTCTTAGTGACTGCGGCTGACTGCCCCCCACTCACCTCGACGCTATCATCCTGA